>NZ_JBEXTX010000001.1:0-286190 GCF_040614175.1 Amycolatopsis sp. NPDC006131
GTTTTCCGGGTAGTTGCCGGTCTCGATGACCTTGACGACCTCGTCGAGCACCGCGATGGTGATCGGTTTCTTGATGGCCAGCACGATCGGCCGGGGGCCCGCCCGGTAACCTTAAAGGCCGCTCGTGCCTGTAGCGCTTCAACTCTTTGGACGTTGCGCTGGGCAGCGTGTGAAGCAGACGAAACGTGAAGGAGCACCTGTGGGCTCGGTGATCAAGAAGCGCCGCAAGCGCATGTCCAAGAAGAAGCACCGCAAGCTGCTGCGCCGGACGCGGATGCAGCGCCGCAAGCAGGGCAAGTAAATCCTGCGCGAACGCCTCTTCACGCGGCCCGTCCAGATCCTGGGCGGGCCGTGCGCTTTTTCCGGCGATCAGTGACCAAAGTCCCTGACCTGGGTTAATAGCGTGTTAGGCCTCCTGACTCCGGCCCGGGTCCGGGGTAGCATCGGCCACTGCCGCGAACACCACATCCCACACCCTTGTCAGGGGGTTTCATGGCGTCCAACGTCGTGCTGGTCACCGGGGTCGGCGGCGAACTCGGAGGCAGGCTGCTGGTACGGCTTGGCAACAACCCGGACCTGGAGCGGGTCATCGGCGTCGACACAGCGCCACCGCCCCGCAAGGTCCTGCAGCGCCTCGGCCACGCCGAGTTCGTCCGGGCCGACATCCGCAACCCGCTGATCGCCAAGGTCATCGACTCCGCGGGCGTCGACACGGTCGTGCACTGCTCGACCACCGTGCACCCGGCAGGCCCGGCCCGTCGCACGGCGATCAAGGAAGTCAACGTCATCGGCACGATGCGCCTGCTCGCCGCCTGCCAGCGCGCGCCCCGGGTGCGCAAGCTCGTCGTGAAGTCCACCGCCGCCGTCTACGGCGCCGGGCCCCGCTCCCCGGCCGTCTTCACCGAGGACTCCGAGCTGATCCCGACCTCGTCCAGTGGCTACGCCAAGGACGCCGTCGAGATGGAGGGCTACGTGCGCGGCCTGGCCCGCCGTAGGCCCGACCTCACCATCACCACCACGCGCTTCACCAACGTCATCGGGCCGGACGTCGACACCGTGCTGGCCCGCTACTTCGCGCTCCCGGTCGTGCCGACCGTGCTCGGCTACGACGCGCGCTTGCAGTTGCTCCATTCGTCGGACGCGCTGGCGATCCTGGAAAAGGCGACCCTGGAAGACAAACCGGGCGTGTTCAACGCCGGCGGCGACGGGGTACTCACACTGTCTCAAGCGATCCGGCGCGCGGGCCGGGTCGAGCTGCCGGTGCCGCGAACCATGGTGGGCACGGTGGCCAAGATGCTGCGTGGCGCGAGGGTCGACTTCTCGCCGGACCAGGTGCGCCTGCTGAACTACGGGCGGGTCGTCGACACGACGCGGCTGACCGACGTGTTCGGTTACCGGCCGCGGTGGTCCACCGAGGCGGCCTTCGACGACTACGTCACCGGGCGCGGTCTGCGGCCCGTGCTGGACGGTGAGCAGCTGGCCGGAGCGGCCGGCAAGGTGCTGGCGGCAGTCCGATGACCGAAGAGAGGAAAGCGGGGCAAGAGAAGTGACGACCAGCGCGCAAGCCCAGGTCATCCCCCTGCACGCACCCGGACGAGAGAAGCCGGCGGACGTCGAGGCGCGCGCCGGGGAAACCCCCGCCGACGCGCCCGTCGTGGCGTTCCCGACGAGGATCGCGCCGGAGGAGCCGCCCGCACCGGAACCGGACGCGCTGAGCAGGTTCCTCGGGTTCCTGCGGCACCGGCTGACCGGCGACTACGAAGTCGACGAGTTCGGGTTCGACCCGGAGCTGACCGACAACCTGCTGCTGCCGCCGTTGCGGCTGCTGTACGAGAAGTACTTCCGGGTGACCACGCACGGCGCAGAGAACCTGCCCGCCGACGGTGGCGCGCTCATCGTGTGCAACCACTCCGGCACGGTGCCGCTGGACGCAGTTATGACGGCGGTCGCCGTGCACGAAGAGACGCCGGGGCACCGGCACCTGCGCATGCTCGGCGCGGACCTGGTGTTCCAGACGCCGCTGCTCGGGGCGCTGGCCCGCAAGACCGGGCAGACGCTGGCGTGCACGTCCGACGCCGAGCGGCTGCTGTGCTCGGGCGAGCTGGTCGGGGTGTGGCCGGAGGGTTACAAGGGCATCGGCAAGCCGTTCTCGGCGCGGTACCGGCTGCAGCGGTTCGGGCGCGGCGGGTTCGTGTCGGCGGCGCTGCGGACGCGGGTGCCGATCATCCCGTGCTCGATCGTCGGGGCGGAGGAGATCTACCCGAAGATCGGCGACCTGAAGCCGCTGGCGCGGTTGCTCGGGCTGCCGTACTTCCCGGTGACGCCGTTCTTCCCGCTGCTCGGGCCGCTGGGCGCGATCCCGCTGCCGACGAAGTGGCACATCGAGTTCGGGGAGCCCATCAGGACCGACGGTTTCGCCGAGGAGGACCTCGACGACCCGATGCTGGTGTTCTCGCTGACCGACCAGGTGCGCGAGTCGATCCAGACGACGCTGTACCGGAGGCTGGCGCACCGGCGGAGCGCGTTCAAGGACTGAGCGGATCCGTGCCATCCTGGTGGCATGGGGTTGATCAAGCGGATCGGGTACGTGGTGGGCCGCGCCGTCGGCGAGGTGCTGAAGCTGGCGAACCTGGTCACCGGCATCCCAGCCGGTGAGTCGACGCGGAACCGGCGACCGCAACGGCGGCCGTAGGTTCGCCGCGCCCGCCGCGGCGAGCCGCCGGAGCGGTGGTCGCGGGCTGGGGTCAGCGGCGGCGGTAGGCCATTCCGGCCGCCACCGCGCCGGCCAGCGCGCCCGCGCCCAGCACCGACGGCACCCCGATCTTCGCGGCCTTCCGGCCGGTCCGGAAGTCGCGGATTTCCCAGCCGCGGGCGCGTGCCACCTCGCGCAGGCCGGCGTCCGGGTTGACCGCCACCGCCGTGCCGCACACCGACAGCATCGGGATGTCATTCGACGAGTCCGAGTACGCCGTGCAACGCCGCAGGTTCAGGCCCTCCCGCGCGGCCAGCGCCCGCACCGCGTGCGCCTTCGCCCGGCCGTGCAGCAGGTCCCCGACCAACCGGCCGGTGTAGACGCCGTCCACGTGCTCCGCGACCGTGCCCAGCGCGCCGGTCAGCCCGAGCCGCCGGGAGATGATCGCCGCCAGTTCGACCGGCGTCGCCGTCACCAGCCACACCCGCTGGCCCGCGTTGAGGTGCATCTCGGCCAGCGCGCGCGTGCCCGACCAGATCTTGTCGGCCATCAGCTCGTCGTAGATCTCTTCGCCGACCTGGTTCATCTCGGCGACCGTCTTGCCCGCGACGAACGACAACGCCTGCTCACGGCTGGACTGCACGCCGCTGTGCGACTCGCGCCCGCCGACCCGGAACTTGATCTGCTGCCACGCGAACCCGGCCAGGTCGGAGGTCGTGAAGTACTTGCGCGCGGCGAGACCGCGGGCGAAGTGGAAGATCGACGCGCCCATCATCATCGTGTTGTCGACGTCGAAGAACGCGGCCGCGGTCAGGTCCGGCGGGGCGGGCGGCACGTCGAGCTGGGACTCCATGGCCACGGCGGCGTCGGCCGACGCCTCGCCGGCCATCTCGGCGAGCCGCTCGCGTTCCGGGCCGTCACCCCTGCTGCGCCACACGCACACCGCCTCCTGCGCTCGTCCCTGGGGTCAGCGTAGCGAGCACGTCACGGATCCGGATCAGGCGATCCCTCCGCGCCTGGCGCCGATGTGCTTCGATTCGGGGCAGTGACTGCGACCCCGGGGGAATCGTCATGTCGACCGTGCTGCTGGGGCTGCTCAGCGTGCCCGTCTACGTCCTGATGCTGTGGCCGCTCGTGGTCGCTTCGCGCCGCGTGCTGGGGGTGCGGATCGGGGCGTTGCGGGCGTTGCTCGGCGCGGCCGCCGGGTGGGCCGTCGCCGGGGGCCTCGCCGTCCGGATCGCGCCCCTCACCCGCGACTCCGACCCCGTCTACCTGGGCTTCCTCATCCCACTCGCCGGGTGCGCGTTCCTGGCGACGCTGATCTTCCTGTTCCTCGCCGAGATGGCGGTCCCCAGCGGCGGCGGGCTCGGGCTGCTCGGCCGTCTCCGGTCGCTGCGCGCGCGGTTCGCCCGGACCCGCCGGTACTCGCAGATCATGCGGATCGCGGTGAAGCACGGCATCGGGCCGTACCTGACCGGCCGTCGCGTCACCGACTCCGGCAGGCACGCCACCCTGGCCCGCTCGCTGCGGCGCGCGCTGGAGGACGGCGGCGCGACGTTCGTCAAGCTCGGCCAGGTCCTGTCGACGCGGCCGGACGTGTTGCCGCAGGTGTTCGTCGACGAGCTGAGCCTGCTGCAGGACCGCGTCGCGCCCGCCCCGTTCGCCGACATCGAGCGCGAGCTGGAGGCCGAGCTGGGCCGCCCGACCGCCGAGGTGTTCGCCGAGTTCGACCCCGAACCGCTCGGCGCCGCGTCGATCGCGCAGGTGTACCGGGCCCGGCTGCACAGCGGCGAGGACGTGGTCGTCAAGGTGCGGCGGCCGGGCATCGACCGGATCGTGGAGCGCGACCTGGACATCGTCTTCCGCGTCGCGCGCTCGTTGCAGCTGCGCGCGGCCTGGGCCCGGTCGCTGGGCGTCCTCGACCTCGCCGAGGGGTTCCGCGCCGCGCTCACCGAGGAGCTGGACTTCCGGGTCGAGGCCCGCAACCTCACCGCGGTCGCCGCCGCGGAGAACGGCACGGGGCTCGCGCTGCCCGCCGTGCACGCCAAGCTGTCCGGCGAACGTGTGCTGGTCATGCGGCGGCTGGACGGCGTGCCGGTGCGGGAGGGCATCGGCGACGTCCCGGCCGAGCGGCGCGCGGTGCTGGCCCGCGGCCTGCTCGACTCGCTGCTGCGGCAGGTCCTGCTGCACGGCGTCTTCCACGCCGACCCGCACCCGGGCAACGTCCTGCTCCTCGCCGACGGCAACCTCGGGCTCCTCGACTTCGGTTCGGTGGGCCGGCTCGACTCGTCACTGCGCGGCGGGCTGGCGAACCTGTTCGCCGCCGTCGACCGCGGCGATCCGGAGGGGCTGCGGGACGGGCTCTTGGAGATCGTGGACCGGCCGGACGAGATCGACGAGCAGCGCCTGGAGCGGGCGCTGGGCGCGTTGATGGCCAAGCACCTGTCGCACGGGCGGTCGCCGGACGTGGACATGTTCACCGACCTGTTCCGGATCATCGCCGAGTTCCGGCTGTCGATCCCGCCCGCCATCGCGGCGGTGTTCCGCGCGCTGGCGACGGTGGAGGGCACGCTCGGGCTGCTGTCGCTGGGGTTCGACATCCTCGGCGAGTCCCGGAAGTTCGCCGGGTCCCTGGTGGGGGAGCGGCTGCAGCCGGGGTCCCTGCGCGGCGCGGCGACCGACGAGCTGCTCGCGCTGCTGCCGGTGCTGCGACGGCTGCCCCGCCGCGTGGATCGGCTGACGTCGGCGCTGGAGCAGGGCCGGCTGACGGTGAACGTCCGCACCTTCGCCGACGAACGGGACCGCGCGGTGGTCTTCGGCATGCTGCACGAGGTGCTGCTGGCCCTGACCGGCGCCGCGACCGGCCTGATGGCGGTGCTGCTGCTCGCGAGCACCGGCGGGCCGCGGGTGCTGCCGGAGCTGACGCTGAACCAGCTGTTCGGCTACAACCTGCTGGTGGTCAGCGCGTTGCTGGGGCTGCGGCTGCTGTTCGTGGTGTTCCGCGCCCAGCGACGCGGGCCGGGGTAACGTCGGCGGCGGTGGCGCGCCACCCCGGACGAGACGTCGTACCCGGCAGGACAAGACGACGTGGGAGGACGTCGGCTTTCGTTCGGAGGTGTCTCGTCGTGGCGTGGATCGTGCTCATCGTGTCCGGGATCCTGGAAACCGTCTGGGCCGCGGCGCTGAACGCGGCGCGCGGCTTCACCAGGGTGGGGCCCAGTGTGTTGTTCGTCGTCGCGCTGGTCGCCAGCATGGCCGGGCTTTCCTACGCGATGCGGTCGATCCCCATCGGCACCGGGTACGCCGTGTGGGTGGGCATCGGCGCGATCGGCACCGCCGTCTACGGCATGGTCGCGCTGGGCGAACCGGCCACCGCGGCCCGGCTGGTGTGCCTGGGGCTGATCGTGGCGGGGGTCGTGGGGTTGAAGGTCCTGCACTAGCCGATGCCGAGCCCCGGCAGGCCGGGGATCAGCGGTGGGATCGAGATCAGCGGCGGTGGCGTCGTGGTCGTCGGGGTGGGGAGCCGGGTGCTGGTCGGCGCGCTGATCGGCGGCGGCAGGACCGTCGGCGTCCATCCGCTGCTCGACGGGGGCACCGGACCGGTCGCGGTGGGCACGACCGGGGCGCTGCTGCCCGGCGCGGTGGGCGTCGTGGCGATTTCCACCGGCGGCGGGGACACCGTGCTCACCGGCGGCAGCGGCGCGCCTGACGGGATCCCGAGCAGCGCGTCCGGCGGCACGGCGCACTCGCCGGTGGCCGGGACCGCGCCGAGGTCGTCCGCCTCGCCGGTGGTGATGCGGTAGCAGGACAGCCGCCCGGCCAGCGCCGCCGCCCGCGCGTCGATGCGGTTGAGCAGCGTTCCGGCCTGCGTGAACCCGTTGCGGGCGCCGTCCGGCACGTCGAGGGCGGCGAGCTTGCCCGCCTGCTCGCTCGCCCACGTCCGCAGCTGGTCCAGCCGGGCCGTGTCGCCCTGCACACCGAGCACCGTGAGCTGCGCCGTCCCGGCCGTCGCCTCCGCGGCGAATGCCGACAACGTTGTCAGAAAAGCGCCGGTGTCCGCCGACGGCATCGCGGCGAGTTCGTCCAGCCGGTTCGACGCGAACTGCAGGTGCTTGGACCCGCGCGCGGCTTCGTCGAAGGTGAGCTGCAGCTCGGCGTCCTCGCTCGCCAGCTTCATGCCGTAGAGCGGGTCACCGGGCAGCGAGCCGCGGGAGAGCAGCAGGCCGACCCCGCCGACGAAGACGATCAGCGCGGCCGCGGCGGCGAGGACGGTCGCCAGCGCGCGGCGCCGCCTGCTGGGTTCCGCATCCAGCTTCCGCGAGATCTCGGCGCGGATCCGCGCCTTGGTGTCGTCGTCCGGTTCGACGGCGCGACCGAGCCCGCGGAGACCGGAGATGACTTCCAGCTCGCGCGCCGTCCACCGGTGCTCGTCCACACCTGCTGCAACGACGCAAACCGTCCGGTTGTTACGCGTTCAGCGCCACCCGTCCGGGAGGAGCTGGGCGAGCTTGCGCACCGCGCGGTGCTGCAACGCCTTGATGGCGCCCTCGTTGCGCTTCATGATCTGCGCCGTTTCGGCCAGCGACAGGCCCTGGATGAACCGCAGGACGATGCATTCCCGCTGGTCCTCGCCCAGCCCGGCGATCGCGGACAGCAGCGCGTCGCGCGTCGCGCTGGTGACCGCCTGCTGCTCCGGGCCCGGTTCCGCGCCCGAGGGCGCGGCGAACGGCGCGGTGCCCGAGTCGGCCACCTCGTCGGTGACCACCTCGAGCTTGTACCGGCTGGACTTGAGGTGGTCGAGCACGATGTTGCGGGCGATGGTGACGAACCAGGCGCCCACGTCGCGGCCCTGGTAGCTGACCGACGAGATGCGCCGCAGCGCCCGCAGGAACGTCTCGCTCGTGATGTCCTCGGCGAGCTCGCGGTCGCTGAGGCGGAAGTACACGTAGCGGTAGACGACGTCGACGTACTGGTCGTAGAGCGCGCCGAAGGCGGCGGTGTCACCCTGCTGGGCAGCGCGGACCAGGGCCCACGGCCCCGCCTGCTCGTCCGGCACCTCGTGCACGCGGGTGACCGTGCCGACGTGCAGACCCGCTGGGCGGGCGGCAAGCCAGTTCGTCACGGCGACTCCTTCGTCCGACCCGAGTGATCATCACCACTACGACGCGAGAAGCAGCATACGGGTAGTTACCCGGAAGTAGGTAGTGGCGGGGGTCTCGGAAGAGCGACGATCGCCGAGCTTCCCCATGACGGGTGAGCTGGTGCCACACTGACCCCATGAAAACCGGCAACATCGCCGACCTGCTCACCGGCGCCGCGGAGCAGTGGCCGGACGCCGTCGCGGTGATCGACACCGCCGCCGGCGTCAGCCTGACCTGGTCGCAGCTGGACGCGGCCGCCGGGGGGCTCGCGCAACGCCTTGCGGACCGGGGCGTGGGTGCCGGCGACCGGGTCGCGCTGCGGCTGCCCACCTCGGCGGACTTCGCCGTCACCCTCTTCGGCGTCACCCGGTGCGGTGCGATCGCGGTGCCGGTCTCGCCGCTGGCCCCGCGCCCCGAGCTGGACACCGTGCTCGCCCACAGCGGCGCGCGCCTGGTGATCAGCCGGAACCCCGACGACGGGACGGACGACGCGCCGGTGCTGCGGCCGGAAATCGGCCCCGGTGCGAATTTCCCCGTCCGCGGCGGCGGTGAGGACATCGCCGTGCTGTCCTACACCTCGGGCACCACCGGGCCGCCGCGCGGCGTGATGCTGTCGCACCGCGCGCTGCTGGCCAACCTCGAACAGCTGGGCCGGATCGACCCGGCGCCGGTCGGGCACCCGGACCGGGTGCTGATCGCCATCCCGCTGTTCCACGTCTACGGCCTCGGCCCCGGCCTGCTGCTGAGCACCGCGGTGGGCGCGACGGCGGTGCTGGCCGAGCGGTTCGACGCGCGGCAGGCGCTGCAGGCGTGCGCGGACCACCGCGTCACCGTGATCGGCGGGGTCCCCGCGATGTACGCCGAGCTGGCCCAGCTGGAGCCGGACGAGCTGGCCGCAGGCCTCGGCACGGTCCGCCTGCTCACCTCGGGCGCGGCGCCGCTGCACCCGAAGGTCCTCGCCGCGATCCGGGAGAAGACCGGGCTGGGCGTCTTCGAGGGCTACGGGCTCACCGAGACCGCGCCGGTGGTGACGTCGACGCTGGTCACCGGCTACCCGAAGCCCGGCTCGACGGGCCGCCCGCTGCCCGGCGTCGAGGTCCGGCTGGTCGGGCCGGACGGCTCCGGCGAGCCGGTGCCGCTCGACCCGGACGACCCGGAGGACGTGTTCGAGGAGGACGGCGACGGCACCGGTCTGGTCGCGATCCGCGGCGCCAACCTGTTCTCCGGCTACTGGCCGGACGGGGCGCACGGGCCGGACGCGGACGGCTGGTTCCGCACCGGCGACGTCGGGTTCCTGGACAGCGACGGCGACCTGCACCTGGTGGACCGCGCCAACGACCTGATCATCGTGAACGGCTTCAACGTGTACCCGCACGAGGTCGAAGAGGTCATCGCCGGTCTGCCGGGGGTCGCCGAGGCGGCCGTGGTGGGGGTGCTCGACGAGCGCAGCGGCGAGGCGGTCAAGGCGGTCGTGGTGCCCGCGCCCGGTGCGTCGCTGTCCGAGCAGCAGGTCGTCGAGCACTGCGCGGAGCGGCTGGCCGGGTACAAGGTGCCGCACACGGTCGAGTTCGCCGAGCGGCTGCCGCATTCGGCGACCGGGAAGCTGCGCCGGGTCCAGCTGCGGGGATGATTTCCCCATGGCCCACGAAGTGACCGTGATGACCCGCCAGGGCTGCTCGTCGTGCGTCCAGGCGGAGCGGGACGTCGAGCGGATCTGCGCCGAGCTGGGCGTGCCGTGGCGCGCCGAGGACGTCGACAGCGACCCGGAGTGGCAGGCCGAGTACGGCGACCGGGTGCCGGTGATCCTGGTCGACGGCGCCGAGCACGGCTACTGGAAGGTCGAGGAGGACCGGCTCCGGGCCGCGCTGGCGTAAGCGATCGGTAAGCCCTCGGGGGTGCCCCGCCGGGCCAGACTGGTGGCGTGAGCACGAACGTCGAGTCGCCGCGGCTGTCCGCGCCCGTCGCCGGGCTGATCGGCGTGATCGCCCTGGTCGCCGCGCTCGGGTCCGGGCACCTGGTGGCCGGGTTCGTCGGCGCGGGCGCGTCGCCGTTCTTCGCCGTCGGCAACGCGGCGATCGACCTGACCCCGGGCTGGCTCAAGGACTTCGCGGTGCGGGCGTTCGGCACCGCGGACAAGGCCGTGCTGCTGACCGGCATGGCCGTGGTCGCGCTGGCGCTCGCGGTGACCGCCGGGTTGGCCTCCCGCCGCCGGGCCGCGCCCGGGCTGGTGTTCGTGGCCGTGGTCGGCGTGCTCGGCGGAGCCGCCGTGTTCACCCGCCCCGACCTGGGGCAGATCGCGTTGCTCGCGCCGGTGGTCAGCCTGGTCGCCGGGCTCGCGGTGTTCTCGTGGCTGCACCGCACCGCGCTCGACGGGCAGCACTCGTCGGCCGCGCGGCGGAACTTCCTGATCGCCGTGGCGGGCGCCGGCGTGGCCGGGATCGCCGGGCAGCTGGTCGGCACGAGCAAGGACGCCGAAGGGTCCCGGGCGGCGGTCGGCCCGCTGGTCCCCGCGCGGACCGCGCCACCGGTCCCGGCCGGCGCGGACTTCGCGAAGTTCGGCACGCCGTCGTTCCTCACGCCCAACGCGGACTTCTACCGCATCGACACCGCGCTCGTGGTGCCCCAGGTGCGCACCGAGGACTGGTCGCTGCGGGTCCACGGCATGGTCGACCGCGAGATCACCTACTCCTGGTCCGACATCCGGAACCGGCCGCTGGTCGAGCGGATCGTGACCCTGTGCTGCGTGTCCAACCCGGTCGGCGGGCCCTACATCTCGACCGCGCGGTTCATCGGCGTCGACCTCGCCGAGCTGCTGGCCGAGGCCGGTGTCCGCCCGGGTGCCGAGCAGGTGTTCTCCACCAGCGCGGACGGCTGGACCGCGGGCACGCCGGTGGCCGCGATGGCCGATCCGTCCGTCGGCGCGATGCTCGCGATCGGCATGAACGGCGAGCCGCTGCCCATCGAGCACGGCTTCCCGGCGCGGCTGGTCGTGCCCGGGCTCTACGGCTACGTCTCGGCGACGAAGTGGGTCACCGACCTGGAACTCACCACCTGGGACGCGCGCACGCCGTACTGGCTGCAGCGCGGCTGGGCGCGGCAGGCGCCGGTGAAGACGGAGTCGCGGATCGACGCGCCGCGCGGCCCGGTCGCCGCCGGGCAGGTGCGGATCGCCGGGATCGCGTGGGCGCAGCACACCGGGATCGACCGGGTCGAGGTGAGCGTGGACGACGGCCCGTGGGCGACGGCGGAGCTGTCCACCGAGGTGACGGTGGACGCCTGGCGCATGTGGTGGGTGGACGTCCCGGTCGCGCGGGGTAGCCACGCCGTGCGGGTGCGGGCGACCGACCGCAGCGGCTACACGCAGACCGATCAGCTCGCCGACGTCGTCCCGGACGGCGCCACCGGCTGGCACACGATCACCTTCACCGCGCGCTAGATGTGCTTTCGGTCATGCCGTTGACCAGCCACTTTGTGCCTGCGTTCACAAGTGGCTACCGTATTGCCGGTACCCCTCACGGCGGCCGTGCATCAAACCCGACTTCGCGGCCCGGGTCAAGAGGGATTTCGAAGCTCATCGAGGGCGTGGAACGAGGAGGCCGGCGTGGTGTCACAGCGTGGCCGGCGAAACGGTTCGGCCGTCGCCCGGAAGCTGTCCACCCCGGACGCCGACAACGCCCCCACCGCGGAGATGCCCGCGGTCACCGAGAACGGCGCCGAGGAGGCCAGGGTCCGCGCGATCCCAGAGGCCGCCGTCGCCCGTCTCGCCGTGTACCTGCGCGTCCTGTCCGCCATGTCCGAGCAGGGCGCGACCACCGTGGCCAGCGAGGAGCTCGCCACCGCCGCCGGCGTGAACTCCGCCAAGCTGCGCAAGGACCTGTCCTACCTCGGCTCGTACGGCACCCGCGGCGTCGGCTACGAGGTCGCGGTGCTGGTGGCCCAGCTCGAGCGCATATTGGGACTCACGCGACAGCACAAGGTCGCCGTCGTCGGAATCGGTAACCTCGGTCATGCGTTGGCCAATTACGGAGGCTTTCCCGGCCGGGGGTTCCCGGTCGAGGCGCTGTTCGACATCGACCCCGACCTGATCGGCGTTCCGGTCGGCGGGATCCCGGTGTCGCACCTCAACGACATCCCCGAGGTGTGCTCGGAGCGGGGGATCTCGATCGGCGTCATCGCGACGCCGCCGCCCGCGGCCCAGACGGTCGCCGACCGGCTGGTGCAGGGCGGGGTGCAGTGCATCCTGAACTTCGCGCCGGTGGTCCTCCAGGTGCCCGACCATGTCGAGGTGCGCAAGGTCGACCTGGCCGTGGAGCTGCAGATCCTGTCGTTCCACGTCGCCCAGCGAGCGGAGAACGTGGGTGGTAACGGAATGGTGGTGCGCTAAGTGAGTGTCCTGGCCGTCGGGCTGTCGTACCGCACTGCCGATCTCCGGACGCTGGAGAAGGTCGCGGTGCCCGCGACCGAGCTGGAGAAGGTGCTGCACGAGCTCCAGCAGTCGCCGCACGTGAACGAGGTCATGCTCGTCTCGACGTGCAACCGCATCGAGGTCTACTCGGTGGTCGAGGCGTTCCACGGCGGTCTGGCCGACATCTCCGAGGTGCTCGCGCGCCAGGCCGGCTGCGACGCCGCCGACCTCTACGACAACTTCTACGTGCACTACGCGGGCGCCGCCGTCGAGCACATCTTCTCCGTGGCCTCCGGCCTGGACTCGATGGTCGTCGGCGAGACCCAGATCCTCGGCCAGGTGCGCAACTACTACGCCGCCGCGCGCGAGGCCGGCACCGTCGGCCGCACCCTGCACGAGCTGATCCAGACCACGCTGCGCGTCGGCAAGCGCGTGCACACCGAGACCGGTCTGGACCACCTCGGCGCGTCCGTGGTGTCCGAGGCCCTCGGCGAGGCGCCGGACCTGGCGGGCAAGCACGCGGTGATCGTCGGCGCCGGCTCGATGGGCGCGCTGTCCGCGAGCCAGCTGCGCAAGAGCGGCATCGGCCGCATCACGGTCGTCAACCGCACCCTGGCCAACGCCGAGCGGCTCGCGGCCAACGTGACCGAGCAGGGCGTGCCCGCCGTGGCCGCGGGCATGGACGAGCTGACCGCCCGCCTCGCCGACGCCGACGTCGTGGTCGCCTGCACCGGCGCGCAGGACGTCGTCATCACGCCCGCGCACCTGGCCGGCCGCGGCGAGCGCCCGGTGGTGGTGTGCGACCTCGGCCTGCCGCGGGACGTCCACCCCGACGTGGACAGCCTGCCCGGCGTCCGCCTCGTCGACCTGGAGACCGTCCGGAAGCGGATGGACTCGCTGGGCTCGGCGGGCAGCGCCAAGCAGATCGCCAAGGCCAATGGCATCGTGCTGGACGAGGTGCGCGAGTACCTCGCCGCCCAGCGCAGCGCCGCGGTCACCCCGACCGTCACCGCGCTGCGCAAGCGGGCCGCCGAGGTCGTCGACGCCGAGATGCTGCGGCTGGACAACCGGCTGCCCGGCCTCGACGCCGAGGTCCGCGACGAGTTCAACCGGACCGTGCGCCGGGTCGTGGACAAGCTGCTGCACGCGCCGACGGTGCGTGTGAAGCAGCTCGCCGCGGAAACCCAGGGCACGGACTACGCCAACGCGCTGCGGGAGCTGTTCGAGCTCGACCCGGCATCGCCTGCCGTCGTGTCGAGCCCGACCACCGAGCGCCTGCCCAGGACAGACGGTGAAAGCAAGTGACGAGGACCATTCGGATCGGGACGCGGGGCAGTGCCCTCGCCCTGACCCAGACCGGCACGGTCGCCGACGCGCTGCGCAAGGCGGGCCTGGAGGTCGAGATCGTCAAGGTCTCGACGCCCGGTGACCGCTCCAGCGCGCCGATCGCGGAGATCGGTGTCGGCGTGTTCACGTCCGCGCTGCGCGAGGCCCTGCTGAACAAGCAGGTCGACGTCGCGGTGCACTCGTACAAGGACCTGCCGACGGCGCCCGAGCGCGGCATCGTGCTGGCCGCCGTGCCGTCGCGGGAGGACCCGCGTGACGCGCTGATCGCCCGCGACGGGCTGACGCTGGGCGAGCTGCCCCCCGGCGCCCGCATCGGCACCGGTTCGCCGCGCCGCACGGCGCAGCTGCGCGCGCTCGGCCTCGGCTTCGAGGTCGTGCCCATCCGGGGCAACATCGACACCCGGCTGAACAAGGTCTTCGACGGCGAGCTGGACGCCGTCGTGCTCGCCCGCGCCGGCCTGGTCCGCCTCGGCAAGGCCGACGTGATCACCGAGACCCTGGACCCGATCCAGATGCTGCCCGCGCCCGCACAGGGCGCGCTGGCGGTGGAGTGCCGCGTCGACGACGTGGACATCGAACACCTTCTTCGGTCCATTGTGGACGACGAAGCGACACGGGCCGCGGTGACGGCGGAGCGGGCCATGCTGGCCGCGCTCGAAGCCGGCTGCAGCGCGCCCGTCGGCGCACTCGCCGAGGTGGTGGAGGATCTCGACGCGGACGGCTCGGTCATCGAGAACGTGTCGCTGCGCGGGGTCGCCGCCGCCGGCCTCGACGACGAGGGTGTGCAGCTGCTGCGCGCCTCGGCGGTCGCCGGCAAGAGCGAAGCGGAGCAACTCGGCCGCGACCTGGCCGCGGAGCTGCTCGACCTCGGAGCCGGCGCGCTGTCCGGCCCGGGCCGCGAATCACGGTGAAACAGTTCCTCGAACGGTTCGGCGCGCTCGCGCCGACTCATAGGAGAAAGACACGATGACCCCCGCGCGGACAACCGCTGGGCGCGTCGCCTTCGTGGGCTCCGGCCCCGGCGACGCCGGACTGCTGACCGTACGTGCCCAGGAGCTCCTGGCGAAGGCCGAGGTCGTGGTTACCGACCCGGACGTGCCCGCAGGCGTGCTCGCGGGCGCCAGCGCGGACGCCGAGGTCAGGCCCGCCGTCGGCGAGCCCGCCGAGGTCGCGAAGGACCTCGCCAACGAGGCCAAGGGCGGACGGCTCGTGCTGCGCCTGTCCAGCGGTGACCCGCTGACCAGCGCCGCCGCCGTCGCCGAGGTGCAGGCCGTCGCGAAGACCAGCGCGGTCTTCGAGGTCGTCCCCGGCATCACGCCGGGCTCGGCCGTGCCCGCCTACGCCGGCATCGCGCTCGGCGGCAGCTACACCGACGTGGACGTCCGCGGCGACGTCGACTGGGCGAAGGTGGCCGCGGCGCCGGGCCCGATCGTGCTGCACGCGACGTCCGGCCAGCTGGCCGAGGCCGCGGGCGCGCTGACCGAGCACGGCCTGGCAGGCACCACCCCGGTCGCCGTCACCGCCAACGGCACGATCAACACCCAGCGCACGGTCGACACCACGCTGGCGAGCCTGTCGCAGGACGCCGGTGAGCTGGTCGGCCCGCTCGTGGTGACCGTCGGCGAGCAGGCCGGGCAGCGGTCGAAGCTGTCCTGGTGGGAGTCGCGCGCCCTCTACGGCTGGAAGGTCCTGGTGCCGCGCACCAAGGAGCAGGCCGGTGAGATGGCCGAGCGGCTGCGCATCCACGGCGCCACCTCGCACGAGGTCCCGACCATCTCGGTCGAGCCGCCGCGCAGCCCCGCCCAGATGGAGCGCGCGGTCAAGGGCCTGGTCGACGGCCGCTACCAGTGGATCGTGTTCACCTCGGCCAACGCGGTGAAGGCGGTGTGGGAGAAGTTCGAGGAGTTCGGCCTCGACGCCCGCGCCTTCTCCGGCGTGAAGATCGCCTGCGTCGGCGAGGCCACCGCGGCCCGCGTGCGCGCGTTCGGCATCAACCCGGAGATGATCCCGCAGGGCGAGCAGTCCAGCGAGGGCCTGCTGGCCGAGTTCCCGCCGTACGACGACGTGCTGGACCCGGTGAACCGCGTGCTGCTGCCGCGGGCCGACATCGCCACCGAGACCCTGTCCGCCGGCCTGGTGGACCGCGGCTGGGAGGTCGACGACGTGACGGCCTACCGGACCGTCCGCGCCGCGCCGCCGCCGGCCGAGACCCGCGAGATGATCAAGACCGGCGGGTTCGACGCGGTGTGCTTCACCTCGTCGTCGACCGTGCGGAACCTGGTCGGCATCGCGGGCAAGCCGCACACCCGCACGCTGGTCGCGTGCATCGGGCCGAAGACCGCGGAGACCGCGGTCGAGTTCGGCCTGCGGGTGGACGTGCAGCCGGAGGTGGCCGACGTGCCGCACCTGGTCGACGCGCTCGCCGCGCACGCCGCCAAGCTGCGCGCGGAGGGCGCCCTGCCGCCGCCGCGGAAGGCGAAGCGCACCCGGCGTTCTTCCTGATCGTCAGCCCGTTGGGGCCGTCCGTGAGATCCCACGGGCGGCCCCGAGCGCGTTCCGCCGCCGGAGTACCGTCGATGGGGTGTTTCCCGAGCATCGTCCCCGCCGGTTGCGGAGCACGGCGGCGCTGCGGCGCCTCGTCAGTGAGACCACCCTCCGGCCGCGTCAGCTGATCCTGCCCATGTTCGTCGCCGAGGGCGCCACCGCGCCGCGGCCCATCTCGAGCATGCCGGGCGTCGTCCAGCACACCCGGGACACGCTGCGCAAGGCGGCCGTCGAAGCGGTGCAGGCCGGCGTCGGCGGGCTGATGCTCTTCGGCGTTCCCGCGAACCGCGACGCGACCGGCTCCGGCGCGGTCGACGAGAACGGCATCCTCAACGTCGCCCTGCGCGACCTGCGTGCGGAACTCGGCGACTCGACGGTCCTGATGGCCGACACCTGCCTGGACGAGTTCACCGACCACGGCCACTGCGGCGTGCTGGACGACCGCGGAGCCGTGGACAACGACGCGACGCTGGCGGTTTACGCGGAAATGGCCGTGGCTCAGGCCGAAGCCGGGGCGCACCTGCTCGGACCGAGCGGCATGATGGACGGCCAGGTCGGCGTGATCCGCCGGGCGCTCGACGAGGCCGGCCACACCGAGACCGGCATCCTGGCCTACTCCGCCAAGTACGCGAGCGCGTTCTACGGCCCGTTCCGCGAGGCGGTGGACTCCCAGCTCAAGGGCGACCGCAAGACGTACCAGCAGGACCCGGGCAACGCGCGCGAGGCGCTGCGTGAGATCGAGCTGGACGTCGAAGAGGGCGCCGACGCGATCATGGTCAAGCCGGCGCTGTCCTACCTGGACGTGATCCGCCTGGCGGCCGACGCGTCCCCGGTGCCGGTCGCGGCGTACAACATCTCCGGCGAGTACGCGATGGTCGAGGCGGCCGCGGCGAACGGCTGGCTGGACCGCGAGCGCACGATCCTCGAGGTGCTGACGTCCATCCGCCGGGCGGGCGCGGACATGATCCTCACGTACTGGGCGACGGAAGCGGCGGCCTGGCTGGACTGAGCAGCGGCCGCTGCCAGTGCCCTCCACGTGCGCAGTAGGCTCTTCAGGGTGACCGCAGGGAACGAATCGGACGACGAGCGCCGCGCCCAGGGCCTGCCCCCGGCGCCGAGCCTGCCGGGCGACGAGGTCGAACGGCCCGAGCCGCCGAAGCCGGTGCAAGTGTCGTTCTGGCTGTGGGTCGCCTCGGCGGTGGTCCTCGTCATCGCCTACCTGGTGGTGTTCCTGGCCCGCCAGCAGGTCATCGACACCCTGGTCAAGGCCAACACGAACACCCAGATCACCCCGGAGAAGATCGCGTCCGGCACCACGGTGCTGTTCGCGATGCTGCTGGTCGGCTCGGTGTCGTTCGCGGCCTTCTTCGTGCTGTTCGCCTGGAAGGCGCGCCAGGGCACCCGCTCCGCGCGCACCGTCCTGACGGTCCTGGTGGCGATCACGCTGGTGTTCCAGTTCGTGATGCAGGCCTACACCGGCATCTCGCTGATCGCGACGCTGCTCAGCCTGGTCGCGCTGGCGCTGATGTACATCCCGTCCGTGCAGCCGTTCTTCCCGAAGGTCGGCCGCCGGTAAGCCGTGGACCGGTACCTGGAGCGCGGAGCGAGCTGGACGGCCCTCGCGTACGGGCCCGGCTTCGCCCTGCTCGGGTTCCTGGCCGAGCTGCTCACCGGCGCCACGCACACCGTCGCGTGGGTGATCGTCGGCCTCGGGCTGGCCGCGATCACCGCGCCCTGGGTCTACGCGCGGCGGCGGTTCCTGACCGTGCGCGTCACCGGCGACGCGCTGTGGCAGGGCCGCGAACGCGTGCCGCTGACCGACATCGCCGAGGTCACCGACGTCGGCGCGCCGACCGGGGCGCGGGTCCTCGGCGGCGGCTGGACCACCCCGAACAAGTACGAGGCCCTGCCGATCCGGCTCACCGACGGCACCGTCGTGCTCGCCTGGGCCAAGGACGTCGAGGCGCTGCGGACCGCGCTGCGCCAGGCGCGGACGGCATGAGAGGCTGCTCACGTGACTGAACAGGCCCGCCTCAACCAGCCCGTCCGCGCGGTGGTCGCGCTGGCCGAGGTGCTGCTCGCGGCGGTCGCCGTGTGGGGTGCGTTCCAGCTGTGGCAGCAGGGCGTGCACACGGTCGTGGTGACCCTCACCGACGGCACCGTCCTGACCAGCACGCGCCGGGTCGGGAGCTGGATGTCCGGCGCGATCGGCCTCGGCGTGGTCGCCGGGGTCCTGCTGGTCGACGCCGTGCGCGAGGTCCTGCTCGCGGTGCGCGTCAAGCGCCGCCGCAAGAGCCGCGAGGCCGACCGCGGCGAGGATGACTTCGGCTACTTCACCGGACACCTGAACCAGGCCTGACGGGTCCTTTGCAAGACTGGGGTCTGTGACGCAAGCAGTCGACAAGTCCAGGGCATGGTTCGACCGGGCCGCCGCTGTGACACCGGGTGGGGTGAACTCCCCGGTGCGGGCGTTCAACTCGGTCGGCGGCACGCCGCGGTTCATGGTGCGCGGCGAGGGTCCGCACCTGTGGGACGCGGACGGCAACCGCTACGTGGACCTGGTGTCCTCGTGGGGGCCGATGATCCTCGGGCACGCGCACCCGGCGGTCGTCGAGGCGGCCCGCGCGGCCGCGAGCTCGGGCCTGTCGTTCGGCACGCCGACGATCGGCGAGGTCGAGCTGGCCGAGGAGATCATCGACCGGGTCGACCCGGTGCACCAGGTGCGGCTGGTCAACTCGGGCACCGAGGCGACGATGAGCGCGATCCGGCTGGCCCGCGGGTTCACCGGCCGCAGCAAGATCATCAAGTTCGCCGGCTGCTACCACGGGCACGTCGACGCGCTGCTCGCCCAGGCCGGGTCCGGCGTCGCCACGCTCGGCCTGCCGACCTCGCCCGGGGTGACCGGGGCGCAGGCCGCGGACACGATCGTGCTGCCCTACAACGACATCGAGGCCGTGCGGCAGTCGTTCGCGGAGAACCCGGACTCGATCGCGGCGATCATCACCGAGGCCGCCGCGGGCAACATGGGCGCGGTCGCGCCGGCCGGTGACTTCAACGCCCAGTTGCGCGACATCGCGCACCAGCACGGCGCGCTGCTGATCATGGACGAGGTCATGACCGGCTTCCGGGTGTCCCGGTCCGGCTGGTTCGGCATCGAAGGCGTGCCCGGCGACCTCTACACGTTCGGCAAGGTCATGTCCGGCGGGCTGCCCGCCGCGGCGTTCGGCGGACGTTCCGACGTGATGGCCCGGCTCGCCCCGACCGGCCCGGTCTACCAGGCCGGCACGCTGTCCGGGAACCCGGTCGCGGTGGCCACCGGCCTGGCGACCCTGCGCGCGGCCGACGACGAGGTGTACCGCCGCCTCGACGCCAACTCGCAGCGGCTCGGCGCGTTGTTCACCGAGGCGCTGACCAAGGCGAGCGTGCCGCACCACGTGGCCTACGCCGGGAACCTGCTCAGCGTGTTCTTCCGCGAGGAGCCGGTGCGCGACTACCACGACGCCACCAGCGCCGACACCTGGCGCTTCCCGCCGTTCTTCCACGCGCTGCTGGAACGCGGCGTGTACGGGCCGCCGAGTGCGTTCGAGGCCTGGTTCGTCAACTCCGCGATGGACGACGCGGCGTTCGAGGTCATCGAGGCCGCGCTGCCCGCGGCCGCGAAGGCCGCTGCGGAGGCCCGTCAGTGACGACCATCGTGCACCTCCTGCGGCACGGCGAAGTGCACAACCCGGAGGGGATCCTCTACGGCCGCCTGCCCGGCTTCCACCTGTCCGAGCGCGGCCGCCGCCAGGCGCTGACGGTCGCCGAGGCCGTCGCCGCCCACGACATCGTCCACGTGGTCGCCTCGCCGTTGCAGCGCGCGCAGGAGACCGCGGCCCCGATCGCCGCGGCGCACCGGCTCGACGTGCAGACCGACGAGCGGCTGATCGAGGCGGGCAACATGTTCGAGGGCCAGAAGGTCGCGGTCGGCGACGGCGCGCTGCGCCAGCCGCGGCACTGGTCGAAGCTGCGCAACCCGTTCCTGCCCTCGTGGGGCGAGCCGTACGTGGAGATCGCGCACCGGATGCTCGGCGCGGTCCTGCGGGCCCGCTCCAAGGCCGAGGGCCACGAGGCGCTGTGCGTGTCGCACCAGCTGCCGATCTGGACGCTGCGCCGGTTCCTGGAGGCCAAGCCGCTGTGGCACGACCCGCGCCGCCGACAGTGCTCGCTCGCGTCGCTGACCAGCCTGGTCTTCCACGGCGAGGAGCTGGTGAAGATCGTCTACAGCGAGCCGGCAGGCGCCACCGACCCGAAGGTGACCGGGGCATGAAGCGGATCCTCGCGGCCGTCCTGGCGAGCGTGTGCGTGCTCGCCGGGTGCAGCACCGGGAACGACGCGGTGTCGCAGGGCAGCAACTTCGAGTTCGTCGCGCCCGGCGGCAAGACCGACATCCTCTACGAGGGCGCCGACCGGCAGCCGATCCCGAACCTGTCCGGCGAGGACCTGATGACCGAGGGCAAGACGATCTCGGTCGCGGACTACGCGGGCAAGGTCGTCGTGATCAACATCTGGGGCCAGTGGTGCGCGCCGTGCCGCACCGAGGCGCCGGAGCTGGAGAAGCTCTACCTGGCACACCAGGCCAACGGCGTGCAGGTGCTCGGCCTCGACGTCCGGGACGACGACCGCTCGGCGCCGCAGGACTTCGTGCGCAACCGGCAGCTGACCTACCCGTCGATCTACGACCCGCCGGGCCGCAGCCTGCTGCAGCTGTCCGGCTACCCCCGCAACGTCGTGCCGTCCACGATCATCCTGGACAAGCAGCAGCGGGTGGCCGCGGTCTACCTGCGGTCCATCCTGGCCAGCGACATCGAGCCGGTGGTCCAGCGGCTCGCGGCCGAATAACCCGAGCGCAGGAAGACCCCGAGCGCCAGCGCGCCGCCGAACAGCAGGAACGCGGTCCCGGCGACCGTCGGCGGGTGCGGCGTCGCGAGCTGGTGCGAGACCCGCGCCCACTGCTGGACTCCGGCGACCGCCGCGGCGGTGGACAGCGTCAGTCCGGCCACGCCCAGCGGGGCGCCCCACTTCCCGGCGCCGCGCAGGACGATCACCAGCACCGCGAGCACGCCGGCGACCTGCACCGCGGGCAGGTTCATCACCTCGGGCCGGGCGACGAGGTGGTCCATCGCGAGCTGCGCCCCGGCCGAGCCGAGCACGCCCGCGGAAGCCATCAGCGCCCCGGCCCACCACCGCAGGTGCAGCGCGGCCCACGGCGCGGCGGCCGTCAGCGCGCAGCACAGCAGGAACGGGACCGAGCGCCAGTCGAGCTCGACGCGGGTGATTTCCCACACCAGCGGGGCTCCCACCAGCACGGACAGCGACGCGTGGACACGCAGCGGAATCGTCATGGGCGAAAAGGTATGGTGCGGACCACGGCGCCGGCTTCGGTCGAAGGGCTCGCCGTCCTCGGCCGATCGGCCGAGACCATCCCGGTGAACTCACACCGAACTCACTGCTTACCCTCGAACCGTGAACTCCGTGACCGAGCTGGCGACCTCCGGGCCGCTGCTGCTCGCCGCCGGGGTCGCGCTGCTCGCCGGCGCCATCTCGTTCGCCTCGCCGTGCGTCGTCCCGCTCGTGCCGGGTTACCTGGCCTACCTCGCCGCGCTGGTCGGCGCCGACGCGCCGGCCGTGACCGCGGACGAGGACCGCAAGAAGGGCCGCTACGCCGTCGTCGGCGCGGCCGGCCTGTTCGTGCTCGGCTTCACCGTCGTGTTCGCCGCGGGGGTCGGCAGCCTGGTGTGGCTCGCCGACGCCCTGCTGGTCAACCAGGACCTGCTGCAGCGCGTCGGCGGCGTGGTCACCATCGCGATGGGCCTGGTGTTCCTCGGCCTCATTCCGGCCTTGCAGCGCGACGTCCGCTCGCATCGCGTGCCGCGCGGCGGCCTGCTCGGCGCGCCGCTGCTGGGCGCGGTGTTCGGGCTCGGCTGGACGCCGTGCATCGGCCCGACGCTGTCCGGGGTGCTCGCGCTGGCCGCGGGCACCGGCTCCAGCGGCGCCCGCGGGTTCCTGCTGGTCCTGGTCTACTGCCTGGGCCTCGGCCTGCCGTTCCTGCTCATCGCGTTCGGCGCGCGCTGGGCCGTGCGCGCCACCGACTGGCTGCGCCGCAACGGCCGCCGGGTGCAGATCTTCGGCGGCGGGCTGCTCCTCGTCGTCGGGGTCCTGCTGGTCACCGGCCTGTGGGGCGAGCTGGTCAGCTGGCTGCGCGACGCCTTCGTCACGGACACGGTGCTGCCGCTGTGACCGCCACCGAAGCGCCCCCGGATCCCAAGCCGTACCGCGACTCGCCCGCCAAGCGCGTCCTGGCGTTCCTGCGCAACACCTGGCGCGGGCTCACCGCGATGCGCACCGCGCTGATCCTGCTCTTCCTGCTCGCGCTCGCCGCGCTGCCCGGCGCCCTGCTGCCGCAGCGCACGCTGAATGCCCCGAAGACCGAGCAGTACATCGCCGACCACGGCTGGTGGGGCACGCTGCTGGACCGCCTGCAGTTCTTCGGTGTCTACTCCAGCGTCTGGTTCTCGGCGATCTACCTGCTGCTGATGATCTCGCTCATCGGCTGCCTGCTGCCGCGCAGCGTCGAGTACCTGAAGTCGATGCGTGCCAAACCGGTGCTGACCCCGCGCAACCTGTCCCGGCTGCCGCACTTCGCCGAGGCCACCACGCCGCGCGAGCCGGACGAGGTCATCGCCGCCGCTCGCGCCCGCCTCAAGGGCTGGCGCAGTGTCGAGCGCGAGGAGGAGGGCGGCGCCCGGACGATCAGCGCCGAGCGCGGGTACCTCCGCGAGACCGGCAACCTGGTCTTCCACTTCGGGATGCTCGGGCTGATCATCGCCTTCGCGCTCGGCAAGATGTACACCTACGAGGGCCAGGTGATCGTCCAGGCCAACGGGTCCCAGTTCTGCAACTCCGGGATCTACGCCTACGACTCGTTCACCCCCGGCCTCCGCGTCGACGGCACCGACCTGAACCCGTTCTGCGTCAAGGTCAACGACTTCACCGCCGAGTTCACCGAGGCCGGCCAGCCCATCCAGTACAAGTCGAACGTCCAGTACCAGGCGGGCGCGGACCTGGAGACCGGCACCTGGCGCGACTACCTGCTCGAGGTCAACTCGCCGCTGCGCCTGGCAGGCGACCGCGTCTACCTGCTGGGCAACGGCTACTCGCCGATCTTCACGATCACCTGGCCGGACGGCACGACCCGCACGCAGGCGACGCAGTGGCGCCCGACCGACGGCACCGGGACGCTCAACGAGGGCGCGACCAAGTTCGACCCGCCGAACATCACCGACCCGTTCGAGCGGCGTACGAAGCAGCTCGCGATCACCGGCCTGTTCGCGCCGGACGGCCTGCTGCACGGTGGGGTGCTGACCGGCGGCGGCCCGGAGATGACGAACCCGATGGTCGCGGTCGACGTGATGCGCGGCGACCTCGGCCTCGACTCCGGTCAGAGCCAGTCGATCTTCTCCATCGACCAGTCCATGGTGGACGACGGCCGCCTCAGCCGCGTGGCCCGCTCGAACCTGAACGTGGGCCAGTCGATCACCCTCGACGACGGCACCGTGGTGCGGTTCGACGGGGTGCAGCGCTTCGTGTCGCTGCAGATCTCGCACGACCCGACCCAGACCTACGTGCTCGGGTTCGCGGTCGCGATGTTCCTCGGCCTCGGGTTGTCGTTGCTGATCAAACGTCGCAGGCTGTGGGTGCGGGTCGTCCCGGCCGGCGAGGGCGGGACGGGTACCGTGGTCGCGGTGGGCGGGCTCGCCCGCACCGACCAGGCGGGCTACGGCGAGGAGTTCACCCGGATCGCGGAAGAGCTGCTCACGGGCAAGAAGAAGAGGTAGGTAATGCCGGTCAACGAGACGTTGTCCCAGTACAGCGACTGGTCCTACACGACGGCGACGGCGATCTACGTCCTGGCGCTGGTCTTCTTCCTCATCGAACAATCCTTCGGCGCCAAGGGGCGCCGCGCGGCCGAGCGCACCCGGGAGCGGGCGCGTGAACTCGTCGGCGCCGGCGGCCCGGACAGCACCGAGACCGTCACCCCTCCGGCTGAAACTCCCGCGGCCCGCGCCGCCCGTGGCCGCGCCGAGCGCATCGGCCGCATGGGCGCCGCGCTGACCGTCCTGGGCGTGCTGCTGCACCTGGCCGCGCTGGTGCTGCGTGGTGTGGCGACCCACCGCGTGCCGTGGGGCAACATGTACGAATACATCATGGCGGTGACGTTCATCGCCGTGGTGACCTGGCTCGTGGTGATCCGCAAGTTCCCGGCGCGCCACCTGTCCGGGTTCCTGCTGCTGCCGGTCGTCATCCTGATGTTCGTCGGCGGCACGATGCTCTACACCGTCGCCGCGCCGGTCCAGCCCGCGCTGCAGTCGTACTGGCTGGTCATCCACGTCTCCGCGGCGGCCGCGTCGTCCGGCATCTTCCTGGTGCCCGGTGTCGCCAGCATCCTGTACCTGATCCGCTCGGCGCACGAGCGCGACCCGAAGCGCTTCGCCCGGTTCGGCTCGCGGCTGCCCGCCGCCGACGTGCTCGACCGCATCGCCTACCGGACCACCGTGTTCGCGTTCCCGCTGTTCACGTTCGGCGTGCTGTGCGGCGCGGTGTGGGCGGAGGCCGCGTGGGGCCGGTTCTGGGGCTGGGACCCGAAGGAGACCACCGCGTTCATCGCGTGGATCGTCTACGCCGCCTACCTGCACTCGCGGGCCACGGCGGGCTGGCGCGGCACCCGCGCGGCGGTCATCAACACCCTCGGCTTCGCGGTGACGGTGTTCAACCTGTTCTTCGTCAACCTCGTCACCACGGGCCTGCATTCCTACGCCGGGGTCGGCTGATGACCGAGCCGCGCGAACCCGAGTCCTACTTCTCCGACGAACGAACCGACTCCACCTCGCACCCGGCTCCTCCGCCGCCGCGGCACCAGCAGCCCGGCTACGACCCGAACCTGCCCCCGCTGCAACAGCAGCAGTACGGGCAGCCGCAGTACCCGTACCCGCCGTTGCCGCAGCCCTCGCGGCCCCGTCACGCGGCGCCTGACCGGCCGGTGCGGCCGCCGAAGCGCGTGCCCCAGTCGGGCTGGCGCAAGGCGGTCTACGTCGCCTCCGGCAAGCTGATCAACCCGGGGGAGAGCCCGCAGGAGCAGCGGCAGCGCGAGCTGGTCGCGCGGGTGAACCAGCCGTTGCGCGGCTGCTTCCGCATCGCGATGCTGAGCCTCAAGGGCGGGGTCGGCAAGACCACGATCACCACCACGCTCGGCTCGACGTTCGCGGCGCTGCGCGGTGATCGGGTGATCGCGGTGGACGCGAACCCGGACCGCGGCACGCTGTCGCAGAAGATCCCGATCGAGACCACGGCGACGGTGCGGCACCTGCTGCGGGACGCGGACAAGATCACGCGCTACAGCGACGTCCGGGCCTACACGTCACAGGGGTCGAGCCGGCTGGAGATCCTCGCCAGCGAGCAGGACCCGGCGGTGTCGGAGGCGTTCTCCGAGAGCGACTACCTGCGCACGGTCAACCTGCTGGAGCACTTCTACAACATCGTGCTCACCGACTGCGGCACCGGCTTGATGCACTCGGCGATGAAGGGTGTGCTGGACGCGGCCGACGCGCTGGTCGTGGTGTCGTCGGGTTCGGTCGACGGTTCGCGCAGCGCCTCGGCGACGCTGGACTGGCTGGACGCCCACGGCTACGGCGACCTGGTGAAGCGGTCGGTGACCGTGATCAACTCGGTCCGCCCGAAGGCCGGCTCGGTGGACCTGGACAAGCTGGCCGCGCACTTCGCGGCGCGGACCCGCGCGGTGTGCCGGATCCCGTTCGACCCGCACCTCGAAGAGGGCGCGGAGATCGAGCTGGAGCGCCTGACACCGGAGACCCGCATGGCGCTCCTGGAACTCGCCGCCACCATGGCCGACGCGTTCCCGGGTAAGCGGTAGGTCAGTCCTCCTCGGACTTCGGCGGCTTCTGCTCGCCGAGCTTGCGCAGGAATTCGGGGTCGTCGTCCGGCGGGACGGTCGCTCGCGAGGACACCCCGACGTGCTCGGGGCCGAAGGCTCGCCACAACAGGACAGCGATGGTGAGCGCTCCGATCGCTGCGAGCAGGTAGATCATCCCCGCTCCCTTCCGAGTGCGTTGGCGCGGAACTGCTGTACCGAGGGTAACCCCTCCGGCGTGAATTCCGGTTGACGCGCCCGGGCCCCGCGGGTCCGGCCGGGCCGGTCCGCGGGGTTCTCGCCACCTGCTCAGACGCGCGCGGGTTCGTTCGCGTCCGTGGTGAGCTCGGCCAGCAGGGCGTTGACCTCGGACTCCCGGAACCGCCGGTGCCCACCGGGGGTGCGGATCGAGCCGATGCGGCCCGCGGTCGCCCACCGGGTCACGGTCTTCGGGTCCACCCGGAACAACGCGGCGACTTCGCCGGGCGTCAGCAGGCGCCCTCCCGTGCTAGCGGTCATTTTCCGCCTCCTTCACGACCAAACTGCTAAACCGGAGGTCGAAGCCCCGGTTCGATCAACACGGCAATCGTGGCATCTCACCCGCCAGGTACTCGAACGGTTGTCGAACAGTAAAGGGTAAGTAATGGACAAAACGCCCAGCTTGTGGACGCTAAGCAACGGTGCCGGCAGCGGTCGCGGGCCGTTGGTAAAGGCCGCCTAGGCTGGTCCGCGTGGATGCCCTGGACCGCAAGATCATCGCCGCGTTGCGCTTGAACGGCCGTGCCACCTACGCGGAGCTGGGCAGAACCGTGGGCCTGTCCGCGTCGTCCGTGCATGAGCGCGTCGGCAAGCTGGAGGCGGCCGGGGTGATCACCGGGTACCACGCCACCGTCAACCCGAGCACGGTCGGTCTCGGCGTGACGGCGCTGGTCGGCATCCAGCCGACCGACACGGCCGAGGACAACGACGTGGCCGACGAGCTGGGGGCGCTGCCCGAGGTCGAGAGCTGCTACGCGGTCGCCGGGGACGAGGCGTTCGTGGTGAAGGTGCGGGTGCCGACGGTGGACGACCTGGAGCACACGCTGGGCAGGCTGCGCCGGATCGCCGGGGTGGCGCGCACGCGGACCACGGTGGTGCTGTCCACGCGGTTCGAGGGCAGGCCGAACAACACGGTGCTGGAAGACCCGCCGCAGACCGGCGCGTAGGCTCGTCAAACGTGAGCGAGACCCGTACTCATCTGGGCCGTGACCTGACGCTTTACCTGCTCGCGCGGTTCGGGCTGGTCGTCGTCGTGGCGGCCGTGCTCGTCCTGGTGAAGGTGCCGTTGCTGGTCGCCGTCGCCGTCGGTGTGGTGGTCGGCCTGCCGGTCGGGCTGCTCGTGTTCCGCAAGCTGAACGCGCGGGTCACCGCCGGTCTCGCGGTGCGCAACGAGCACCGGGCGCGGGAGCGGGCGAAGCTGCGGGCCCAGCTGCGGGGCGAGGATGCCGGCGACGAATAGGGCGTGGGTGCGCGAGGCGATCCGCCTCATCGAGGCCGACGCCAACCGCAGCGCCGACACGCACCTGCACTGCTTCCCGCTGCCGCCCGAGTGGGGCGTGGACCTGTACCTGAAGGACGAGTCGGTGCACCCGACCGGCTCGCTCAAGCACCGGCTGGCCCGGTCGCTGCTGCTCTATGCGCTGGTCAACGGGCAGATCGGCCCAGACACGACGTTGATCGAGGCGTCCAGCGGCTCGACGGCCGTGTCGGAGGCGTACTTCGCGCGGATGCTCGGGCTGGACTTCGTGACGGTGGTGCCGCGCAAGACCAGCCAGGAGAAGATCGAGCTGATCGAGTTCTACGGCGGCCGGTGCCACTTCGTGGACGTGCCGTCCGCGATGTACAGCGAGGCCGAGCGGCTGGCCGCGGAGTGCGGCGGGCACTACCTCGATCAGTTCACCTACGCCGAGCGGGCGACCGACTGGCGCGGCAACAACAACATCGCGGAGTCGGTGTTCGCGCAGATGCGCGCGGAACGGCATCCGGTGCCGTCGTGGATCGTGGTGGGCGCGGGCACCGGCGGGACGAGCGCGACGTTCGGCCGGTACGTGCGCTACCGGCGGCACACCACGAAGATCGCGGTGGCCGACCCGGAGAACTCGTCGTTCTACGGGGCGTGGCAGACCGGCGCGATGGACTACACCACGGGGATGCCGTCACGCATCGAAGGCATCGGCAGGCCGCGCGTGGAGCCGTCCTTCGTGCCGACGGTCATCGACCACATGATCCAGGTGCCGGACGCCGCGTCCATGGCGGCGATCAGGCTGCTGCGGGAGCGCACCGGCCACTGGGCGGGCGGCTCGACGGGCACCGCGCTGTACGCGGCGTTCGAGATCATCGCGGGCATGCTCGAAGCGGGCCAGGTGGGCAGCGTGGTAACCCTCATCTGCGACGGCGGCGAGCGATACGCGCACACCTACTACAACGACGAGTGGATCGCCGAGCAGGGCTTCGACCTGGCTCCGCACACAGCCCGCATGGAGCGGTTCCTGGCGACGGGCAAGTGGGTCAGCTGACCGCGAGTCCCACGGCGGTCAGCACCGACCAGGCCAGCATCGCCAACCCGGTGTCCTTCAGCACCGGGATCAGCCCCGGCCCGTTCCCCCCGCTCGTGATCACCCGCACCGGGGTCCGCAGCAGCGGCGCCGTCACCAGCGCGATCAGCAGCCAGGGGTGCCACACCGCCAGCAGCACCGTCACCACGTACGGCACCGCGATCAGCGCGAGGTAGAACCGCCGCGTGCCGGCGTCCCCGAGCCGCACCGCGAGGGTCACCTTCCCGGCCACCCGGTCGGTCGGGATGTCCCGCAGGTTGTTGGCCACCAGCACGGCCATCGAGAAGCACCCGACGGCCACCGCGGCCCCCAGCGCTTCCCAGCTGATCCGCCCGGCCTGCACGTACACGGTGCCCAGCACCGCGGCCAGGCCGAAGAAGATGAACACCGCGACCTCGCCGAGCCCCGCGTAGCCGTAGGGCTTCCGGCCGCCGGTGTAGAACCAGGCGCCGAGGATGCACGCGGCCCCCATCGCGAGCAGCCACCACCGCCCGGTGACCGCCACCAGCACCAGCCCGAGCACCCCGGCCACGCCGAAGCAGGTCAGCGCGGCGGTGAGCACGAGCTTCGGCGCCGCGGCACCGGAGCCGACCAGGCGGAGCGGCCCGACCCGGTCGGCGTCCGTGCCGCGGATGCCGTCGGAGTAGTCGTTGGCGAAGTTGACGCCGATGATCAGCGCGAGCGCCACGAGGAGCGCCAGCAACGACTGCCACCAGGTGAACGCCCCCAGCTGGATCGTCGCCCCCACGCCCGCCACCACGGGAGCCACCGCGTTGGGCAGCGTCCGCGGCCGGGCACCCTCGATCCACTCCGTCACAGTCGCCATGACTGCATTCTCGTCGAGCGCGCTTACTCCGCGGCGACCGGTACGGACCAGGTGAGCGTGCCGGAGTCCGGCAGGGGCGGATCGGCCGCCGCCGTGCCGGCCACCGCGAGGACGGCGAACGCGGCACCGACGGCCGCGACCAGGAGACGTTTCAGCGAGATCATTGGCTAACTGAAAAACGGCCCGCCCCGGATGTCAACCAACCGGGGGAAAAATCTGCTCCGCGACCGCTGTTCGGTCGATTTTGCCGGGCCCGCGCAGCGGGAGTGTGGTAACGAACTCGACCCGCTTCGGCACGGCCGCCGCACCCGCCGCCGAACGCACCGCCGCCCGCAGCTCGTCCACGTCCGGCGCCTCGCCCTCGGGCACGACCGCGGCCGCCACGACCTGGCCCCACTCCGCGTCCGGCAGCCCGACGACGCACGTCTCCCGCACCCCGGGCAGGGCCGTGATCAGGCGTTCCACCGCCGCCGCGGACACCTTCACCCCGCCGGTGTTGATCACGTCGTCGAGGCGGCCGAGGACTTCCAGGCGCCCGTCGCGCAGCTGCCCGCGGTCCCCGGTGCGGAACCAGCCGCCGTCGAACGCCGCCGCGGTGAGGTCGGGCCGCAGCCGGTAGCCGTGGGTGAGCACCGGCCCGGCGATGAGGATCCGGCCGTCGTCGGCGATCCGCACGTCGACCCCGTCCAGCGGCACCCCGTCGTAGACGCAGCCGCTCGCGGTCTCGCTCATCCCGTAGGACGGGACGATCCGCACCCCGGCCTCCTTGGCGCGGGCGCGTAAGGCCGGGGTGGTCGCGGCGGCGCCGAGGATGATCGCGTCGAACGCCTTTGCCGCGTCCAGGCCGGGGCCGCCGGCGTCGAGCAGCCGGGTCAGCTGGGTCGGGACCATCGCGGTGTAGCGCGGCCCGTCCCCGGCGAGCACCGGCCGCGCGGCCTCGGCGAAGCGTTCCGCCCGGAACGGCCCGGGCGGCAGCACCGCGAACGGCTGTCCGGCCAGCATCGACCGGACCAGCACCTGCAGGCCGCCGATGTAGTTCGCGGGCGTGGCGAGCAGCCAGCGGCCCGGCCCGCCGAGCCGCGCGTGCGTGGCCGCCGCGGAGGCCTGCAGCGCCTCGGCGGACAGCAGCACGCCCTTGGGCTCGCCGGTGGACCCGGAGGTCGCGATGATCACCGCGGTGCCCGGCTCCACCGGCTCGTCCGGCCGCATGCCCGCCAGCAGCCCGGCGGACTTGGGGTCGCCGCCGTCCAGCGGCAGCACCGCCTCGCCCCCGTCGAGCGCCGCGGCCAGTGCCCCGGCCAGCTCGTCGACCGACTCCGGACCCCGCAGCCAGACCTCGCGCACGCGCACCTCAGTAGTAGTAGGGGAAGGCGGACCAGTCGGGGTCCCGCTTCTGCAGGAACGCGTCCCGCCCCTCGACGGCCTCGTCCTGCATGTAGGCCAGGCGGGTGGTCTCGCCCGCGAAGACCTGCTGCCCGACGAGTCCGTCGTCGATCAGGTTGAACGAGTACTTCAGCATCCGCTGGGCCGTCGGCGACTTGCCGAGGATCTCCCAGCCCCACTGCAGCGCCTCGGCCTCCAGCTCCGCGTGCGGGACGACCGCGTTGACCGCGCCCATCCGGTGCATCTGCTCGGCGGTGTACTCGCGGCCGAGGAAGAAGATCTCCCGCGCGAACTTCTGCCCGACCTCGCGTGCCAGGTAGGCCGACCCGAACCCCCCGTCGAACGAGCCGACGTCGGCGTCCGTCTGCTTGAACCGCGCGTGCTCGGCCGAGGCGAGGGTGAGATCGCACACCACGTGCAGCGAGTGCCCGCCGCCCGCGGCCCAGCCAGGGACCACCGCGATCACGACCTTCGGCATGAACCTGATCAGCCGCTGGACCTCCAGGATGTGCAGACGGCCGGCCCGCGCGGGGTCCACCGTGTCGGAGGTCTCGCCGCTCGCGTACTGATACCCGGACCGCCCGCGAATACGCTGGTCACCACCGGAACAGAACGCCCACCCACCGTCCTTCGGCGAGGGACCGTTCCCCGTCAGGAGGACGCAGCCGACATCTGAGCTCATCCGCGCGTGGTCGAGAGCGCGGTACAGCTCGTCGACGGTGTGCGGGCGGAAGGCGTTGCGAACCTCGGGGCGGTCGAACGCGACGCGCACGACGCGTTTGCCGGAGCGGGCCTCGACGGAACGGTGATAGGTGATGTCGGTGAAACCGAAACCCTCGATTTCGGTCCAGGCGGACGGGTCGAACAGCTCGGAAACCTGGGCGTCATGCACGTTTGGGAGAATAGGCCGTGTGACTGTGGTGACGGGTGACACGCCGGGGGGTCCCCGGTGAATCCGTCGACCGCCCAGGCCAAGGTGATCGTGGACGAACTCGTCCGCAACACCGTCTCGCACGTGGTGCTTTGCCCCGGTTCGCGCAACGCGCCGCTGTCGCTGGCGCTGTACGACGCGGCCGCCGCCGGGCGCCTCCAGCTGCACGTCCGCATCGACGAGCGGGGCGCGGGCTTCCTCGCGCTGGGCATCGCGGCGCGCACCGGACGACCGGTCGCCGTGGTCTGCACCAGCGGCACCGCGGCGGCGAACTTCCACCCGGCCGTCCTGGAGGCCGACCGCGCCGGGGTCCCGCTGATCGTGCTCACCGCCGACCGCCCGCCGGAGCTGCGGGCCGCGGGCGCCAACCAGGTCATCGAGCAGCAGCGGCTCTACGGCGGCGCGGTGCGGTACTTCGACGAGCTGGCCGTCGCCGAGCGCCGCGGTGGCCAGAACGCGTACTGGCGCAGCCAGATCTGCCGGGCGTGGAACGCGGCGTACGGCGAATGGCGGTGCGGCCCGGTCCACCTGAACGTCCCGTTCCGCGAGCCGCTGGTGCCCGACGGCGACGACGAGTGGTTCGAGTCGCTGGAGGGCCGCCCGGGCGGGGAGCGCTGGACCGAGCTGCCGGACTTCGGCGCGCTGCCGTCGTTCGTGGTCCCGTCGGCGCGCTGCGGTCTGGTCATCGCGTGCGACAGCGGGGTGCGGGCGGCCGGTGAGTGGGGTGAGCAGCACGGCTGGCCGGTGATCTCGGAGACCGGCGGGCTCGGCCTGCTCGGGACGTCGGCGATCTCGTCGGGCGTGTGGCTGCTCGGCGCCGAGGAGTTCATCCGGCGGCACAAGCCGGAGCAGGTGCTGTGCCTGGGCAGGCCGACGGTGTTCCGCCAGATCCAGCAACTGCTGTCGGACTCCGACGTCGAGGTGCTGCTGGTCCGCCCGGACTCGGACTGGCCCGCGCCCGCCCACAACGTGCGGCAGGTCGGGCAGTGGTTCGACTCGCCGACCAAGCCGGCCGATCCGGAGTGGCTGGCCGCGTGGCAGCGGGCGGACGCGCTGGCGAACGAGGCGGTCGGCACGGCGTTGCGGCGCGAGCAGTGGCCGAGCGGGCTGCGGCTGGCGTCCGAGCTGGTCGACGCCCTGCCGCCGGACGCGCTGCTGGTGGTGGGCTCGTCCAACCCGGCGCGCGACGTGGCGCTGGCCGGCCGGATGCGGCCGGACGTGCTCGTGCACCGCAACCGCGGCGTGGCGGGCATCGACGGCACGGTGTCGACGGCGATCGGCGCGGCGTCGGTGCACCGCGGGCAGTCGTACGCGCTGCTCGGCGACCTGACGTTCCTGCACGACGTGAACGGCCTGCTGGCCGGCCCGCCGGAGACGCGCCCGGACCTGACGATCGTGGTGCTCAACGACGACGGCGGCGGGATCTTCTCGCTGCTGGAGCAGGGGGCGCCCGAGCACCGGGACGCGTTCGAGCACGTGTTCGGCACCCCGCACGGCGCGGACCTCTCGGCGCTGTGCGCCGGGTTCGGCATCCCGCACGTGCGGGCCGGGACGATCGAGGAGTTCCGCGAGGCGCTGCGCCCGGCGCCCGGTCTGCGGGTGGTCGAGGTGCAGGTGGACCGGTCGCGCCACCGCGACCTGCACGCCCGCATCCGCTCGGCGGTGTCCACCGCTCTCAGTTAGCGGGAACCATCTTTCGGACGTGTCCGGTGGGAAGTTTTCCCGCTAGCGTCCCCGCCATGCGTCTGCGAACTCGCGCCGGCCTGGGGGCCGTGACCACCGGAATCGCGATTGTGCTCCTCGCTTCGACCGCCTCCGCCGCGCCCGCCCCGGGCGCTCCCGGAGCCGGTGACCCCTACTACCCGTACGCCGGCAACGGCGGCTACGACGTCGCCCACTACGACATCCGCCTCACCTACCAGCCGGCGACCGACCAGCTCGCCGGCACCACGACGATCCTCGCCACGACCACGCAGGAGCTGTCCAGCTTCGACCTGGACTTCGGGCTTCACGTGAGCGGCATCCGGGTCAACAACGTGCCCGCCGCCTTCCGGACCGTCCGCGAGGGCGAGCTGGAGGTCACCCCGGCCAAGCCGCTCGCGAAGAACCAGCCGGTCACCGTCGTCGTCACCTACGCGGACACCCCGTCGAAGGTCGTCATCGACGGCTACACCGCGTGGAAGAAGACCCCGGACGGCGCGCTCGCCGTCGACGAGCCCCAGAACTCGCAGTGGTGGTACCCGGCCAGCGACCACCCGACCGACAAGGCCACCTACGACGTCTCGGTCGAGGTGCCCGACGACGTCGCCGCCCTGTCCAACGGCACGCTCGTCCGCAAGACCAAGCAGCGGGCCGGCTGGACGCGCTGGAACTGGCGCAGCACCCGGCCGCAGAACACCTACGCCACCACCCTCGAAGTCGGGAAGTTCGAGGTCAACCAGGCCACCACCCCCGGCGGGCAGCCGTTCGTCACCGCCTACGACCCGGCCACCGGCGATTCGCTGGGCGCGGCGAAGGCCAGCGTCGAGCGCACCCCGGAGATCGTCGAGTTCCTCGCGAGCCAGTTCGGCGAGTACCCGTTCGAGGCCCAGGGCGGGGTCGTCAGCACCGGCCTGACCTTCGCGCTGGAGGCCCAGACGCGGCCGGTGTACAGCAACAAGTTCTTCGTCTCCGGGACGAACACCTCGGTCGTCGCGCACGAGAACGCGCACCAGTGGTTCGGCGACTCCGTCTCGCTGGGCCGCTGGAGCGACATCTGGCTCAACGAGGGCTTCGCCAGTTACGCCGAGTACCTGTGGTCGGAGCACCAGGGCGAGGGCACCGCGGCCGAGCTCGCCCAGTACGTCTACGACTCCTACCCGGCCGACGACCCGTTCTGGCAGGTCCTGCCCGGCGACCCGGGCGCGGCCAACCAGTTCGACGACGCCGTGTACGACCGCGGCGCCCTGGCCGTGCAGGCCCTGCGGACCGCCGTCGGCGACGACGCGTTCTTCACGATCCTGCGCACCTGGGTCGCCCGGCACCGGGGTGACGACGCCCGCATCAGCGACTTCGTCGCGCTGGCCGAGGAGGTCTCCGGCAAGCCGCTGCAGCAGCTGTTCCAGACCTGGCTGTTCACCGCGGGCAAGCCGGCCACCGGTCCGAACGGCGCGGCGACCCTGCGTGCCGCCGCTCAGCCGCGGTCCTACCCCGCCATCCAGCGCACCCACCAGCTGCTGGCGGCCGGAGACAGCCGTTAACCCGCACCTTCTATGCTCGGTGGAGTGACGGCGAGGACTCTGTGGTGGCTGAAGATCGGCCGTCGCTGCGTGCTCGCCGTCGCCGTCGTGATCACCGTGCTGTGCGCCGGGCTGCTGCTCGCCGCGATCCGCAACGACCAGGCGATCACCGGCAACCTGGGCACGGCGACGGCCGAGGTGGACGCGGTGGCCTGGGACCGGACGATCATCCGGTTCGAGACGCCGGACGGCATCGTGCACAGCCCGTCCAACGGCGTGCTCTACCCGGGCGGCCTGGTCGCGGGCGACCTGGTGCGCATCGAGTACGACGCGACCGACCCGGACCTGGCCCGCGTCGCGGGCCGCACGGCCACGTTGACGCTGCTGCCGCTGGGCACCACGATCCTGATCACCTGGGTGGTCGCGGGCGCGGTGGCCTGGCTGATCCGCCAGCGACTGCGCCGCGAGCCGGCGGTGACCGAGCCGGAGGTCGCCCTCGCCGAGGCCGAGACCCCGGTGAAGTCCGGCTGACCTCCGGCAGCGAGGGGGCTCCCGTGCGCAGCGTCACCTACTCCATGTCCGTCTCGCTGGACGGCTACATCGTCGGGCCGGACGGCCGGTTCGACTGGTCGGCGCCCACCGAGGAGGTCTTCCGCCTCGCCATCGAGGAGGTGCGCGGCGTCGACGTCCACCTGATGGGGCGGCGGCTGTACGAGACGATGCTGTTCTGGGAAACCGCCGAACAGGAGCAGACCCTGGACGACGCGGAGCTCGAGTTCGCCGCGATCTGGAAGGCGATGCCCAAGGTCGTGTTCTCCACCACGCTGTCCGCGGTGGAGGGCAACGCGCGGCTGGCTTCCGGCAGCCCGGCCGAGGAGATCGAGCGGCTGCGCGCCGAGCCGGGGGACGGCGACATCGCGATCGGCGGCGCGACCCTCGCCGCCGAGGTCGCCGCGGCCGGGCTGATCGACGAGTACCTCGTGCGGGTCCACCCGGTGCTCGTCGGCGGTGGCACCCCGTTCTTCGCCCACCGGGAGCGCCGGGTGGACCTCGAACTCGTCGAAAACCGCACCCTCAGCGGGAAGGTCGCCTTCCTCCGCTACCGCGTGGCGCGTTAGAACCCCTGGCGCGGCGGCTGGATCTGCTGCTGCGGGTACTGCTGCACGTGCTGCTGCGGCGCGTGACCCGGCTGCGGGTACCCGGCCTGCGGGTGTCCGGCCTGCGGGTAACCGGCTCGCGGCACGGGCGGCTGCTGCGGCACGGGCTGCGGCGCCTGCTGCTGCATGGCCTGGACCTGCTGCGCCTCGTCCTTGGTCAGCTTGTTCGTCATGCCGCAGAAGGTGCACACGGTGAAGTACTTCGAGCTGATCGGGAACAGCGGGATGAAGAACAGCGTGAACTTCGTGACGGCGCGGCGCAGCGCGTGCGCGCTCGGGTTCTGGCAGTTCCCGCACAGGTAGGTCGCGGTGGCCAGCTCCTGGACGCTCTTGCGCCAGCCGTAGATCAGCATGTGGTGTTCTCCCGGGTCCGTGATCTTGTGCGGACCTAGGACGCGCGGATGCCCCGTTCGGTTTCCTGCCACCACGACAGGACTTCCTCGGCGACGCTGGGCGCGGCGACGAGCAGGCCGTCGGTGGGCAGCGGGCTGTCCGACCCGCGCCGGTCGAGCACGACGGCGCCGGCCTCGATGGCCAGCGCGACCGACCCGGCGACGTCCCACTCGTGGTAGCTGTGCAGCACCGCGGCGATGGCGTGCCCGAGCGCGACCTGCGCGATCGACAACGCGGCCGAGCCGAGCACGCGGACCCCGGCGTGCGCCTCTGCGGCGCGTTCGATGAACGAGCCCATGCCCGGCCACGGCCCCTTGCGGGCCAGCTCGGTGCACACGATCGACCCGGCGATGCGGTCCCGGTCGACCAGCTTGACCGGCTTGCCGTTGGCGCGCGTGCCGCGACCGCGGGCGGCGGCGTAGATCTGGGCGCGGTAGGGGTCGGCGACCACGCCGACGACGGGTCCGGACGCGTCGACCAGCGCGAGGCTGTAGGCGCACCACGGCACCCCGGCGACGTAGTTGGCCGTCCCGTCGACCGGGTCCACCACCCAGCGGTAGGCCGCCGAGTCCGCGCCGGTGTCGGCCCCGAACTCGCCGCCGACGACGGGGATGCCGGGGAACTCCGCGGTCAGCACGCGGCGGGTGTGCCGCTCCAGGATGCGGTCGGTGTCGGTGACCCAGTCGAACGGCGAGTCCGCCACGTCCGGGTGGGCGCCCCGGCCCGCGGTCGCCGTGATCACGTCGGTGGCGTCGTTGGCCAGCCGCCCGGCGACCTCGAGCGCACGCGACAGCAAGCCCGGTTCGACCGGGTGGGGTGGACGGGCGGAGAGGAGGGTCACGCCAGCCGAGTGTGGCGGCAGCAGATGTCCGGGACGCGACACCCAGGTGAAGCGGAGAAAGCTTCGTGAAGTTCGGGCACCGTTGGTCCCGTGGTCACGCGGGCTTTTCTCCGCGAACCGGACCGGCTGCCACGGTGGGGATCGTGCGCGTCGCCATCGTCACCGAAAGCTTCCTCCCGCAGGTGAACGGCGTGACCAACTCCGTGCTGCGGATCATCGAGCACCTCACCGGCACCGGCCACGACGTGATGGTGGTCGCGCCCGGCCTCACCGGGCCGACCCACTACCGGGGCGCGCCCGTGGTGCGGATCCCCGCGCTGGACCTGCCGGTGGTGAACTCGCTGCCGATCGGCCTGCCCACCCGCACGGTGCTGACCGCGCTGACCGCGTTCGGGCCGGACGTGGTGCACCTGGCCTCGCCGTTCGTGGTCGGCGCCCGCGGGCTGGCCGCGGCCCGGCGGCTGCGGGTGCCCTCGATCGCGGTGTTCCAGACCGACATCGCCGGGTTCGCCACGGCGTACGGACTCGGCCTCGGCGCGCGGGCCGCGTGGCGGTGGGTGCGCCGGCTGCACACCAAGGCCGACCGGACACTCGCGCCGTCCACCCAGTCCGTGCAGGACCTGCGCGCGCACGGCGTGCCCCGCGTGCACCGGTGGGGCCGGGGGGTGGACGTCGAGCGGTTCTCGCCGGAGCACGCGGACCCGGACCTGCGTGCCCGCCTCGCCCCGAACGGGGAGCTGCTGGTCGGGTTCGTCGGGCGGCTGGCGCCGGAGAAGGAGGTCGGCAGGCTCGCCGCGCTGGCCGGGGTGGACGGTGTGCGGCTGGTGGTGGTCGGCGACGGGCCGGACCGCGAGGAGCTGGCCGAACGCCTGCCCGGCGCCGCCTTCCTCGGCGCCCGCTACGGCGACGAGCTGTCCGCGGCATACGCGAGCCTCGACGTGTTCGTCCACACCGGCCCGCACGAGACGTTCTGCCAGGCGGTGCAGGAGGCGATGGCGTCCGGGCTGCCGGTGCTGGCGCCGGACGCGGGCGGCCCGCGGGACCTCGTCCTGCCCGGTCGCACCGGCTACCTGCTGCCGCCCGACCCGGGCGGGTTCGCCGAGGAGCTGGTGCGGCGCGTGCGCGACCTGCGTGACCCGGCGCTGCGGGAACGGCTGGGGACCAAGGCCCGCAAGGTCGTGCTCGGCCGGACGTGGCCCGCGGTGTGCGCGGAGCTGGTGGGCCACTACGAGGTGGTCACCGGCCGCGTGGCGCGAGCCGCCTGATGCCATGCACATCGTCCAGCTGGCGAACTTCTACGGGCCCCGGTCCGGCGGTCTGCGCACGGCGCTGCACCACCTGGGCGCCGGTTACGTGGCGAGCGGCCACCGCGTGACGCTGGTCGTGCCGGGGCCCCGGTACGCCGAGGAGCGGCTGCCGACCGGGGTGCGGCGGATCAGCCTGCCCGCGCCGAAGATCCCCGGCACCGGCGGTTATCGCGCTGTCGACCCGTACCGGGTGCGGGCGTTGCTGTCGGCGCTGCGCCCGGACCGGCTGGAGGTGTCGGACCGGCTGACCCTGCGCGGGATGGGGGTGTGGGCGCACCGGCGCGACGTGCCCAGCGTGGTGATCTCGCACGAGCGGCTGGACCGGCTGCTGGAGCAGTTCCTGGTGCCCGGCCCGCTGGCCCGCCGCGTCGCCGACGCCGCCAACCGGCGCATGGCGGGCAACTACGACACGGTCGTCTGCACCACGTCGTTCGCCCGCGAGGAGTTCGACCGGATCGGCGTCCCCAACGTCCGCCAGGTCCCGCTCGGAGTGGATCTCGCGACTTTCCGCCCCACCCACCATGATCCGGGCCTGCGGCACGAGCTGGCCTCCGGCGCGGACGCGTTGCTGGTCCACTGTGGACGGCTGTCGCCGGAGAAGCACGTGGAGCGCAGCGTGGACACGGTCGCCGAGCTGACCGAGTCGGGGGACCGGGTGCGGCTGGTGATCGCCGGGGACGGGCCGCGACGCCGGGCGCTGGAACGGCGGGCACGCGGGCTGCCGGTGACGTTCCTCGGGTTCGTGTCCGACCGGACCGCTGTGGCCCGGCTGCTCGCCAGCGCCGACGTCTCGCTCGCGCCCGGCCCGCACGAGACGTTCGGGCTCGCCGCGCTGGAGGCGCTGGCGTCCGGGACGCCGGTGGTGGTGTCGCAGTCCTCGGCGCTGCGGGAGATCGTCCGGCCCGGATGCGGGGCGGCGGTGCCGGACGTGCCGCGGGCGTTCGCGTCCGCCGTGACCGGCCTGCTGGAGAGCCCGGAGGACCTGCGACGTGCGGCTTCGCGGGCTCGGGCGGAGGAATTCGCGTGGCCCGCGAGCGTGGAGGGGATGTTATCTGCTTTAGGCTCCTGACATGTCACGTGCGAGCCTCGACAAAGATCCGCACGAGGTCGCCGCCATGTTCGACGGCGTCTCGGAGGGCTACGACCGGGCGAACTCGGTCATGACGTTCGGGTTCGACCGGCGATGGCGCACGACGACGTCCCGCGTCCTGGACGCCCGCCGTGGCGAGCGGGTGCTCGACCTCGCCGCCGGCACCGGGGTGTCCACGGCCGAGTACGCGCGCGGCGGCGCGTGGTGCCTCGCCGCGGACTTCTCGCTCGGCATGCTGCGCAGCGGCAAGCACCGCCGCGTCCCGATGGTCGCCGCCGACGCGCTGCACCTGCCCTTCGCCGACGGCAGCTTCGACGCCGCGACGATCAGCTTCGGCATCCGCAACTTCGTCGACACCAAGGCCGCGCTCGAAGAGATCGCGCGCGTGGTCAAGCCGGGCGGCCGGCTGGTCATCTGCGAGGTGTCGACGCCCACATTCCCGCCGATCCGGTTCGTCTACAAGAAGTTCATCCTGCGGGCCATGACGCTGCTCGGCCGGTTCTCCTCGACCAACCCCGAGGCCTACTCCTACCTGGCCGAATCGATGGCCGCGTGGCACGACCAGCGCACCCTGGCGCAGATCATCGCGAGCGCGGGCTGGTCGAAGGTGGAGTGGCTGAACCTGACCTTCGGCGTCGTCGCGATACATCGTGCCGTGAAGCCCTCCCGCCAGCCCGACCACCACCCCTGATGGAGACGCTTCGCGTCGCAGTGCTCCCGTAAACTCGCCTGCATGACCCAGGACGCTCAGGTAATCGTCGTCGGCGCGGGCCCGGCCGGATCCACCGTCGCGACGTACCTGGCGCGCGCCGGGATCGACGTCCTGGTGCTGGAGAAGACCGAGTTCCCGCGCGAGAAGGTGTGCGGCGACGGCCTCACCCCGCGCGGCGTGAAGCAGCTCATCGACCTGGGCATCGACACCAGCGAGGAAGCCGGCTGGGTGCACAGCCGCGGCCTGCGGATCCTCACCGCGGAGCTGACGCTGGAGCTGGACTGGCCGGAGCTGACCAGCTACCCGCCCTACGGCGTCTCGCGCACCCGCCAGGACTTCGACGACCTGCTGGCCAAGACCGCGGTCAAGGCCGGGGCGCGGCTGCTGGAGCGGACCACCGTGACCGGCGCGATCACCGACGAGCGCACCGGCCGCGTGATCGGCGTCGAAGGCAAGCAGGGGCCGGACAAAACCCCGGTGCGCTACCACGCCCCGCTGGTGCTCGCGTGTGACGGCGTGTCCGCGCGGCTGGCCCGCTCGATCGGCATCGAGACCGACGAGAAGCGCCCGATGGGTGTCGCCGTGCGGCGGTACTACAAGAGCCCGCGGCACGACGACCCGTTCATCGAGGGCCACCTGGAGCTGTGGGACCGCAAGGACCCGCGCAACCCGCAGCTGCTGCCCGGGTACGGCTGGGCGTTCCCGCTCGGCGACGGCACGGTGAACGTCGGTCTCGGGATGCTGTCCACGTCGAAGTCGTTCCGGAACATGGACTACCGCGCCCTGATGCGGCAGTGGCTGGACTCGACGCCGGAGGAGTGGGGCTACCGCGAGGAGAACGCGATCGGCCGGATCGGCGGCGCCGGTCTGCCGATGGGCTTCAACCGCACCCCGCACTACCGCGACGGCCTGCTGCTGCTCGGCGACGCGGGCGGCATGGTGAGCCCGTTCAACGGCGAGGGCATCTCGGCGGCGATGGAGTCGGCGCAGCTCGCGGCGGAGTTCGTGGTGCAGGCGCTGGCCCGGCCCGAGGGCTCGTCGCGGGAGCGCGCGCTGTGTGGCTACCCGCTGGCGCTGAAGGAGCTGATGGGCGGCTACTACCGCCTGGGCAACGTCTTCGCGAAGGCGATCGGCAACCCGAAGGTCATGCGCGCGGCGACCAAGTACGGGCTGCGGATCAACCCGCTGATCCCGCTGATCTACAAGGGCCTGTCCGGCTGCTACGACGCCAAGGGCGGCGACGCGGTGGACCGGATGATCTCCCTCGCCGCGCGGTTGACGCCCAGCGCCTGAGGAATGCCAGGCGTTGGTTGTCTCGTCGAGCGACGACATGGAACCTCCAGCAGACAGTCGCTGACTCAAGCGGCGAGTGTCCGCCGCTCTGAGCTGGTGATTCCAGTGTTCCTGCTGATCAGGCCAGTTGATCAGAACGGTTCGCGAGGGGCAGAAGGTGGCTTCCCCTGGGGCGACTTGGTCCCACCGCTCGTCGACGGTGATGGCTTCCATCGGCCTTCGCACTTCGAGAACGACCGTGACCTGTGGAACCGAACCTTCGAGACCCCGCCGATGGCTTTCTCGACGAAGCCCCGTTCTGACTCCCTCGCCGCGCGGTTGACGCCCAGCGCCTGAGGTGGGGTCTGCCCCACCGCGGACCCGGGTGCGCACCGGCTGCCGGATCTTCGTGCCGCGCAACAGACTCGGTGCGTGCCCACGACACAAGCCGAAACCGGCAGCGACTTCGCCCACCTCGCCCGCCGCGTCAAGCAGGCCGGTCTGCTGAACCGGCGCCCCGGCTACTACGCCCTGCGCGCCGGCCTGGTCACCGTCCTGTTCGCCTACGCCTGGGCGTTGTTCGCCTGGATCGGCGACTCCTGGGCGACCCTGGTCGTCGCCGTGCTGCTGGCCGTCCTGTTCGGCCAGATCGCCCTGCTGTCGCACGACCTCGCGCACCGGCAGGTGTTCCGCACCCGCCGCCCCAGCGAGGTCGCCGGCCGGATCGCGGGCAACCTCGGCATCGGCCTGAGCTACGGCTGGTGGATGGACAAGCACACGCGCCACCACGCCAACCCCAACCACGAGGAACTCGACCCGGACGTCGCGCCGGACATCCTGGTGTGGTCGCAGGGCCAGGCGCGGGCCAGCCGCGGCCTGCCCCGGTTCATCGGGCGCCACCAGGCGGTCCTGTTCTTCCCGCTGCTCACGCTGGAGGGCCTGAACCTGCACTGGTCGAGCATCCGCGCGGTGCTCAAGCCGGGGCTGAAGCAGCGGTGGCTGGAAGCCGCGCTGCTGTTCACGCACTTCGCGGTCTACCTCGGCGCGGTGTTCCTCGTGCTGTCGCCGGTCAAGGCGCTGGTGTTCATCGCCGTGCACCAAGGCCTGTGGGGCGTGTACCTGGGCTCGATCTTCGCGCCGAACCACAAGGGCATGCCGACCCTCACCGGCGGCGAGCGGCCGGACTTCCTGCGTCGGCAGGTGCTGACCTCCCGCAACGTCCGCGGCGGCCGGTTCGTCGACGTCGCGATGGGCGGCCTGAACTACCAGATCGAGCACCACCTGTTCCCCAGCATGCCGACCCCGCACCTGCGCCTGGCGCGGCCGATCGTGCGGCGGTACTGCGCCGAGATCGGGGTGCCGTACTCGGAGACCGGTCTGGTCGACTCCTGGGCGCGGGCGCTGCGGCACCTCCACGAGGCCGGTGAGCCGCTGCGCGGATGACTTCCGTCACACCTCCGTCGGCGTGATCTTGGGCGCAACCGGCGAAGGTTGGTCGCGCTCACCGTGGGTTACGTCACACCAGTTCTGCGTTGCGTGATCGGGATGATCCTTTTCGTGCTGGTCTCGGGCTTATGGCCGTCCACCAGGGCATCCTTTGGTTAGGTTCGCCTTACCCGAAACACCCCGCGACAACAATGTGAGCCACGTCCTACACTGCCCCTATGCTTTGTGAACCGCTTCACAACCCCGCAAGGGAGATTGTGAACAGTTTCACAAGCGGCACGTTCGCAACGGCGCGGAAAGGACGGCATTCACCGTGCTGATGTCGCAGTTCCACCTCGCGCAGGCCGCCTCGGGGCCCGGCCTCGAGATGTACCTGCCGCTGGTCCTCCTGTTCGTCCTCGCCGCGGCCTTCGCGGTGTTCTCCGTGCTGCTCGGCCCGCTGGTGGGCCCGCGCCGGTACAACCGGGCGAAGCAGATGGCCTACGAGTGCGGGATCGAACCGTCCCCGCAGCCGCTGGTGGGCGGCGGCCGGATGCCGGTCGCCTACTACATCACCGCGATGCTGTTCATCCTGTTCGACATCGAAATGGTCTTCCTCTACCCGTTCGCCGTCTCGGCGGACGCGCTCGGCCTGTTCGGCCTGGTGGAGATCGTCTTGTTCATCGCGACCGTCGGCTTCGCCTACGCCTACGTCTGGCGTCGCGGCGGGCTCGACTGGAACTAGGGGAGGGACGTCATGGGACTCGAAGAGCAGCTCCCCAACGGCATCCTGCTGGCCAGCCTGGAGAAGCTGGTCAACTGGGCGCGCAAGAACTCGCTGTGGCCGGCCACCTTCGGGCTCGCCTGCTGCGCGATCGAGATGATGACCGTCGGCGGCTCGCGCTACGACATCGCGCGCTTCGGCATGGAGCGGTTCTCCGCCACCCCGCGCCAGGCCGACCTGATGATCGTCGCGGGCCGGGTCACGCAGAAGATGGCCCCGGTCCTGCGTCAGATCTACGACCAGATGGCCGAGCCGAAGTGGGTGCTGGCCATGGGTGTCTGCGCCTCCTCCGGCGGCATGTTCAACAACTACGCCGTGGTGCAGGGCGTGGACCACATCGTGCCGGTCGACATGTACCTGCCGGGCTGCCCGCCGCGCCCGGAGATGCTCCTCGACGCGATCCTCAAGCTGCACGCCAAGATCCAGGACGAGCCGCTGGGGCCGCGCCGCGCCGCCGCGCTGGCCGGGCACCAGACCGAGCTGATCCCGTCGTCGATCAAGTACGCGAAGAAGTGATGCGCTCATGACCGAGGAAAAGCCCGAACCCGGCGGGGAACAGTCCAGCGCCCAGCGCCCGGACACCGGCCTGGAGCCGCGTGGGCCGCGCCCGGCGCAGCCGATCGTCGCGGGCCGTGAGCGCCGCGGGATGTTCGGTGTCTCCGACAGCGGGGACACCTCCGGTTACGGCGGCCTGCGGCTGCCCGCCTACCTGCCGCCACCCGCGGAACGGCCCTACGGCGGCTGGTTCGACGAGTTCGCCGACCAGTTCTTCGCCGCGCTGGCCGAGAACGACGTGCCCGCCGACGCGGTGCACCAGGTGACCGTCGACCGCGGCGAGATCACGCTCTACGTCGACCGCGCGCACCTCGTCGCGATGTGCCGCATCCTGCGCGACGACGCCGGGCTGCGGTTCGAGCTGTGCAGCTCGGTGTCCGGTGTGGACTACGGGCCGGACGTGCCGCAGCGGTTGCACTCGGTCTACCACCTGACGTCGATGACCTACCGGCGGCGCATCCGGCTGGAGGTCGCCGTCGACGTCGAGGACGCGCACATCCCGTCCATCGTGGAGGTCTACCCGACGGCCGACTGGCAGGAACGCGAGGCGTGGGACCTGTTCGGCATCGTCTACGACGGCCACCCGGCCCTGACGCGGATCCTCATGCCGGACGACTGGGACGGCCACCCGCAGCGCAAGGACTACCCGCTCGGCGGGATCCCGGTGGAGTACAAGGGCGCGGAGATCCCGCCCCCCGATCAGCGGAGGTCGTACTCGTGACTACCGATCGACTCGCGGACGTCAGCACCGGCACCGACACGAGCGACGCCGGCCGCGACAGCGCCGACAGCACCGCCGAATACGCCGAATCGCGCGACACCACCGAAGGCCGCATCTACCACGTCAGCGGCGGTGACTGGGACGACGTGCTGGAGGACGCCCAGCACGACGAGCGGATCGTCATCAACATGGGCCCGCAGCACCCGTCGACGCACGGCGTGCTCCGGCTCGTGCTGGAGCTGGAGGGCGAGACCGTCACCCAGCTCCGCTCGGTCATCGGCTACCTGCACACCGGCATCGAGAAGAACTGCGAGTACCGGACCTGGACCCAGGGCGTCACGTTCGTGACGCGCATGGACTACCTGTCCCCGCTGTTCAACGAGCTGGGCTACTGCCTCGGCGTGGAGAAGCTGCTCGGCATCCGCGCGCCGCGCCGGGCCGAGCTGATCCGCGTCATGCTGTGCGAGATCAACCGCATCGGCTCGCACCTGGTCTACATCGCCACCGGCGGCATGGAGCTGGGCGCCACCACCGCGATGACCTTCGGGTTCCGCGAGCGGGAAGAGGTCCTGCACCTGCTGGAGTACCTGACCGGGCTGCGCATGAACCACGCGTTCATCCGCCCCGGCGGTGTGGCGCAGGACCTGCCGACGGACTGGAAGGAGAAGGTGAGCGAGTTCGTCAAGACGATGGACGAGCGCCTTCCCCTGTACGACAAGCTGTTCACCGGTCAGCCGATCTGGCGCAACCGGCTCAAGGGCGTCGGGTACCTGCCGGTCGACGCGTGCCTCGCGCTCGGCGTCACCGGGCCGGTGCTGCGGTCCGCGGGCCTGCCGTGGGACCTGCGCAAGATCGAGCCGTACTCGCGCTACGACGAGTTCGAGTTCGACGTGCCGACCTCGACCGAGGCCGACTGCTGGGGCCGGTACCTGTGCCGGGTCGAGGAGATGCACCAGTCGCTGCGGATCATCCGGCAGTGCCTGAAGAAGATCGAGCCGGGCCCGGTGATGGTGGAGGACCGCAAGATCGCGTGGCCCGCGCAGCTGTCGATCTCCAGCGACGGCATGGGCAACTCGCTCGAGCACGTCCGCAAGATCATGGGCCAGTCGATGGAGTCCCTGATCCACCACTTCAAGCTGGTCACCGAGGGCTTCAAGGTGCCGGCGGGCCAGGTGTACTCGCCGATCGAGTCGCCGCGCGGCGAGCTGGGCTTCCACCTCGTCTCCGACGGCGGCACCCGTCCGGTGCGGGTGCACGTGCGGGAACCGAGTTTCGTCAACCTGCAGTCCCTGCCGGCGATGTCCGAGGGCGGTCTGGTGGCGGACGTGATCGCGGCGGTCGCGTCCGTGGACCCGGTGATGGGCGGAGTGGATCGATGACTACTGCGAAGGAACTGTTCGACGCGGACACCGTGGCCAAGGCGCAGGAGCTGATGGCCCGCTACCCGCAGTCCCGGTCGGCGCTGCTGCCGATGCTGCACCTGGTCCAGTCGGTGCAGGGGTTCGTCAGCCAGGAGGGCGTGACGTTCTGCGCGCAGCAGCTGGGACTGTCCGAGGCCGAGGTCAGCGCGGTCGTCACGTTCTACACCATGTACAAGCGCAAGCCGTGCGGTGAGCACCTGGTGAGCGTGTGCACGAACACGCTGTGCGCGGCGCTGGGCGGGGACGCGATCTACCGCACCCTGCAGGAGCACCTCGGCGAGGACGGGAAACCGCTGGGGCACGAGGAAACCGCGGGCACCCCAGGCGAGCCGGGGTCGATCACGCTGGAGCACGCCGAGTGCCTGGCGGCCTGCGACCTCGCGCCGGTGCTGCAGGTCAACTACGAGTACTACGACAAGCAGACGCCGGACAGCGCGGTCGAACTGGTCGACGCCCTGCGGCGCGGCGAGAAGCCGCAGCCGACGCGCGGGGCGCCGCTGGGCGACTTCAAGAGCGCCGAGCTGCAGCTGGCCGGGTTCTTCCCGGAGGACGAGGAGACCTACCGGTCCCTGGTGGACGGACCGTCCCAGGCCCCGGAGACCCTGATGGGCGCGCGGATCGCGCAGGAGCGGGGCTGGACGGCCCCGGCCATGGCGGACGCCCCGTTGCCGGAAGTGGAGAAGAAGTAATGGCTGATCCCATCACCCCGGTGCTCACCAAACGCTGGCTGTCCCCCAACTCCTGGCGGCTGTCCACCTACGAGCAGCTGGAGGGCTACACCGCGCTGCGCAAGGCGCTGAGCGGCACGCCCGAGCAGCTCGTGCAGCTGGTCAAGGACTCGGGCCTGCGCGGCCGGGGCGGCGCGGGTTTCCCGGCCGGCGTGAAGTGGTCGTTCATGCCGCCCAACGAGGACAAGCCGCACTATCTCGTCATCAACGCCGACGAGGGCGAACCGGGAACCTGCAAGGACATCCCGCTGATGATGGCCGACCCGCACTCGCTCATCGAGGGCTGCATCATCGCCGCCTACGCGATGCGGTCGCACCACTGCTTCATCTACGTGCGCGGCGAGGCGCTGCACCCGTACCGGCGGCTCAACGCGGCGGTGCGCGAGGCCTACCGCGCCGGGTATCTCGGCAAGGACATCCTGGGCTCCGGGTTCGACCTGGACATCACGGTGCACGCCGGGGCGGGCGCGTACATCTGCGGTGAGGAAACCGCGCTGCTCGACTCGCTCGAAGGCCGCCGTGGCCAGCCGCGGCTCAAGCCGCCGTTCCCCGCGGCCGCCGGTCTCTACGCGGCGCCGACCACGGTGAACAACGTGGAGACCATCGCGAGCGTTCCGTTCATCGTCAACGGCGGCGCGGACTGGTTCCGCAAGATGGGCCGGGAGAAGTCGCCCGGCCCGAAGATCTACTCGATCTCCGGGCACGTCGAGAAGCCCGGCCAGTACGAGGCGCCGCTCGGCACGACCCTGCGTGAGCTGCTGGAACTGTGCGGCGGCATGAAGGACGGCATCCCGCTCAAGTTCTGGACGCCGGGCGGGTCGTCGACGCCGATGTTCACCGCCGAGCACCTGGACATCCCGCTCGACTTCGAGGGCGCCGCGGAGGCCGGGTCGATGCTCGGCACCACCGCGGTCCAGGTGTTCAACGAAACCGTGTCGGTGCCGTGGGCCGTGATGAAGTGGACCCAGTTCTACGAGCACGAGTCGTGCGGCAAGTGCACGCCGTGCCGCGAGGGCACGTACTGGCTGGCGCAGATCCTGGAGCGGATGGTCGACGGGCGGGGCACGGCCGAGGACATCGACACGCTGCTGGACGTCTGCGACAACATCCTCGGCCGGTCGTTCTGCGCACTCGGTGACGGCGCGGTCAGCCCGATCACCAGCGGGATCAAGTACTTCCGCGACGAATTCCTCGCCCTGTGCGAGAGCAACAAGCGCGAGTTGGTGGGAGCACAGGCATGACGATCGCGCCAGAGAACCCCAAGACCGAGACGCCGGTCCCGGAAGGTCACGTGAAGCTGACCATCGACGGCGAAGAGGTCATCGCGCCCAAGGGCGAGCTGCTGATCCGCACCGCGGAGCGGCTCGGCACCGTGATCCCGCGGTTCTGCGACCACCCGCTGCTCGACCCGGCCGGGGCCTGCCGCCAGTGCCTCGTCGAGGTCGAGATGGGCGGGCGGCCGATGCCGAAACCGCAGGCGTCGTGCACGATGACCGTCGCCGACGGGATGGTGGTCAAGACGCAGCTGACCTCGCCGGTCGCGGACAAGGCCCAGCAGGGTGTGATGGAGCTGCTGCTCATCAACCACCCGCTGGACTGCCCGGTGTGCGACAAGGGCGGCGAGTGCCCGCTGCAGAACCAGGCGATGGCCCACGGCCGCGCCGACTCGCGGTTCCGCGACACCAAGCGCACCTTCCCGAAGCCGCTGCCGATCTCCACGCAGGTGCTGCTCGACCGCGAGCGGTGCGTGCTGTGCCAGCGCTGCACGCGGTTCTCCGCGCAGATCGCCGGCGACCCGTTCATCGACCTGCTGGAGCGCGGCGCGCACCAGCAGATCGGGACGGCCGAGACGGCGGACGTGTTCGACCTCGCCTCGCGCACGTCGTCGGGAGCGCCGTTCCAGTCGTACTTCTCCGGCAACACCATCCAGATCTGCCCGGTGGGCGCGCTGACCAGCGCGCAGTACCGGTTCCGGTCGCGGCCGTTCGACCTGGTGTCCGCGCCGAGCGTGTGCGAGCACTGCTCGTCCGGCTGCGCCGAGCGCACCGACTACCGGCGCGGCAAGGTGATGCGCAAGCTCGCCGCCAACGACCCCGAGGTCAACGAGGAGTGGATCTGCGACAAGGGCCGCTTCGCGTTCCGGTACGCCACGGCGGCGGACCGGATCCGGCGGCCGCTGGTCCGCGACGCCTCCGGCGAGCTGCGGGAGGCGCCGTGGACGGAGGCGCTGCGCGTCGCCGCGGAGGGGCTGGCCAAGGCCCGCGACAGCCGCGGCGCCGCGGTGCTCGCGGGTGGCCGGCTGACGCTGGAGGACGCCTACGCCTACGCGAAGTTCGCGCGCGTCGCGTTGCGCACCAACGACGTCGACTTCCGGGCGCGGGCGCATTCGCCGGAGGAGCTGGACTTCCTCGCCGCCGAGGTGGCAGGCACGACGCCGGAGCACGGCGTCACGTTCGGCGCGATCGAGAACGCGCCGACGGTGCTGTGCGTGGCGTTCGAGCCCGAGGAGGAGGCGCCGATCGTCTTCCTCCGGCTGCGCAAGGCCGCCCGCAAGAAGCGGACCCGGGTGGTCCACTTGGGACAGTGGACGACGCCGTCGGTGCGCAAGACCTTCGGCGAGCTGCTGGCCTGCGTGCCAGGGTCGGAGGCCGCGGCGCTGGACGGGATCCCCGAGCACGCGCCGGACGTCGAGTCGGCGCTGGGCGCGGACGGCGCGGTCGTGCTGGTCGGCGAGCGGGCGGCCGAGGTGCCGGGCCTGTTCGCCGCGGTGCGGCGGCTGGCCGCGCGCACCGGCGCGAAGGTGGCCTGGATCCCGCGCCGGGCCGGCGAGCGCGGCGCGCTGGAGGCCGGTGCGGCCCCGACGCTGCTGCCCGGCGGACGGCCGGTGACCGACGAGGCCGCCCGCGCCGAGGTCGAGGCGGTGTGGGGCGTGCCCGTGCCGGCCGAACCGGGCCGCGACACCAACGACATCATCGGCGCGCTGGCAGGCGGGTACCTGTCCGGCGTGGTGGTCGGCGGCGTCGACCTGGACGACCTGCCCGACCCGGCGCTGGCGCGGCAGGCGCTGGAGCGGGCCGAGTTCGTGGTCAGCCTGGAGATGCGGGCGAGCACGGTCACCGAGCACGCCGACGTGGTCCTGCCGATCGCGCCGGTGGTCGAGAAGTCCGGCAGCTTCGTCAACTGGGAGGGCAGGCGCCGCGAGTTCGACGCGACGCTCGAAGGCACCGGCGCGCTGCCGGACTGCCGGGTCCTGGACACGCTGGCCGTGGAGATGGACGCGGACCTGTTCACCCAGACCCCGGCCGCCGCGTACGGCGACTTCGCCCGGCTGGGCACGTCGGGCGCGTCGCACGGCAGGTTCTGGGAGTCGGGCGCCGCGCGGGCCGCCGCCGAGGTCGGGCCGGGGCAGGCGCGGCTGGCGAGCTGGCGGCAGCTGCTCGACGAGGGCTCGCTGCAGGTGGACGAGCCGCACCTGGCAGGCACCGCGCGGCGCGTGGTGGCCAGGGTGTCGGCGAAGACCGCGGCGGAGCTCGGTGACGAGGTGACCGTGTCGACCGAGCGGGGCGCGATCACGCTGCCCGTCGAGGTCGCCGACCTGCCCGACGACGTCGTGTGGCTGCCCGGAAACTCCGAGGGCTCGCGGCTGCGCAGAACGCTCGCCGCCGGGCACGGGGCGGTCGTCAACATCGAGGGAGCGCGGCGATGACACCGTTTTTCGCGCAGCAGGCCGCGGATCAGATGACGCGGGCCGAGCTGCTGGCGGACGACCCGTGGTGGCTGATCCTGCTCAAGACCGTCGTGGTGCTGCTGATCGGGCCGCTCCTGACGATCTTCCTCATCGTGTGGGAGCGCAAGGCGATCGGCCGGATGCAGAACCGGCCCGGCCCGAACCGCGTCGGCCCCGGCGGCTACTTCCAGTCGCTGGCGGACGCGATCAAGCTCCCGTTCAAGGAGCAGATCATCCCGGACGGCGCGGACCGGAAGGTGTATTTCCTGGCGCCGGTGCTGTCCGCGGTGCCCGCGTTGATCGCGCTGGCCGCGATCCCGTTCGGGCCGCGGGTGTCGATCTTCGGTGAGCAGACCGTGCTGCAGCTGGTCGACCTGCCGGTCGGCGTGCTGGTGATCCTGGCCTGCTCGTCGGTCGGGGTGTACGGGATCGTGCTGGCCGGGTGGTCGTCCGGGTCGCCGTACCCGCTGCTCGGCGGGCTGCGGTCGGCGGCGCAGGTGATCTCGTACGAGATCGCGATGGGCCTGTCGATCGTCGGGGTGGTGCTGTACTCGCAGTCGATGGCGACCGGCGCGATCGTCGACGCGCAGGCCCGCGGCTGGTACTTCTACCTGCTGCTGCCGAGCTTCGTGATCTACCTGATCTCGATGGTCGGCGAGACGAACCGGGCGCCGTTCGACCTGCCGGAGGCCGAGTCGGAGCTGGTCGGCGGGTTCCACACCGAGTACTCGTCGATGAAGTTCGCGATGTTCTTCCTCGCCGAGTACGTGAACATGGTTATCGTCTCGGCGTTCGCGACGACGTTGTTCCTCGGCGGCTGGATGTTCCCGTTCGTCGGGCTGGACTCGCCGCTGAACCAGGGGTGGCTGCCGCTGATCTGGTTCGCGGTGAAGCTGTTCGCGTTGCTGTTCGGGTTCATCTGGCTGCGCGGGACGCTGCCGCGGTTCCGGTACGACCAGTTCATGAAGCTGGGCTGGAAGGTCCTGGTGCCGGCCAACCTGGTGTGGATCGTGATCATCTCGTCGATCCGCGCGATCCGGAACAACGGTGGCCTGACGACGGGCCAGATCCTGATCGGCGGTGCGGTCGTGGTGGTGGTCGCGGTGGCGATCGCGTTGCTGGTGCCGGAGAAGAAGCAGGCCGACAGCGATTCGGTGCCGGTCACCGGCGGCGGTTTCCCGTTGCCGCCGCTGGATCTGCGCGTGCCCGAGGTGCCCGAGCGGGGCGCCGGGAAGCGCCGTCGCCGGGTGGCGGGACGTACTTCGGAGCCTGCCCAGGTGGGCGCCGGGAAGGAGGGTTCCGATGGGACTGTTTGACCCCATCAAGGGTTTCGGCGTCACTTTCGGCACGATGTTCAAGAAGGTGGCGACGGAGGAGTACCCGGAGATCGGCGCCCCCGCCGCGCCCCGGTACCACGGGCGGCACCAGCTCAACCGGCACCCGGACGGGCTGGAGAAGTGCGTCGGCTGCGAGTTGTGCGCGTGGGCCTGCCCGGCGGACGCGATCTTCGTCGAGGGCGGCGACAACACCGAGGACGCCCGGTACTCGCCGGGTGAGCGGTACGGCAAGGACTACCAGATCAACTACCTGAGGTGCATCGGCTGCGGCCTGTGCGTCGAAGCCTGCCCCACCCGCTCCCTGACGATGATCAACTTCTACGAAATGGCGGACGACGACCGCCAGAAGCTGATCTGGACCAAGGAGGACCTGCTGGCGCCGCTGCTGCCGGGCATGGAGCAACCCCCGCACCCGATGCGCCTGGGCGACGACGAGCAGGACTACTACGTGCACGGCCCCGAACTGGCCCGCGGCCGCGGCATCCCGGCAGGCGAAACGGTGGAAACCTCCCGCGAGGAGGCAATCCAATGAGGACGCTGACGTTGCCGGACTTCGGTGACCAGCTGCCACATCTGACCGCACCGGGTCACACGGAGGATCTCCACAGGGTGGTGGCGGTCCGGACGACATCCTCATCCGCAAGCCTCGGCCAGGGTCCGGGGTCCGTTCGAGGGGAGGTGCGGTGATGGTGCTGGCACAGGCCGCCGAGGCGGTGTCCACCGGGGAGGCCATCGCGTTCTGGATCCTCGGTCCGATCGCCCTGCTGGGCGCCCTCGGGCTGATCTTCGCCCGCAACGCCGTCCACTCGGCGCTCTTCCTGGCCCTCACGATGTTCTCGCTGGGCATCCTCTACATGGTCCAGCAGGCGCCGTTCCTCGGGTTCACCCAGATCATCGTCTACACCGGCGCGATCATGATGCTGTTCCTGTTCGTGCTGATGCTCGTCGGGCGGGAGAGTTCCGACTCGGTCGTCGAGGTGCTGCGCGGGCAGCGCCTGTGGGGCGGCATCCTCGGCATCGGCATCGCCGGGCTGATGGCCACCGCGCTCACCCGGGCGCTCGCCAACGTCACACCGGCTCCCGCGCCGGACGGGACCGCCGGCGGGCTCGGGCGCCTCATCTTCACCGACTACCTGTTCCCGTTCGAGCTCACCTCGGCGCTGCTGATCACCGCCGCGCTCGGGGCGATGGTGCTGGCCTTCACCGAGAAACGCGGCCGCCGCACGCAGAAGGAACTCGTCGAAGCCCGGTTCCGCGGCGAGTACGAACGCATCTCGCCCAAGCCGGGGCCCGGCGTGTTCGCCACGTCCCACTCGGTCACGACCCCCGCGATCCTGCCCGACGGCACGGTCGCGCCCGAGTCGCTGTCCACCATCATCGAGTCCACGCCCACGGCGCGGCTCGAAGCCGAGCGCAAGCAGGTCGAGGGCACCGAGCCGCAGCCCGACGCCCACGCGCTCGTCGGGAAGGGTGACGAGGAATGACCCCCACCTACTACCTGCTGCTGTCGGCCCTGCTGTTCGCCATCGGCGCGGTCGGCGTGCTGGTGCGGCGCAACGCCATCGTCGTGTTCATGTGCATCGAGCTGATGCTCAACGCCGTGAACCTCTCCCTGGTCACCTTCTCCCGCATCAACGGCGGGCTCGACGGCCAGGTCATGGCGTTCTTCGTGATGGTCGTCGCCGCCGCCGAGGTCGTCGTCGGCCTGGCGATCATCATGGCCATCTTCCGCACCCGCCGCTCGGCCTCGGTCGACGACACCAACCTGCTCAAGTACTAGGAGCTCGAGAGTGATCGCATCATCGTGGCTGCTGGTCGCGTTCCCGGCCCTCGGCGCGCTCGTCCTGCTGGCCGGGGGACGGCGCACCGACCGCTGGGGTCACCTCCTCGGGTGTGCGACGGTCATCGCGTCGTTCGTGTACGGCCTGGTGCTGTTCTTCGGCAGCGACGGGCACGTGACCGACACCAGGATGTTCACCTGGATCGGCGTCGGTGACCTCCAGATCGACTTCGGACTCCGCATCGACGCGCTCTCGCTCGTCTTCATCCTGCTGATCACCGGTGTGGGCGCGCTGATCCACATCTACTCGATCGGCTACATGGCGGAGGACCGCAACCGGCGGCGATTCTTCGGGTACCTGAACCTCTTCGTGGCCTCCATGCTGGTTCTGGTGCTGGGCAACAACTTCGTGACGCTCTACCTCGGCTGGGAGGGCGTCGGCCTGGCCTCGTACCTGCTCATCGGCTGGTACTCGGACCGCCCGTCCGCGGCGACCGCCGCGAAGAAGGCGTTCCTGATGAACCGCGTCGGCGACGTCGGCCTCGCGCTCGCGATCTTCCTGATGTTCAAGTACCTCGGCACGGTCACCTACGCGGGCGTGTTCGACCGCATCGGCGACGCCCCGCCCGCCGTGATCACCGCGATCGCGATCCTGCTGCTGCTCGGCGCGTGCGGTAAGTCCGGCCAGTTCCCGCTGCAGGCATGGCTCCCGGACGCGATGGAAGGCCCCACCCCGGTGTCGGCCCTCATCCACGCGGCCACCATGGTCACCGCCGGCGTGTACCTGGTGGCGCGCGCCAACCCGATCTACAACGAGACCGAGACGGGCAGGCTGATCGTCACCCTCGTCGGCGCGATAACCCTGCTGATCGGGTGCATCATCGGCTGCGCCTACGACGACATCAAGAAGGTGCTCGCGTACTCGACGGTCAGCCAGATCGGCTACATGATGCTCGCCGTCGGGCTCGGCCCGTTCGGCTACGCGCTCGGCGTCATGCACCTCCTCACGCACGGCTTCTTCAAGGCCGGGCTGTTCCTCGGCGCCGGTTCGGTCATGCACGGCATGAACGACGAGGTCGACATGCGCAAGTTCGGCGGCCTGTACCGGCACATGCCGATCACGTTCGTCACCTTCGGGCTCGGCTACCTGGCGCTCATCGGGTTCCCCTTCCTGTCGGGCTACTTCTCCAAGGACGCGATCATCGAGGCCGCCTTCGGCCAGGAGGGCTGGCGTGGCTGGGTGTTCGGCCTCGCCGCCATGCTCGGCGCCGCGCTGACCGCCTTCTACATGACCCGCCTGATGCTGCTCACCTTCTTCGGCAAGGAACGCTGGCGGGACCTGCGCACCGCTGAGGGCAAGGAGTTCCACCCGCACGAGTCGCCGCCGGTGATGACCGCGCCGATGATCGTGCTGGCCATCGGCTCGCTCGGCGCCGGCGCGTTCTTCGCCCTCGGCGACCGCCTGTCCGAGTGGCTCGCCCCGGCGCTGGGTGAGCTCGGCGAGGCCGAGCACACCGCGATCCCGCACTCGCTGATCCCGTGGATCACGGTCGCCCTGTCCGCGCTCGGCGTGCTGCTCGCCTGGCTCGTCGTCGGGCGACGGGACACCCCGGTCGAGCGGCCGGAGAACGTCTCCGCCGTCGTCAAGGCGGCCCGCAAGGACCTGTACGGCAACGCGGTCAACGAGGCACTGGTCGCGACCCCGGGCATGTGGCTCACCCGGTTCTCGGTCTACCTCGACAGCCGTGGTGTCGACGGCGCGGTCAACGGACTGGCCGCCGCCCTCGGTGGCGGATCCGGGCGGTTGCGCAGACTGCAGACCGGCTTCGTCCGCTCGTACGCCCTGTCGATGCTGGCCGGCTCGTTCGTCCTCGTCGCCGCACTGCTGATGGTGAGGTTCTCATGACCTGGGTACTGGCCCTCATCCTCTGGCCGCTGGTCGGCGCGTGCGTCGTCACCGGGCTGCGCCGCAACGACCGGCTCGCCACCCTCGCCGCGGTGGCGTTCGCCCTCGTCGAGCTGGCGATGATCATCCCGACGTGGGCGACCTACGAACCGAACGGCGCCCGCCTGCAGCACACCAGCTCGATGGACTGGATCCCGAGCTTCGGCGTGCACATCTCCTTCGGCATCGACGGCATCGCGCTGGTGATGATCGCCGTGATCGCGTTCCTGGTGCCGATCGTCATCGGCGCACTGGGCGCGGCGGACAAGCTGCCGCAGGACCGCAGCGCGGGTGGTTTTCTCGCGTTGATCCTGGTGCAGGAGGCCATCACCATCGCGGTGTTCGCCGCGACCGACGTGTTCCTGTTCTACGTGCTGTTCGAGATCATGCTGATCCCGATGTACTTCCTCATCGGCGGCTACGGCGGCGCGAACCGGCAGTACGCGGCGGTCAAGTTCTTCCTGTACTCCTTCCTCGGCGGTCTGATCATGCTGGCCTCGGCGATCGGGGCCTACTCGCTCGCCGCCGACGAGCTGGGCAACGGCACCTTCGACTGGGCGACGCTGGTCACGGTGGTCCGGGACGCGCCGGCGAGCACCCAGATCTGGCTGTTCCTCGGGTTCTTCCTCGCGTTCGCCATCAAGGCGCCGCTCGTGCCGTTCCACACCTGGCTGCCCGACGCCGCCGGCGAGGCGCCCATCGGCGTCGCCGTGCTGCTGGTCGGCGTGCTGGACAAGGTCGGCACGTTCGGGTTCCTGCGCTACTGCCTGCCGATGTTCCCGGAAGCCAGCAAGGACCTGGCACCGCTGGTGCTGGTGCTGGCGGTGATCGGCGTGCTCTACGGCTCGATCCTCGCCGCCGGGCAACAGGACATGAAACGGTTCGTCGCCTACGTCTCGATCGCGCACTTCGGGTTCATCGCGCTGGGCATCTTCGCCTTCACCCAGCAGGCCGGGGTCGGCGCGGTGACCTACATGCTCAACCACAGCCTCGCGACCGGCATGCTGATCGTGGTGCTGGGCCTGGTGATCGCGCGCGGCGGCTCCACGCGGATCTCCGACTACGGCGGCATGTTCAAGCTGACGCCGCTGCTCGGCGGGATGCTGCTCATCGCCGGTCTGTCCACTTTGTCCCTCCCGGGTACCAACTCGTTCGTCAGTGAGTTCCTGGTGCTGCTGGGCGCTTTCGCGACCCAGCCGGTGTACGCGATCCTCGCCACCGTCGGCATGGTGCTCGCCGCGGCCTACGTGCTGTGGCTGTACCAGCGCCTGATGACCGGCCCGGTGCGGGGGACCGCGCTGGTCGGCGCCGGGGGCGGCCCGGGCACCGCGATCGCCCCCGAGCTGGGCGCCCGCAAGACGATCCGGGACCTGGGCGGCCGGGAGCTGGCGATCCTGGTGCCCATGGTGGTGCTGATCATCGGGCTCGGCTTCTACCCCCAACCCGTGCTGGACACGGTGACCCCGTCGGTCGACGCGACGCTTTCCGCACTCAACGGAGGCCAGTGAAATGCTCGGGATTCTGGCCCAGCAAGGGCAAATCTCCGCACCGGAGATCGCGTACGACGCGATCCTGCCGGTGCTGATCGTGCTCGGCGCGGCGTGCGTCAGCGTGTTGTTCGAGGCGTTCCTGCCCCGGCACATGCGGTGGCCGTCGCAGGTGCTGCTCAGCCTGACCGGTCTGGCCGCCGCCGGTGTCGCGCTGGCCGTGTACGTCAGCGGTTCGCCGGTCAAGGGCCTGACCACCCTCAGCGGCGCCGTGTCGGTGGACAAGCCCGCCCTGTTCCTGTGGGGCACGCTCCTCGCTCTCGCGCTGCCCGCGATCCTGCTGATCGCGGACCGCTCGGTCGAGCCGGGTGGCGCCTTCGTCGCGCAGGCCGCGATCCGGCCGGGCACCGTGCAGGACCGGGCCCAGGTCGGCTCGACGGGCATGCAGACCGAGGTCTTCCCGCTGGCGCTGTTCGCGCTGGGCGGGATGATGACGTTCTGCGCGGCCAACGACCTGCTCACCATGTTCATCGCGCTCGAGGTGCTGAGCCTGCCGCTGTACCTGATGTGCGGCCTGGCCCGGCGCCGGCGCCTGCTGTCGCAAGAGGCGGCGGTCAAGTACTTCCTCCTCGGGGCCTTCTCGTCGGCGTTCTTCCTCTACGGTCTGGCGCTGCTCTACGGCTACGCGGGCTCGGTCAAGCTGGCCGACATCGCGGGCGCCGCGGCCGGCTCGGACCGGTCGGACATGCTGTTGTTCGCGGGCATGGGCCTCCTCGTGGTCGGGTTGCTGTTCAAGGGTTCGGTCGGCCCGTTCCACACCTGGACGCCGGACGTCTACCAGGGCGCGCCGACCCCGGTCACCGGGTTCATGGCGGCCTGCACCAAGGTCGCCGCGTTCGGCGGCATCCTGCGGGTGCTGACCGTCGGGTTCGAGTCGACCAGCTGGGAGTGGCGCGGCGTGCTGTGGGCCGTCGCGATCATCTCCATGGCGATCGGCGCCGTGCTCGGCCTGACCCAGACCGACGTCAAGCGCATGATCGCCTACTCGTCCGTCGCGCACGCCGGCTTCCTGCTCGTCGGCACGCTCGCGATGACCGATCAGGGCCTGTCCGGGACCCTGTTCTACCTGCTGGCCTATGGCTTCACGACGCTCGCCGCGTTCGGCGTGGTCTCGCTCGTGCGTGACGCCAAGGGCGAGGCCACGCACCTGTCGGCGTGGGCAGGCCTGGCCAAGCGGTCGCCCGTGCTGGCCGGGGTGTTCACCTTCCTCCTGCTCGCTCTGGCCGGGATCCCGCTCACCAGCGGGTTCGTCGGCAAGTTCGTCGTGTTCTCGGCGGCGCTGCGGGACGGCATGGCGCCGCTGGTGGTGATCGCGCTGGTGTTCAGCGCCGTCGCGGCGTTCTTCTACCTGCGGGTGGTCGTGCTCATGTACTTCTCCAAGCCGGCTCCCGAGGGCCCGACCGTGACGGTGCCTGGCGCGTTCACCACGGCGGCGATCACGCTCGGCGTGATCATCACCCTGCTGCTCGGCGTCGCCCCCGCCTTCGCCCTCGACTGGGCGGGAGCGGGCGCCTTCGCCTTCTGACGACCGCGCCACCCGAAGTGCCCTCCGCCCGCCAGGGCGGGGGGCACTTTCGCGTCCGGGGTCAGGTCGGATCGAGCGCGCGCACCACGTCGGGATAGGCACACGCGTGCCGGTGCACGTCGCCGCACCGGCAGGGCTGCTCGCGCGCCAGCCGCATCAGCTTGCGCAGGTGCCGCTGGGCGAGCCCGCGCTCGCGCGCCTCGGCCATGACGGGCCGGAGGGCCTGGTTGCGGGTGCGGCGGCCGGGGAGGGTCTGCTCGGTCATTTCTCGAGGCTCCTTTCGGAAGGGATGTCTCGAGCATGCCCGGTGTGGCGGCGGAGTGGGAAACAGAACGGGATTCTGTGGATGGCTGAGGGCGATGTGGACAAGTCGCGCCGTTTCGCCGGTGTGGCGCCGTTTTTGTCGGTCGGGTGTGCTAGCCGACCGGCGTCGCGTGCCTGCCCGACGGCGTCAGCGCTCGGCTGTTGCTGATCAGCTGCGTCGCGATCTCGTCCACGCAGGCCGTGAAATCCCGGCCCGCCGCTGCCTCCGAGCCCGTCACGTTGTCCAGCACCCACAACCGCCACGCGCCGACCAGCCGGGCGAACGTGTCGCTGCCGTGCCCGGTGAACGTGAAGTGCCCGTCGGCCTCGGCGAGCTGCCCGGCCGCCACCAGCTGCCGCGCGGTGGGTTCGAAGATGCCCGCCGGAACACCTGTCTGCACGGCGATTTCCTGCAGGGTGGCGTCGCCGTCGTCGACGCTGTTGCGGTAGATCTGCGCGATCAGCCACGCCTGCGCGTAGCTCAGCGGCACGCCGGAGTGGGCCAGGATCTCCGGCCCCGGATCGGTCTTCTGCTTCGACCACACCGTCGCCACGACCTTCTCCAGCTCCTGCCGCGAATCCCCGGAGCCCGGCACCGCGAAGCCCTCGCCGACCCCGCTGTTGCCCGACGCCAGCGCCTTCGACGTGTCCCGCAGCGGAACCTCCTTGAGGAACAACGCGACCACCAGCGCGAGCAACCCGATCGGCGAGGCGATCAGGAACATCGTCCCGATGGCGTCCACATAGGACTCCGTGGACGGCTGCGGTGGCAGGTTGTTCGCGTAGATGGAGCCGAACACCGCGACCCCGAAGGAACTCCCCAGAGTGCGCAGGAAACTCACGCCGGACGTCGCCACCCCGAGGTCGGCGTAGTCCGCGGTGTTCTGCACGACGATCGTGGGCACCTGCATGGTGCAGCCGAGCCCGAGGCCCAGCACGACCATGTACGCCGAGGTGACCCAGAAGCTCGTGGTGGCGTCCAGGTGCGACAGCAGGTACAGCCCCAGCGCCAGCACGAGCGAACCGGCGATCGGGAAGACCCGGTACCGCCCGGTGCGGCTGATCATCACGCCGCTGACCAGCGAGGTGATCATGATCCCGACCACCAGCGGCAGCATCCGCAGTCCGGACTCGGTCGCGCTCGCGCCCTGCACGCGCTGCAGGTACGTCGGCAGGTAGGTGATGCCGCCGAGCATCGCGAACCCGACGACGAAGCTCAGGATGCCCGCCACCGAGAACACGCGGCCGCGGAACAGCCGCATCGGCAGCATCGGCTCCGCGGCCCGCAGCTCGACCAGCACGAACGCCACCAGCAGCACGACCGAGCCGACGGCCATCGTGATGATCACCGGCGACGCCCAGGGGTACTCGGTGCCGCCCCAGCTGGTCACCAGGGTCAGCCCGGTCGAGGCGAGCGCGATGAGGACGATGCCGAGGTAGTCGATGCGTGGTTTCACCGCCGACTTGACCGTGGGCAGCGCGAACAACGCCACGAGGACCACCAGCACCCCGAGCGGCACGTTCACGTAGAACGCCCACCGCCAGCTCAGGTGGTCCACGAACAGGCCGCCGAGCAGCGGCCCGGCCACCGTCGAGACGCCGAACACCGCCCCGATCGCGCCCTGGTACTTGCCGCGTTCGCGCAGCGGCACGACGTCGGCGATGACCGCGGCCGAGGTCACCATCAACCCGCCCGCGCCGAGGCCCTGCAGCGCGCGGAACGCGACGAGCATGGCCATCGAGTCGGCCCACCCGCACAGGAACGACCCGGCGAGGAACAGGACCACGCTGGCCAGGAACGCCCGCTTGCGCCCGTACAGGTCGCCGAACTTGCCGATCAGCACCGTCATGATCGTCTCGGCGAGCAGGTACGACGTGACCACCCACGACAGGTGGTTCGCGCCGCCGAGGTCCGCCACGATGGTGGGCAGGGCGGTGGACACGATCGTCTGGTCCAGCGCCGCCAGCAGCATCCCGAGCATGATCGCCGCGACGATGGTGTTCTGCGCCCTCCTGCTGGTCACTTCGCGAACGTTAGTGCTGGTCAGAAGGGCCTGCGGGGCAGCTCACCCGATGGTGTGGGCACCCGTTGTCACGCGCATCACCAGGGTGGTTCGCAGAGGGCCCACGAACACCCCGGGTGCAGCCATTACGCTGGTGAGGACCGGTCAGTGAAGTGCGGAGAGGGCGGACAACGTGTCAGTGCGGCACCGGGGTAGCACGATCGAGGAGCTGCGCGGGAGCGTGGGCCTGCGGATCGCCGACGAGCAGCTGCTGCGCACGCTGGCCGCTGGACTGGACGACGTCGAAAAGCTGCTGCGCGACACCGCGCGCAGCGAGGTGCAGGCCGTCCACGACGCCGCGTCGCACCTGGTCGAGGCGGGTGGCAAACGTTTTCGCCCGCTGATGACCCTGCTGGCGGGTGAGTTCGGCGAAGGCAACCACTCCGACGTCGTGATCGCCGCGGCGGCCGTCGAGCTGGTCCACCTGGCCACCCTGTACCACGACGACGTGATGGACGAGGCGACGATGCGGCGCGGCGCGCCCAGCGTCAACGCCCGCTGGACCAACAGCATCGCGATCCTCACCGGCGACTTCCTGTTCGCGCACGCCTCCCGGCTGGTGTCCGACCTGGGCACCGACGCCGCCCGCATCCTCGCCGAGACGTTCAGCGAACTGGTCACCGGCCAGATGCGGGAGACCGTCGGGCCGGGCGAGGGCGAGGACCCGGTCGACCACTACCTCACCGTCATCGCGCAGAAGACCGGCTCGCTGATCGCCACCTCCGGCCGGTTCGGCGCCATGGTCTCCGGCGCCAAGCCGGACGCGATCCGGGCGATGCAGCGGTTCGGCGAGATCATCGGCACCGCGTTCCAGATCTCCGACGACATCATCGACATCGCCTCGCCGTCGCACGAGTCCGGCAAGACGCCGGGCACCGACCTGCGGGAAGGCGTGCGCACGCTGCCGATGCTGTACGCGCTGGCCGACCCGGACACCGACCCGCGGCTGGTCGAGCTGCTGGCGGGTCCGATCACCGACGACGAGCTGGTCGAGGAGGCCCTGACCCTGCTGCGGGCATCCACCGGGCTGGACCGCGCCATGGTCACCCTGTCGGACTACGCTCAGCGGGCGAGGACGGAGCTGGCCCCCCTGCCGGCCGGGCCCGCGAGGGACGCGTGCGAGTCCGTCGCGGACTACCTCGTCGCGCGGACCAGGTAGATCGCGCGTCATGCGTGAGCCGCTGCGGCGTCACTGTGAGTGGTAACCGCGCGGTAGGAAAGGAAGGGCAGCACGGATGTCCATTTTCGGACAGGTCTGGCTGTGGAGCGCGGCGGCATTCGTGGTCGGGGTGCTGCTGACCTGGTTGTTCCTGGCCCGGCCCGCTCAGGCGAGAAGCCGGCACCTGGAGCGCAGACTCCTCGCCGCGCAGAGCGCGCCCGCCGCGCAGCCGACCCGCACGATCGAGCGGGACCCGGTGTCCGCGCCGGTCGCGCGGAAGGAACCGATCGCCGCGGAGACGCCCGAGGCGGAGGAGCAGCACGCCACGCCGTCCTGGCTGGAGCGCGACAGCCTCGCCGGACGGTCGCCCGGGTACCAGCCGGGCTCCGAGATCGACGACGATTCGCTGTTCGAGCCGGAGGAGCCGCAGGCCGACGCGACGACGGTCTTCGACGCGTTCGGCCGCGAGCGGGACGACGCCGCCGAGCGGGGTGCGCTGCACGTGGGCGACGCGGGGCTCGGCCGGGAGCAGGTCGCGGGGTACGGGCGTGAAGAGGCTGAGCGCGGCGCGCTGTTCGAGCCGGGCGAGGCCGGGTACGAGCGGGAGTCGCGCCACGGGCAGGGCGATGCTGCCTACGGCCGCGAAGAGGCTGAGCGCGGCGCGCTGTTCGAGCCGGCCGAGGCCGGGTACGAGCAGGAGTCGCGCCATGGGCAGGGCGACGCCGCTGGGTATGTGGCTGAGCAGGACCAAGCCGGGGCCGAGCGGGAGCCGCGCCACGGGCAGGGCGGCGGCCAGGTTGCTGCACAGGATGACGCCGGGGCTGGGCGGAAGCCGCGCCATGGGCAAGAGGAGCCGCCTGCCGGCCGGGGTTCGCTGTTCGAGCAGGATCAGGCTGGGCAGTCCGGGTTCGACCAGGCCGGGCAGGCCGCGTTCGAGCAGGAGCGGCCTGCCGGGTCGTTGTTCCAGCGGGACGAGTCGCCCGCGGAGGCGACCACGTTGTTCCAGCCGGATCCGGCTCTTCGGGGTGAGGAGCGCCAGGCGGTCCGGGGTGAGGAGCGCGGCTCGCTGTTCGGGCGGGAGCGGGCTCCGGAGCCGGAGCGCGGGTCGCTGTTCGACCCCGACCACGCGCCCGAACCGGCGCGCGCGGAGGAGTCGGCCTTCACGCCGTTCGCCGCGCCGGAGCCCGAGCCGCCGGCCTACGCGTTCGAGGACCAGCCGCAGCCCCCGGCCGAGGAGACGGCCACCGAGACCACCCAGGTCCTGCCCAAGCGGCAGCCGCGGCGGTCGGCGCACGCCTTCGACCCGCCGAAGCCGGTCCAGCCGTCCATGCGGACCGTCGAGCGGCGCGAGCCCCGGCCCGAGGAGGGCGGCCGCAGCGGCTCCCTGTTCGAGCCGACCCCGCGCACGCGCGCGGACGGTTCGGTGCCGCCGGGCCCGTTCGGCCCCGGCTCGGCGATGCCGCGGCCCGGCGGTGGGAAGCCGTCCGAGGAGTTCACGGTCAAGGCCAGCGTCACCGCGCTGCGCTACTGCACCGAGGACTCGCCGCAGTACGACCGCATGATCGCCGAGGTGTGGTTCCGCACCGCCGACGACGCCGAGCGGGTCGGGTTCCGGCCGCTCTGAACCAACAAAGAAGCCCCGCACGAACGATTCGTGCGGGGCTTCTTCGTGCGGTCAGTCGACCGTCCAGGTGTCCTTGCCCGTCAGCAGCGCCTGCAGGTCGGCCGGCTTCGCGGAGCGGGCCTGCTCGACCTGGGCGCGGGCCTGGTCGTCGTAGGTGGGACGAGAGACCTGGCGGAAGATGCCCGTCGGCGTGTGGTTGAGGTGCTGGTCGCCGATGCGGGACAACCCGAAGGCGTACGCGGTGTCCTCGATGGCCGGGTCGTGGACGATCAGCTCGGATTCGCCGACCTCCGCCACCTTGGCGATCTCGAACCCGCCCCAGCGGTTGGGCACCACGCCGTACTCGGCCTCCGGGCCGAAGCGGATCGGCTCGCCCGCCCGCAGCGGGATGATCCGGTGCGCGGCCTCGTCCTTGTCCTTCAGGACATCGAACGCGCCGTCGTTGAAGATCGGGCAGTTCTGGTAGATCTCCACCAGCGCCGAGCCGCGGTGCTGGGCCGCCGCGGTGAGCACCTCGGTCAGGCCCTTCTTGTCGGAGTCCAGCGCCCGGCCGACGAAGGTGGCCTCCGCGCCCAGCGCCAGCGAGATCGGGTTGAACGGCGTGTCCACCGAACCCATCGGGGTCGACTTGGTGATCGTGCCCGGATCGGACGTCGGCGAGTACTGGCCCTTCGTCAGGCCGTAGATCCGGTTGTTGAACAGCAGGATCTTGATGTTGACGTTGCGGCGCAGCGCGTGGATCAGGTGGTTGCCGCCGATGGACAGCGCGTCGCCGTCACCGGTGACCACCCACACCGACAGGTCCGGCCGCGTGGTCGCCAGCCCGGTCGCGATCGCCGGCGCGCGGCCGTGGATCGAGTGCATCCCGTAGGTGTTGAGGTAGTACGGGAACCGCGACGAGCAGCCGATGCCGGAGACGAACACGATGTTCTCGCGCTTCAACCCGAGCGTGGGCAGGAACGACTGCACCGTGTTGAGCACGACGTAGTCCCCGCAGCCCGGGCACCAGCGCACTTCCTGGTCGGACTTGAAGTCCTTCGCCTTCTGGGTCTCGTCCGTGGTCGGCACCAGGTCCAGACCGCCCAGGGTGGGCAGGCCCAAGTCGGTGGCGGTCATCGGGTCAGCGCTCCTTCGATGATGTCGGTGAAGACGTGCTGGAGTTCCTCGGCCTTGAACGGCAGGCCGGCGACCTTCGTGTAGGAGTGCACGTCCACGAGGTACTTGGCGCGCAGCAGCAGGGCGAGCTGCCCCAGGTTCATCTCCGGCACGACCACGCGGTCGTAGCGGGCCAGTACCTCGCCCAGGTTCTTCGGGAACGGGTTCAGGTGCCGCAGGTGCGCCTGCGCGATCGGCATGCCCTGCTTGCGCACGCGGCGGGCCGCGGCGCCGATCGGGCCGAACGTCGACCCCCAGCCGAGCGCCAGCACCCGCGCCTCGCCGGACGGGTCGTCGACCTCCAGGTCCGGCACGTCGACGCCGTCGATCTTGGCCTGCCGCAGCCGGACCATGTGGTCGTGGTTGTCCGGGTCGTAGGAGATGTTGCCCTTGCCGTCCTGCTTCTCCAGACCACCGATGCGGTGCTCCAGACCCGGCGTGCCGGGCACGGCCCACGCGCGGGCCAGCGTCTCCGGGTCGCGCACGTACGGCCAGAACTCGCCGGACCCGTCGGCCGCGTTCGGCTCCGACGCGAACTCCACCGACAGATCGGGCAGGTCCTCGACGTTCGGGATCAGCCACGGCTCCGAGCCGTTGGCGTTCGCGCCGTCGGACAGGATCATCACCGGCGTCCGGTACTTCAACGCGATCCGCACCGCCTCGATGGCCGCCGCGAAGCAGTCGCCGGGGGACTGCGGCGCGATGACTGGCAGCGGCGATTCGCTGTTGCGGCCGAACATCGCCTGCAGCAGGTCGGCCTGCTCGGTCTTGGTCGGCAGACCGGTCGACGGGCCGCCGCGCTGCACGTCGATCACGACCAGCGGCAGCTCCAGCATCACGCCGAGGCCGATGGTCTCCGACTTCAGCGCCACCCCGGGCCCGGACGTCGAGGTCACGCCGAGCGCACCGCCGTAGGAGGCGCCCAGCGCGGCGCCGATGCCGGCGATCTCGTCCTCGGCCTGGAAGGTCAGCACGCCGAAGTTCTTGTGCCGGGACAGCTCGTGCAGGATGTCCGAGGCCGGCGTGATCGGGTACGTGCCCAGCAGGACCGGCAGCCCGGCGCGCTGCCCGGCGGCGACGATGCCGTAGGCGAGCGCCGTGTTGCCGGTGATCTGCCGGTAGGTGCCCTTGTCCAGCTTCGCCGGCGCCACCTCGTAGGTGGTGGCGAACGACTCGGTGGTCTCGCCGTAGTTCCAGCCCGCGCGGAAGGCCAGGATGTTGGCCTCGGCGATGTCCGGCTTCTTGGCGAACTTCTCGCGCAGGAACGCCTCGGTGCCCTCGGTCGGCCGGTGGTACATCCACGACAGCAGCCCGAGCGCGAACATGTTCTTGCACCGCTCGGCGTCCTTCTTGCCCAGCCCGGTGCCCTCCAGCGCGCCCTGGGTCAGGGTCGACATGGCGACCTTGTGCACCTGGAACGCCGACAGCGTGTCGTCGGACAGCGGGTCGCTGTCGTAGCCGACCTTGGTGAGGTTGCGCTTGGTGAACTCGTCGGTGTTGACGATGATCGTGCCGCCGTTGGGCACGTCGCGCAGGTTGGCCTTGAGCGCGGCGGGGTTCATCACGACGAGGACGTCCGGCCGGTCGCCGGGGGTGAGGATGTCGTAGTCGGCGAAGTGCACCTGGAACGACGAGACACCCGGGATGGTGCCCTGTGGCGCCCGGATCTCGGCGGGGAAGTTCGGCAGGGTGGCCAGGTCGTTGCCGAAGGCCGCGGCCTCCGAGGTGAAGCGGTCGCCGGTGAGCTGCATACCGTCGCCGGAGTCACCCGCGAACCGGATGACCACGCGGTCCAGCTTGGCGACTTCAGTGGGCCGGCTCGCCGACAGCACACCGTTGCCGTTCGTGCTCGTGCTCATGGGTCAGAGAATCCCTCTCTCCCGACAGGCCGCGTCCTCGTGGGCCGGTGGGCACACTTCCGCCGATACCTCCACCTTACTTGTCGTTCTGTGACGAGAATCGGCGGTGTGATACCGGTTACCTGTAACTTACGGTAGCGTCTACTTCCGCGTAGTGATCGTGGCCTGCATCGACGCGAGCCGTTCTGCGAAGTCGGGGGAATTCAGGGACTTCAGCTGCGGCTCGATCTCGGTGTCCACTACGCGGGAATGCTCGGCCATGGTCGAGGTTTGCCGCATCGACAGCTTCGTCGCGAGGACGATCTCGCGCGGTGCGTTCGCCGCCGGTTCCGCCAGTTCCAGTGCCGCCTCCAGCAGGTCGTCGTGGTCGCCGTCCACGGTGCGCAACACCAGCCCGGCCGCCTCCGCCGCCGCGGCGTCGAGGGACTGGCCGAACAACGTCATCGCCCGTGCCCGCTGGATACCCACCGCGCGCTGCAACATCCAGGTGAAACCGCCGCCGGGGTGCAGGCCGAGTTCGAGGAACCGCGGGATGAACTTCGCGCGCGGGCCGGCGAGGCGGACGTCCGCGGCCAGTGCGAGGTTCAGCCCGGCGCCGACGGCCGCGCCGCCGACCGCCGCGATCGTCGGCAGCGGCGACCTGGCCACGGCGAGGAAGCCCTCGTACACCGCGCGCAGGCCCTCCTCCTGCGCGCTGCCCAGCGTCGTGAGGTCGGCCCCGGCGCAGAACGCGGGCGGGGTGCCGGTGACGACCAGCGCGTGCACGCCCTGGTCCTGCTCGGCTTCGGCCACGGCCGCGGCGAGGTCGGTGGAAAGCGCCAGGGTCAGCGAGTTCCGCCGCTGCGGGGCGTCGACGGTGATCACCGCGACCCTGCCGTGCCGCTCGGTCACGATGCGTTCGGTCATGCCCGCCATCATGTCGCGGGGTTGGGCGGGCGCTCAAGGAGCCGGGACAGCACGACCGTGGACACCGTGCGGTCGACGATCTCCAGCCCGCGCAGCCGCTCCAGCGCGGTTTCGAGCTGGTGGATGTCGGCGGCGCGCAGGTGCACGATGGCGTCCGCCGCGCCGGTCACCGTGTAGGCGGCGACGACCTCGGGCAGCGGTTCCAGCCGCGCGCGGATGCGGGCAGGGGAGATGTTGCCGCGGCAGTGCACCTCGACGAACGCCTCGGTGCCCCGGCCCAGCGCCTCCGGGTCGACCACCGCGGTGAAGCCACGCAGCACCCCGGTTTCCAGCAGCCGGTCCACGCGGCGTTTGACCGCCGGCGCGGACAGCCCGACGACCTTCCCGATCTCGGCGTAGCTGGCGCGCGCGTTCGTCACGAGGCACGAAACGATCTGCTGGTCGAGCGTGTTCACACGCAATGTTTAGCAGGTGGATGAGCAAGAAACAGCGATTGATTGTCCCTGAATCGAGACATACCGTGAACTCATGACGACTCGGGTTCCGACCACCCGCCGGTACCTCATGTGCCCGCCCCGGTTCTTCGCCGTCGACTACGCGATCAACCCGTGGATGGACCCGACGCGACCGGTCAGCGCCGAGCGGGCGATGACGCAGTGGCGCGAGCTGCGGGACACCTACCGCCGCCTCGGCCACACCGTCGAGGAGATCGAGCCGCAACCGGGGCTGCCGGACATGGTCTTCGCCGCGAACTCCGGGACCGTGATCGACGGCCGGGTGCTCGGCGCCCGCTTCCGCGCCCCGCAGCGCGCCGCCGAGGCCGAGCACTTCCGCCGCTGGTTCACCGAGCACGGTTACCGCGACGTCGTCATGCCGTCCTACGTCAACGAGGCCGAGGGCGACTTCGCCTGGACCGGGCGGATGCTGCTCGCCGGCACCGGGTTCCGCACCGACCCCGCCGCGCACGCCGAGGCGCAGGAGGTGCTCGGGGTGCCGGTGCTGTCCCTGCGGCTGACCGACCCGCGCTTCTACCACCTGGACACCGCGTTGTTCGTGCTCAGCGAGGCCACCGACACGACGCCGGCGCACATCGCCTACTACCCGGAGGCGTTCTCGGCCGGATCGCGCCGCGTCCTGGCGCGCCTGTTCCCGGACGCCGTGCTCGCCACCGCGGCGGACGCGGAGTGCTTCGGCCTCAACGGGGTTTCGGACGGGCGCAACGTCGTGCTGCCGCTGGAAGCCACGGACCTCGCCGAGCGGCTCGTGGTGCGCGGCTACGAACCGGTGCTCGTCGACATCTCCGAATTGCGCAAGGCGGGCGGCGGTCCGAAGTGCTGCACGCTGGAGATCCGCAAGTAGTTCCCGTGTCTCATTTCGAGATCGGTGGGCGGAACCGGCCGCGGTGTCTGTAACAGGTCCTTCTCGTCTCCCGAATCAGGGGGCATGACCACCTGCCGACTCTGTGGCTCGACCCGGCTGGCGAGTGTCGTCGATCTCGGTGCGACTCCGCCGTGTGAGCTGTTCCTGACCGAAGCCCAACTCGACGAGTCGGAAAATACCTTTCCGTTGCACCTGCGGGTGTGCACGGATTGCTGGCTCGCGCAGATCCCGCCGTTGATCACGCCGGAGGAGACATTCACCGAATACGCGTATTTCTCGTCGTATTCGGAATCCTGGGTGGACCACGCGGGCAGGTTCGTCGCGGGCGCGGTGGACCGGCTGGGGTTGGACGGCGACTCGTTCGTCGTCGAGGTCGCCAGCAACGACGGGTATCTGCTCAAACACGTTGTGGCACAGGGTATCCGGTGCCTCGGCGTGGAGCCTTCGGTGAACGTCGGCCAAGCCGCCAGGGACGCGGGCGTGCCGACCCTGACCGCGTTCCTCGGGCCGGAGACCGGCGCGGCGGTGCGGGCCGAGCACGGGCCGGCGGATCTCGTGGTGGCGAACAACGTTTACGCGCACATCCCGGACGTCATCGGCTTCACGAAGGGCGTGCGAGCGCTGGTCGCCGACGACGGCTGGGTGTCCATCGAGGTGCAGCACCTGCTGACGCTCATCGAGAAGACCCAGTACGACACGATCTACCACGAGCACTTCCAGTACTACACGGTGGCTTCGGCGCAGCGGGCGCTCGCGTCCGGCGGACTGTCCCTTGTGGACGTCGAGCTGCTGCCGACGCACGGCGGGTCGATCCGGCTGTGGGCCCGGCCCGCGGAGACCGCCGGTGAGCCGAGCCGGCGCATGGTCGACGTCCTGGCCAGGGAAAAAGCCGCCGGGCTGCACGAGCTCTCCGGCTACACCGAGTTCGCGGCCCGGGTCGCCAAGGTGCGCCGCGACCTGCTGCGCTTCCTCGTCGACGCGGCCGACGACGGCCGGACCGTGGTCGGCTACGGCGCGCCGGGCAAGGGCAACACGCTGCTCAACCACTGCGGCATCCGGCCGGACCTGCTCGCCTACACGGTCGACCGCAACCCGTACAAGCACGGCCGGTTCACGCCCGGCACGCGCATCCCGATCCTGCCGCCGGAGCGCATCGCCGCGGACCGGCCCGACTACGTACTGGTCCTGCCGTGGAACCTGCGGGACGAACTGACCCAGCAGCTGTCCTACGTCGGGGAGTGGGGCGGCAAGCTCGTCTTCCCCATCCCCCGCCTGGAAATCGTCGAGGTGAACCCAACGTGAAGGTCGTCCTGTTCTGCGGCGGGTACGGGATGCGGATGCGCAACGGCACCGCCTCCGACGTGCCCAAGCCCATGGCCATGGTCGGTCCCCGGCCCCTGATCTGGCACGTCATGCGCTACTACGCGCACTTCGGGCACACCGAGTTCATCCTGTGCCTCGGCTACGGCGCCCACCACATCAAGGACTTCTTCCTCAACTACGAGGAGACCACGTCCAACGACTTCGTGCTGCGCGGCGGCAAGGCGGAACTGCTGTCCACGGACATCGCCGACTGGACGATCTCGTTCGTGCAGACCGGGATCGAGTCGCCGATCGGGGAACGGCTGCGCCGCGTGCGGAAGCACCTCGACGGTGACGAGATGTTCCTCGCCAACTACGCCGACGTGCTCACCGACGCGCCGCTGCCGTCGATGATCGAGCGGTTCGCGAAGTCCGACGCGGGCGCGTCGATGATGGTCGTGCCGCCGCAGTCGTCGTTCCACTGCGTGGAGATGGACGAGGGCGGCCTGGTCGGTTCGATCACCGCGGTGAGCGAGATGCCGCTGTGGGAGAACGGCGGGTACTTCGTGCTGCGCCAGGAGGTGTTCGACCACATCCCGGAGAACGGCGACCTGGTCGCCGACGGGTGCGCCGAACTGGCCAAGCGCGGCCGCCTGCTGGCCTACCCCTACCGCGGCTTCTGGAAGCCGACGGACACCGTCAAGGAGCGCTACGCGCTCGACGAGGCCTACACGCGCGGGGTGCGCCCGTGGGCGCTGTGGGAGACGGACCGAGTGCCGGCGTGATCGGACTGGTTCCGGAGCGGCTCGAGCGGATCGTGGTGCTCGGCGCCCACTGCGACGACATCGCGATCGGCGCGGGCGGCACGCTGCTCACGCTGAGCCGCCCCGGACTGCGAGTGGACGCCCTGGTGCTCTCCGGCGGCGGCACCGAGCGCGAGGACGAGGAACGGGCCGCGCTCGCGGCGTTCTGCCCCGGCGCGGATCTCGGCGTCACCGTGCTGAAGCTGCCGGACGGCCGGCTGCCCGCGCACTGGGACGAGGCCAAGAACGCGCTCGAGGAGCTGCGGGCGCGCACCGATCCGGACCTGATCCTCGCGCCCCGCACCGGCGACGCGCACCAGGACCACCGCGGCCTGGCCGAGCTCGTGACCACCGCGTTCCGCGGTCACCTCACCCTCGGCTACGAGATCGTCAAGTGGGACGGCGACCTGACCACGCCGTCGGCCTACGTCCCGCTGCGGGACGAACTCGCCGAGAAAAAAGTCGAATTGCTGCAACAGCACTACGCCTCGCAGCGACATCGTCCTTGGTACGACCGGGAGGCGTTCCTCGGGCTGGCCCGCATTCGGGGGATCGAGTGCCAGGCGCGGTACGCGGAGGCCTTCCACGTCAGGAAGCTGTGTCTCCGGCTGGAGGGTTGAGTCATGCGTGTGCTGCTGACCGGGCACAAGGGGTATCTGGGCACGGTGATGGCGCCGGTGCTCGCCGCCGCCGGCCACGAGGTGACCGGGCTCGACTCCGGTCTGTTCGACGAGTGCGTGCTCGGCCCGGCGCCGCAGGACCCGCCGGGGCACCGGGTGGACCTGCGGGACGTGACGCCGGAACAGGTGTCCGGTGTGGACGCCGTGATCCACCTGGCGGCGCTGTCCAACGACCCGCTGGGCGCGCTCGCCCCCGAGCTGACCTACGAGATCAACCACAAGGCGGCCGTCCGGCTGGCGCGGCTGGCCAAGGACGCCGGGGTGTCCCGCTTCCTGTACGCGTCGACATGCTCGGTGTACGGCGCCTCCGGCGGCGCGGACCTGGTCAACGAGGACGCGCCGCTGCGGCCGGTGACGCCGTACGCGGAGTCGAAGGTGCTGGTCGAGGACGACCTGCACGAGCTGGCCGACGACGACTTCTCCCCGGTGTACCTGCGCAACGCCACCGCGTTCGGCTTCTCCCCGCGGCTGCGCGCGGACATCGTGCTGAACAACCTGGTCGGGCACGCGTGCCTGTCCGGTGAGGTGCTGGTGCTCTCCGACGGCACGCCGTGGCGGCCGCTGGTGCACGCGAAGGACATCGCGCGGGCCTTCGCCGCCGCACTCGTCGCGCCCCGGCAAGCCGTGCACGACAAGGCCTTCAACATCGGCACCGAGCGGAACAACGTGACCGTCGCGGAGATCGCCGAGCAGGTCGTCGAGGCCGTGCCCGGCTCGCGGCTGCGGATCACCGGCGAGGCCGGCGCCGACCCGCGCTCCTACCGGGTCGACTTCTCCCGGTTCCGCGCCGCGATCCCCGGCTTCGCCTGCGAGTGGTCGGTCAAGGACGGCGCGGTCGAGCTGGTCGAGGCCTACCAGCGGCACGGGCTCACCCACCGCTCGTTCGAGCAGAGCTTCACCCGGCTCGCCCGGCTCAAGCAGCACCGCGAGGCCGGTGCGGTCGACGACACCCTGCGGTTCGTGTGATGCTTGACGGGGCCTGGATGCACGCGCTGGTGGAGCGGTTGTACCCGCTCTGCCGCAGCATCACGGGCGACGGCGTCCGGGCCACGCTGGACGTCATCGGGGAGCACGTCCCGCTGGAGCGGCACGAGGTGCCCACAGGCACGCAGGTCTTCGACTGGACCGTGCCGCAGGAGTGGAACATCCGGGACGCCTGGATCGCCGACGCCGACGGCAAGCGCGTGGTCGACTTCGCCGAGTCGAACCTGCACGTGGTCGGCTACAGCGTGCCGGTGTCGGCGACGATGAGCCTGGCGGAGCTGCGGCCGCACCTGCACACCCTGCCGGACCGCCCGTCCTGGGTCCCGTACCGCACCAGCTACTACTCGCCGGCGTGGGGTTTCTGCCTCGCGCAGGAGACGCTGGACGCGCTGCCGGAGGGCGACTACGAGGTCCGGATCGACTCCACGCTGGCCGACGGGCACCTCAGCTACGGCGAGCACGTGGTGCCGGGGCAGATCGCCGACGAGGTGATCGTGTCCTGCCACATCTGCCACCCGTCGCTGGCCAACGACAACCTGGCCGGCGTGGCGGTCGCGATCGCGCTCGCCAAGGCGCTGGTGAACCCCTGGTACACCTACCGGTTCCTGTTCATGCCGGGCACGATCGGCGCGATCACCTGGCTGGCTCACAACGACGTCGCGCGGGTCAAGCACGGTGTCGTGCTCGCCTGCGCGGGCGACCGGGGCGACCTGACGTACAAGCGGTCGCGGCGCGGGGACGCGGAGATCGACCGGGTGCTGGCGCACGTGCTGCGCGACCGTCCACACCGGATCTTGGACTTCTCGCCGTACGGCTACGACGAGCGGCAGTTCTGCTCGCCGGGGTTCGACCTCGGCGTCGGCTCGCTCACCCGCACCCCGTACGCCGGCTACCCGGAGTACCACACCTCGGCGGACAACCCGGACTTCGTGTCACCGGTGGCGCTGGAGGACACGCTCGCCGTGCTGCGCGAGGCGTTCGCCGTGCTGGACCGCAACCGCCGCTACACGAACCTGAGCCCGTACGGCGAGCCGCAGCTGGGCAAGCGCGGGCTCTACGACTCGCTCGGCGGCCGCAGCGACGCCAAGCAGGCTCAGATGGCGATGCTGTGGGTGCTGAGCCTCTCCGACGGCGACCACGACCTGCTCGACATCACCCGCCGGTCCGGCCTGGAGTTCGCCGCGGTCGCCGCGGCCGCCGACGCCCTCCGGGACGCCGGCCTGGTGGCGGGGTGATCGCATGACCACCACCGGCCGCCACCGCAAACCCGCCGCGAAGCCCTCCGGGCTGCGCGCGATGGCCGGGCGGCTGTCCTGGGGCCTCGGCGACCAGGCCGTGTCGAGCCTGACGAACTTCGCCGTCGGCATCTACGTCGCGCGTGAGCTGGGCGTCACCGCGTTCGGCATCTTCAGTCTCGCCTGGGTCACCTACGGCGTGCTGATCAACATCTCGCGTGGCCTGGCGACCGATCCGCTGATGGTGCGCTTCAGCGGCGTGGACACCGGCGTGTGGCGGGCAGCGGTGGCCCGGTCGTCGGCGACCGCGCTGGCCGTGGGCGCGCTGGCCGGCCTGCTGAGCGTGGTGTTCGGGATCGTGGTGGGTGGGAGCCTCGGGCCCGCGTTCGTCGCGCTCGGCGTCATCCTGCCCGCGCTGCTGCTGCAGGACAGCTGGCGGTTCGCGTTCTTCGCCTCCGGCGAGGGGCGGAAGGCGTTCGTCAACGACGCGCTGTGGGGCGTCGCGATGATCCCCGCGATGGTGCTGGCCGACCTGCACGGCAGCGTCGTCGCGTTCCTGCTGGCCTGGGGCGGCGCGGCCGCGGTCGCCGCAGGCTACGGTTACCTGCAGACGGGTTTGCGGCCGAGCCTCGACGGGGTGCGGTCGTGGCTGCACGACCAGCGTGACCTCGGCCCGCGCTACCTGGTGGAGAACGTCAGCAACAGCGGTGGCTCGCAGATCCGCATGTACGGCCTCGGCGCGATCGCCGGGGTGGCGGCGGTCGGCACCGTGCGCGGCGGGGAGCTGCTGCTCGGGCCGTTCGTCGCGGTCCTGATGGGACTGGCGTTCGTCGCGGTGCCCGAGGCCGCCAGGGTGGTGCGCCGCAACGTGCGGCGGCTGCCGACGTTCGCCCTGCTCCTCGGCGGGAGCCAAGCGCTCGGCGCGCTGCTGTGGGGCGGCGCGCTGCTGCTCGTGCTGAACGACCGGCTCGGCGAGCTCGTGCTCGGCGACGTCTGGCACACCGCCGAGGCGCTGATCATTCCGGCCACCCTGTCCGTCTTCAACGCGAGCTTCATCGGCGGCGCCGCGACCGGCCTGCGGGCGCTCGGCGCGGCCAAGCGCAGCATGCGGTGCCAGCTCGTCGCGTCCGCGCTCTACGTGATCGGCGGCCTGTCCGGCGCGGCGATCGGCGGCGCCGTCGGGTCCGGCTGGGGCGTCGCGTGCGCCACCTTCGCCGGCGCGTTCGTGTGGTGGAGCCAGTTGCACGTAGCCGTCCGCGAGCACGTTCCCGAGGAAGCGAGGACCCCATGACGACCGCACCGAGGCTGAGCGTCGGCCTGCCCGTCTACAACGGGGAGAACTACGTCGCCGAAGCCATCGACAACCTGCTCGCCCAGACCTTCACCGACTTCGAGCTGATCATCTCCGACAACGCCTCCACCGACGGCACCCAGGAGATCTGCGAGAAGTACGCCGCGAAGGACGAGCGGATCCGCTACCTGCGGCAGCCGCGCAACATCGGCGCCGCGCCCAACCACAACTTCGTGGTGCAGGCCGCGCGGGGTGAGTTCGTCAAGTGGGCGGCGCACGACGACCTGTTCGCGCCGGAGCTGCTGGCGAAGTGCGTCCAGGCGCTCGACCGGCACCCGGAAGCGGTGCTCGCGCACTCGTACATGGCGATCGTGGACGAGCGGGGCGAGGTCATCGAGAACTACGACTACGGCCTGGACACCGATTCGCCGGACGCGGCGGTCCGGTTCCGCAGCCTGATGTTCACCGAGGGCGGCGACGACTTCTACGGCGTGATCCGCACCTCGGTGATGCGGCGGATCGCGCCGCACGACAGCTACCACAACGCCGGACGGAAGCTGGTCGGCGAGCTCGCCCTGCACGGCACGTTCGTGCAGGTCCCGGAGGTCATGTTCTTCCGCCGCGAGCACCCCGGCCGCGGCGACAACCTGGGCTCGGTGCAGAAGGTGTGCGCGAACCTGGACCCGCGCCGGACGGGGCAGTCGAAGGCGCGGCTGTTCGCCGAGTACCTGGCCGGGTACGTCACCGCGATCCGCCGCGCGCCGTTGTCGTCGAGCGAGCGGATGCGCTGCTACGGCGTCCTCGGCGAGTGGCTCGGCGGCAAGCCGCTGCGGAAGGCAGGTCTGCTTTCGTGACGCGCATCGGGTTCTTCGGCATCCTCGGTTCGGGCAACCTGGGCAACGACGGATCGCTCGACGCCGTATTGAGTTACGTGCGAGAGCGATATCCGGACGCCGAGCTGGGCTTCCTGGCGATGGGCCCCGAGCAGCTCACCGCGCGGTACGGCGCGCCGGCGACGCACCTGCAGTGGTACGAGCCGCACGCGGGTGACGCGACCGGGCTGCCGGCCGCGGGGCTGAAGGTGCTCGGCAAGCTGCTGGACCCGTTCCGGACCTGGGCCTGGGTGCGGAACTACGACGTGGTGATCGTGCCCGGAATGGGCGTGCTGGAGGCCACGCTGCCGCTGCGGCCGTGGGCGCTGCCGTACTCGCTGTTCTGGCTCGGCGTCACCGCGCGGCTCACCGGGACCCGGGTCGCGCTCGTCAGCGTCGGCGCCGACGTGGTGCGCAAACGCGCCACCCGGTGGGTCATCACGCGCGCCGCGCGGTTGGCGCACTACCGCTCTTACCGGGACGAGCACTCCCGCCAGGCCATGGCGCGCATGGGCGTCGACGTGGGTTCGGACGCCGTCTTCCCCGACCTCGCGTTCGGGCTGGCCGATCCGGAGCCGCGGCCCTCGACCGGCGCCGTCGGTGTCGGGGTGATGGCCTTCCGCGGCGGCAACGACGACCGGGCCCGCGCGGACGAGATCAACCGCGCCTACCTGGACACCGTGAAGCGGTTCGTGCGGCTGCTGGCCGACGAGGGCCGTCCGATCCGGTTGTTCACCGGCGACGTCGCCGACGACGAGGTGCTCGCGGAGGTCATCGCCGCCGCGCCGGGCGCGGACATCACCGCCGAGCCGCTGACCTCGCTGCAGGACCTCATGCGTCAGATGGCCGAGGTCGACGTCGTCGTCGCCACCCGCTACCACAACGTGTTGTGCGCGCTGAAGACCGCGAAGCCGACGCTCTCGCTGGGCTACGCGCGCAAGAACGACGTGCTCATGTCGGCGATGGGCCTGGGCGAGTTCTGCCAGTCCGCGCGGGAGCCCGACTTCGACCGGCTCGTGGCGCAGTTCCGCGAACTGGAGGACCGGCGCGAGGAGCTGACCGCGATCCTCAAGGAACGCAATCGTGTGATGAGCGAGCGGCTGGAGCGCCAGTTCGCCATCATGTCCGAATCCGTCGTCGAAGGGAGCCGGACGTGAAGGCCGTTCCGGTAGCCGGCATCGCCGGGGCCTGGTTGTTCGAACCGACACCGCACGTGGACGCGCGCGGGTTCTTCTCGCGCACGTTCGACCGCGAGGTCGTCGCGTCCGTCGGCATCGACCCGGACGGCTTCGCGCAGGACAGCCTGTCCCGGTCGGTCAAGGGCGTGATCCGCGGCATGCACCTGCGCTCCGGCGCCGGCGAGTCCAAACTGGTCCGCTGCTCCTACGGCGAGGTGTTCGACGTCGTGGTCGACCTGCGGCCGGACTCGCCGACCTTCCGCAACACCGAGTACTTCCGGCTCTCCGGCGACACCCAGGTCACCGTGTACGTGCCGGCGGGCTGCGCGCACGGCTTCCAGGCGCTCACCGAACCCGCCGACGTCTCCTACCGCATCGACCGGCCGCACGACCCGTCCGAGGACGTCACCATCGCGTTCGACGACCCCGACCTGGCCATCCCGTGGCCGCTGCCGGTGACCCTGACCTCCGACCGCGACCGAAGCGCGCCCTCGCTCGCCGAAGTCCTGAGAACCCTGAGGTGACAGTCATGGACGCGCAGATCCTGCCCCGCTCCACGGAGGTCAACGAGCGCCTGCACCAGCTCGTCCCCGGCGGCGCGCACACCTACGCCAAGGGGGAGGACCAGTACCCCGAAGGGCTGGCGCCGGTGATCTCGCACGGCCGCGGCGCGCACGTGTGGGACATCGACGGCAACTCCTACATCGAGTACGGCTCCGGCCTGCGTTCGGTGAGCCTCGGGCACGCCCACCCGCGGGTGGTCGAGGCCGTGCGGCGCGAGCTGGACCGCGGCAGCAACTTCGTGCGGCCGTCCGTCGTCGAGCTGTCCGCCGCGGAGAAGTTCCTGGCGACCGTGCCGACCGCGGAGATGGTCAAGTTCGCCAAGAACGGCTCGGACGTCACCACCGCGGCGGTGCGGCTGGCGCGCGCGGCGACCGGGCGCCCGGTGGTCGCGATCTGCGCCGACCACCCGTTCTTCTCCACCGACGACTGGTTCATCGGCACCACCGGCATGCCGGCCGGGATCCCGCCGCAGATCACCGGCCTGACCGTGCGCTTCTCGTACGGCGACCTGGCCGCGACCGAGGAGATCCTGCGCAACCACGACGTCGCCTGCCTGATCATGGAGGCCGCGACCGCGGTCGAGCCGCCGCCGGGGTACCTGGAGGGGATGCGCGCGCTGGCCGACCGGTACGGCGTGGTGCTGGTCTTCGACGAGATGATCACCGGTTTCCGCTGGTCGGAGGCGGGCGCGCAGGGCTACTACGGGGTGACGCCGGACCTGTCCACGTTCGGCAAGGCGCTGGGCAACGGGTTCGCGGTGTCGGCGCTGGCCGGCAAGCGGGAGCTGATGGAGCTGGGCGGGCTGCGGCACTCACGCGAGCGGGTGTTCCTGCTGTCCACCACGCACGGCGCGGAGACGCACTCGCTGGCCGCCGCGATGGCCGTGATGGACACCTACGTCGAGGAGGGCATCTCGGCCCGGTTGCACGCACTCGGCGAGCGGCTCGCGTCCGGCGTCCGGGACGTGGCGGCGGCGATGGGCGTCGGCGAGCACGTCGTGGTGCGCGGCCGGGCGAGCAACCTGGTGTTCGGCACGCTCGACGAGCAGCTGCGGCCGTCCCAGCCGTACCGGACGCTGTTCCTGCGCCAGCTGGTGGCCGGTGGCGTGCTCGGGCCGTCGTTCGTGGTGAGCAGCGCGCTCACCGAGGCCGACATCGACCGGACGGTGGACGTGGTGGCGCAGGCCTGCGCCGTCTACCGGAAGGCGCTGGACGTCGAGGACCCGACGCCGTGGATCGGCGGGCGGTCGGTCAAGCCGGTGTTCCGGCCCTACGCCTGACGCGGTCGAGGAGCCACGCCGTCACGGGCACGACGACGAGCGCGACGCAGAAGCCGCCGAGCGTGTCCGTCGGGTAGTGCACGACCATGCCGAACTGCGCCCAGGCCTCGGCGGCGCCCGCGGTGACCGCGGCGTAGAGCACCACCGCCGTGGCCGCGGGCGGGCGCAGCCGCAGCCGGTCGGCCAGGACGAACGCGAACACCAGGACCATCGCGGTCACCACCGCGGTGTGCCCGCTGGGGAACGACAGGTGCGGGCCGTTGATCGTCCGCCCCACCACGGGTTTCAGCAGCGTCGTCACGGCCACCGACAGACCGGGCCCGAGCACGGCGAGCAGCGCGGTGCGCCGGTGCCCGAGCACCAGGCACAGCGTGACCAGCGCGGCCACCAGCAGGCCCGCGCCCGCCGGTTCGCCAGCGAAGTCCAGGCCCTTGGCGGTCACCCGCTGCGCCGACGGGTACGGGATCGCGCCGCCAGAGGCGTCCAGGATCCAGCGGTCGAGAGCGCTCGCCGAGCCGGCGCCCGCGACGCGGACGGCCAGCACCGCGACGGTCACCGCGGCCGGGATCGCGAGCACCAGCAGCGGGCGCCGCACGGCGTCGGGCAGGGCGGTTCGCGTGGGCAGCACGGCGGTGGTCACCGTTGGGAGTCGGTCCCGCGGCGGGGTTCGTTTCGCCGTAACGGGGGAATGATCATCGGCGACTGGCAGGTGAAGCCGCCAGTTCCGGGAGGGCCGCCATGCGCGTACGGGCATCCGACATCTCGGCTCGCACCATCGGTGACGAGACGATCGTGCTCAGCCTGTCGACCTCGAAGTACTTCACCATCACCGGTGTCGGCACGCGACTGTTCGAACTGCTCGCCGAGGACCGCTCGCTCGACGACCTGGTCGGCGCGATCACCAGCGAGTACGACATCGACGCGGACACCGCGCGCCGCGACATCGAGGCGTTCCTCGGCCGGCTCCGCGATGCCGAGCTCCTCCACTGAGGCGCCGCCGCGACTGTCCACACTGGACGTCGCGGTGGGACGCCCGCTCGGATCCGCGCCGTTCCCGCTCGGCTCGCCGATGGACCCGGTGCTCGCGCTGCGGAACGCGTTGCGCCCCGCGTTGCTGCGTGAGCCGTGCGTCATCGCCTTCTCCGGTGGGCGGGACTCCTCGGTGCTGCTGGCGGTCGCCGCGGACCTCGCCGCGCGCGAAGGGCTCGCGCCGCCGATCGCGCTCACCTTCCGCTACCCCGGCGACCCGGCCGCGGACGAGTCGGCCTGGCAGGAGTCGGTGATCCGGCACGTCGGCGTCGAAAGCTGGGTGCGCCGCGACATCGGCGACGAGCTGGACCTGATCGGGCCGCTCGTGCAGCCGGTGCTGCGTGCCCGCGGCCCGGTCTACCCGGCCGCGCTGGGCAACACGGTGCTGCTCGCGTCGCACGCGCCCGGCGGCAGCCTGGTGACCGGCAACGCCGGGGACGAGGTGCTCGGCGGGCACCGGCTCGGGACGCTGCGCGCGGTGGCGCGCCGTCGCGGCCGCGGGATGACCGGGGCGGACTGGGCGCGGTTCGCGGTGTGCGCGGCGCCCGGGTTCGCCCGCCGCGAGGTGGCCCGCCGGTCCGTCCCGATGCCGTGGCTGCGGCCGGACCTGCGGCGCGTGGTCTGGCGCGAGGCCGCGGACCGCCCGTTGCGGTGGGAGACCAGCGTGCGGACCGCCCTGGCGACCCGGGCCTACGCGGTGGGTTTCCGGACGCGGGCCGACGCCGCGTGGGGGTACGACTGCGAGCTGGTCGAGCCGTTCGCCGACCCGTCGTTCGTGGCGTCCTACGCGGCCGGGCGGCCGATGACCCGCACGGCGGGCACCCGGCTGGTCGCGGACGGGGTGCTGCCGGAGGCGGTTCTCCAGCGGCGGGACAAGGCGCGGTTCAACGCGTCCCGGTTCGGCGCGCGGTCGCGAGAGTTCGCGCGGAACTGGGACGGCAGCGGCGTCGACGGCTCGCTGGTCGACCCGGACGCGCTGCGGGCCGCGTGGCTCGCCGACGAGCCGCCCGCGTCCACGGCGATGCTGCTGCAACAGGCCTGGCTGGCGACATGAGGAGGCGGCGGCTGGCGTGGGAGGTGCTGCGGGCGCTCCCGCCGATGGTGCGGATCGAGCTCAGCCTGCGGCGCGCCGACCTGCGGGAGACCTGCCGTCGCCTCGGTGTGCGGTGCGACCTGACCAGCGCCGCGCCGCCCGCCGACGAGTTGCCCGTGCTGCCGCGGTGGTCGCGCGCGCCGATCCGGGCCTCGTACTTCGTGGTGTCGCGGTGGCCCGCCGGGGACACCTGCCTGCGGCAGTGCCTGCTGATCGGCCACCGGTTGCGGGCACTGGAGCCGGTGCTGCGGATCGGCGTGCGGCGCGAGGCGGACGGCCGGTTCTCCGCGCACTCCTGGCTGGAGATCGACGGCAAGGCGCTCGACCCCACGGCGGGTCGGTACGCGGTACTCGGATCGGCGGGGTGACCACGATGGACTTCACGTACCGGGCGCACGGGCTGACCGTGTGGAGCGACGTCGAGCTGGCGCTGCCCGCCGGGGACGGCGGCGAGCCGGACCTGGTGCTGCGGCGGGGCGCCGACCGGGAGGTGCCACGCGCGGAGCTGCCCGGGCGGTGCCTGGCCGAGCTGGCGAAACCGGACGGGCGGGTGTTCTACACGCTCGCCACGGACGGCGACCGGACCGTGCTGCGGTATCCGGGACTGTGCGAGTTCGCCGGCGATCCGTTGCTGCGTGAGGTGACCTACCACCTGGACCCGGCGGCCGACCACGGGTTGCTGACCGTGCTCGCGACGGGCGCGCTGCTGGCCGTGCACCTGACGCTGAACTCGCACCTCGTGCTGCACGCGAGCGCGGTGCGGGTGGACGGGCGGGCGCTGGCGTTCGTGGGCGCGTCCGGGATGGGGAAGTCCACCCTGGCCGCGGCCCTGTGCGGGCACGGGTGCGACCTGGTGGCCGACGACGTGCTGCGGGTGGACCCCGGTGGGCTCGTGCACCCGGGGAGCACGGAGAACCGGCTGCGGATGGCGGCGCGGGGCCTCGCGGACGGAGCGGCCGCGGCGGACGTGCGGCCGACCGCGGACGGGCGGCTGGCCCTGCGGTCGCCGGTGACCGCGGACGCGCTGCCGCTGGCGGCGTGCGTGATCCCGCGGCCGAGCCGGTCCGCTGTGGACGTTTCCGTCGAGCGGCTCACCGGGACGCGGGCGTTCCTGCGGATGAGCCAGTTCCCGCGCGTGCTCGGCTGGCGCGACCCGGCCGTGATGGACTTCGCGTTCCAGGGGCTGGCCGACCTCGTCGCGCAGGTCCCGGTGTTCGAGGCGACCGTGCCGTGGGGACCGCCGTTCCGCGACGAGGTGCTCACGGACCTGCTGTCAGCGGTAAGCAGCTGACTGGAGCCGGTACAGCTCGGCGTACTGGCCGGCGCGTGCCATCAGCTCGTCGTGCGTGCCGCACTCCACCACGCGGCCCGCGTCCAGCACGTAGATCCGGTCGGCCATGCGGGTGCTGGAAAAGCGGTGCGAGATCAGCAGCGCGGCGCGTCCGCCCAGCATCGCGCGGACGTCGGTGAACAGCTCGTGCTCCGCGCGCGGGTCGAGCGCCGCGGCGGGTTCGTCCAGCACCACCAGCGACGTGTCCCGGTAGAGCGCCCGCGCCAGCGCCACCCGCTGCCACTGCCCGCCGGACAGGTCGAAACCCTCGTCCAGGTCCCGGCCGAGCATCGTGTCCAGGCCGTGCGGCAGCTCGCGCGTCACCCCGAGGACACCCGCGCGCCGGGCCGCGTCGTGCACCGACTCCTCGTCGCCCGGCCGGTCGCCGTCGCTGATCGTGATGTTGTCGCGCAGCGTCATCTGGTACCGCACGAAGTCCTGGAAGATCACCGTGACCGAGGCGCGGATGTCGGCGGGCTGGGCGTCCGCGCCGTCCCAGCGGCGGGTGCCGAGGTCCGGGTCGTACAGCCCGGCGACGATCTTGGCCAGCGTCGTCTTGCCGGACCCGTTCTCGCCGACCAGCGCGACCACCTCGCCCGCGCCGATCTCGATGTCCACCGCGTCGACCGCGGGCCGCTCCTGCTCGGGGTAGCGGAAGCTGATGTCCCGCAACACGACTCCCTGCCGCAGCGGCCGCTTCTCCCCGGCGGCGGTCGACGGCGGGGCGGAGGCGACGAACCGCTCCAGGTCGGCCAGGAACGGCGCCGATTCGAGCAGCCCGCCGATCGAGGTGAACAGCGTGCCGAGCTGGCTGCTCAGCAACCGCACCGCGATCGCGGCCGCGCCCGCGGCGGGCAGGTCGATCCGGCCGCTGCGCACCAGGCCGATGATCGCCAGCAGCGCGGCCGTCAGCGACAGCGCGACGCCGATCGTGGTGAGACCGGCGATCAGCTGCCGACGCCGGACCTGTTGCCGCAGCTGGACGTTGATGCCGGCGTTCAGCTCGCGGTGGCGCTCGCGCAGCGGCTTCGTCGAGTGGAACGCACGCAGCTCCGCCGCGTACGGGCGCTGGGTGAGCAGCTGCCGCAGGTAGTTGCGGCGGCGGAACAGCGGGGTCAGCCGGTGGGCGAACGCGAACTCGGTGCGGCTGGCCCACCGCGCGAGCAGCACCGCGGGCAGACCGGCGGCGAGCAGGATCGGCACCAGCAGCGGTTCGACGCCGATCAGCACCGCTGACATCGTGAGCACGCCCAGCAGGCTGCCGGTCAGGCCGAGCAGCGCGGTGGTCACCGCGAACGGGCGGGTGAGTGCGTTCTGCTGGACGCGCTCCAGCGACGTGGCGAAGCCGGCGGACTCGTAGGTCACCAGGTCCGCGCGCGCCGTGGTGTCCAGCACCCGGTCCCACACCCGCTGCGACACGCGCTCGCCGAGCAGCCGGTGCTGCTGGGTCTGCAGGGCGCCGACCGAACCGGTCAGCGCCGTCATCAACGCCAGCGCCAGCAACGAAACGGTGAGGCCGAAGCGCGCGCGCTCCGGTTGCAGCAACGCGTCGAAGGTGAGCTTGCTCGCCGCGACCACGCCGAGCGCACCGACGGCGCCGATGATCTGGTAGACCGCCGCGGTCACGGTGCCGAACCGGTCGGCGGCCGCGACCTCGCGCGCCGCGGCCGCGATCAGCCGTGGCGTGGCCACCGAAGCCCGCGCGATGCGTGTGATCCCCACCGTCGAATCGTACCGCCGGGAAAACGTATTCCAGGAATTGTCCGGGTACCGGTTGGACAACGTCACCAGCACATTCGGCGAGTGGCTGTAACGGTCTGCCGCATTCAGGCGAATCCCGGTCGAGGTCCTTGGGCTCTGTCACGTCGACGATTAACGGAAAGGAGTGACATGAAGAAAGAGTACGCCGCCCCCGGCATCGAGGACATCGGCTCGTTGTCCGAGCTCACGCTCGGTCAGTCGTCGGGAAGCCGGCTCGACGCCGATTTCGCCGCGGGCACCCTCTTCGGAGATCTGACGTTTTCGTGACCCCGGTTTTCCCGTTCCTGCCAGTGGCGGGGGGAGGTGAACACATGCGCGAGCCCTACACCACTCCGGAAATCACCCTGTTGGGTTCGGTGACGGACTTGACACAGGCGAACCTGTTTGGTTCTTCGCCGGACAACCTCACGTGGATGATCCCGATTCTCGGCGACAACGACGCCTACTCGTGATGCGTTGCCCGGTCACGGGGCCGGCGGTCGCCCGCCGGTCCCGTGACCACCTGTCCCCGTCCGCCGACTGTCCGGAAGTGAGCACCCGGTGGCGCTGTACACAATGGACCGACTGGAGATCGCGGGTGGCTGGATCAACGGGTACGACCTCCTCCCGCTGCCGCTTGGCGATCCCGGCGAGCCGCGGCGGGTGCTGGACCGGATCCTGCTCGGCCACCTGAGCCGCACACCGTGCCTGGTCGCCTTCTCCGGTGGCCGGGACTCCTCCGCGCTGCTGGCCGCGGCGGTGGCGCTGGCGCGGCGCGAAGGGCTGCCGCTGCCGGTGCCGATCACGTTGCGTTATCCGGCCGCGCCGGAGTCGGACGAGACCGCGTGGCAGGACGCCGTGCTCACGCACCTCGGGGTCACCGAACGGATCGTGCTGACCGTGGACGACGAGCACGACCCGGTCGGGCCCATCGCGACCGCGGTGCTGCGGCGGCACGGGCTGGTGTGGCCGCCGAACTTCGCGCCGACCTGGCGGATGATGGACGCGGCCCGCGGCGGGGTGCTGCTGACCGGCGAGGGCGGCGACGAGGTGTTCGGGCTGAAGCGGATCACGCCGTTGACGAAGGTGCTCAAGGCGCGGGGCCGGGTGCGGGCGAGCGTGTTCCCGGACGCGGTGCGCGCGCTGGCCCCGGCGCGGGTGCGGCGGCGGGCGGCGCTGCGCAACCGGCACCAGCGGCCGTGGCTGCGGCCCGCCGCGGCCGAGTTGCTCGCCGAACGGGACGCGGCGGACGCGGCGGCGTACGAGCTGCACGCCGGCCGTCACGCGTGGCAGTTCACGACGCGGCGGTGCGCGCGGCTGGGCTACCAGAGCGTGCGCGCGCTGGGGTCCGAACTGGACTGCCGGTACGTGCAGACGTTCGCGGAGCCGGACTTCGTGGCGGCGATCGCGCGGGCCGCCGGGTTCTGGGGGTGGAGCGGGCGGACGGCCACGATGCGCGACGTGTTCGGCGACCTGCTGCCCCGGGAGGTCCTGGAACGCACGACGAAGGCGACCTTCACCGGCGCGGTGTTCACGGAACGGACGAGGGCGTTCGCGCGGGAGTGGACCGGCCGCGGGGTGGACCACGACTTGGTGGACGCGCAGGCGCTGCGGGACGGCTGGCTGTCGGCGAAGCCGCACGCGGCGTCGATGACGTTGCTGCAGCAGGCGTGGCTGGCGGCGGTCCGGTAGGTGGTTCGGCGGTGGGTTGCTGTGCGGCGCGGCGCGGCTTGGCGGGACGGTGGGGCGGCAGGGTTGGCTGGCGGCGGTCCGGTAGGTGGTTCGGCGGTGGGTTGTTGTGCGGGGGCGGCGCGGCTTGGCGGGACGGTGGGGCGGCAGGGTTGGCTGGCGGCGGTCGGGTAGGTGGTTCGGCGGTGGGTTGCTGCAGCGGGCCTGCCTGGCCACCGCTCGGTAGGAGTCCGGCGGTTCCTGGTTGTCGGCACTAGGCCGCGGATCGTGTCGCCGCCGCAGCGGGCGCGGCTGGCCACCGCCCGTTGGGTGGTATCCGCAAGTCCTGGTTGTCCCCACCCCACGCGGATCATGCTGGGGACGTGGAACGGAACGAACTCGCGGACTTCCTCCGGCGTCGCCGGGCGGTGCTCCAGCCTGGGGACGTCGGGGTGCCCGCCGGCGGGCGGCGCCGGACGCCGGGGCTCCGCCGCTTCGAGGTCGCCCAGCTCGCCGGCATGTCGCCGGACTACTACGCCCGCCTGGAGCAGGGCCGCGGCCCGCGACCATCAGTCTCCGTGCTCACCGCGCTGACCCGCGCCCTGCGGCTGACCGTCGACGAACGCGACCACCTCTTCCGGCTCGCCGGCCACCAGGCCCCGCCGCGCACCGGCGGTGACGAACACGTCAGCCGCGGCCTCCTCCGGCTCCTGGACGGGCTCACCGGCCTCCCCGCGCTGATCGCCACCGACCTGAACGTCGTGCTCGCCCAGAACGCCATGGCGGACGCGCTGCTCGGCGAGCAGACCCGCTTCCACGGCCTGGCCCGCAGCTGCACCTACCGGTGGTTCACCGACCCGGCGATGCGCGAGCGCCACCCCGCCGAGGACCACGACCACGAAAGCCACGCGCAGGTCGAGGACCTGCGCGCCACCCTGGCCGCCCGCCCGGACGATCCGGCGGCACGCGAACTGGTCGAGGCGCTCCGGGCGGAGAGCGCCGAGTTCGCCGGGCTCTGGGCGCGGCACGACGTCGCCGTCCGCCGCAGTGACCGCAAGCGCATCCGGCACCCCGCGATCGGGCTCGTCGAGCTGGACTTCGACGTGCTGGCAACCGCCCGCCAGGACCAGCGCTTGATCGTCTACTCACCCGCGCCGGGCAGCGCCGCGGTGTCCCAGCTGGAGCTGCTGGCCGTGCTCGGCCAGGAGACCTTCACCACCGGAGGAGAAGCATGACGCCCCACCGGATCACCGCCCTCTTCGCCGCCACCCTGCTCGCCGCGGGTGTCCCGGCCACCGCGGACGCCGGCACCCGCCTGGCCGACGTGCGCGCCCTCGCCCACTTCGACCGGGCCGCGGGGCAGGCCGCCGAGAGCATCGCCCCGGAACCCGGCGGCGGTGCGGTCGTCGGCATGATCCCCGCCCGCCAGGTGGTGCGGGTCGCGCCGGACGGGACCGTCCGGGTGCTCGTCACGATGCCGCTCCCACCGGACGGCGGCGGCACCACGCCGGTCGTCGGGACCCCGGTGGTCACCGGGGTGGCCCGCTCCGACCGCGGCGACGTGTACTTCCTCTACTCCGCCGGACAGGGCGGGCTGACCGGGATCTGGCAGATTCGCGCCGGGACGCCACGGCTCGTCGTGCCGCTGCCCGCCGACACCATGCCGAACGCCCTGGTCATCGACGGCGACCGCTTCCTGGTGACCGACTCCGCGGGCGGGCGCATCTGGCAGGCGCCGCTGCGTGGTGGCGCGGCCTCCGTGTGGTCGGCCGACCCGGCACTGGCGCCCGACGGCTTCTTCGGCGCGAACGGCTTGAAGGTCCACGACGGCGCCGTGTGGGCGAGCAACTCCGACCGGGGCACGATCGTCCGCATCCCGCTGACCGGCGGCCCCGCCGAGGTCCGGGCCACCGGGCTCGCGGGCATCGACGACTTCGACTTCACCGGCCGCGGCGACGAGATCCTCGCGGCGATCAACCAGGACAGCAAGCTCGTGCGGGTGGCTCCGGACGGCGCCGCGGAGACCCTCCTCGACGCCGGGGTCGGCATGCAGGGCACCACGGCGGTCGTCGTGCGGGGGAGCCGGGTCTACGTGACCAACGGCGCCAACCTGGTGGGCGACGACTCGAACCTGCTGGTCGCCCGGCTGCGGCGCTGACCCTCAGCGCGTCCCGGTCGGCGAGCCCTTCCGCACCTCGCGCAGCGCGTAGGTGAAGCGGCTCAACGGGTTCCGGTGCCGGTCCGCCGTGTAGTCCGCGTCCGGGAAGACCAGCGCGCGCAGGTAGGCCGGCTTGTCGCGCCACGGCAGGACCCGCAGGGTGGCCACGGCCTGCGCCGCGAACGTCTTGTCCGGCGTCGTGTGCAACCCCAGCCACGACTCGTCCCGCGGCGACGGCACGTAGGCCACCGCCCAGCGCGCCAGCGGGCCGGGGACCTTGATCCCGAGCAGGCGCACCGTGTCGGCCACCGCGGCGGCGACCACGGCCTCCGCGCCCCACGACCCGGCCAGCGCCAGCACCGGACCCGGATCCACCACCCGCAGCATCTCCGCCACGTCCCGCAGCGACCCGAGCCGCAGCGGCCAGTCGCCGAGGGCCGCGTGGTAGCAGGCGTGCAGGAACCGGTTCGGCGGCGACAGCGCCCGCACCGCTCGGCCGCCGATGGCGAACTCCTGCCCGGCGTCCCACACCGCGTCCAGGTCGACCCGCCGCCCCCACGGCCCGAGGACGAAGGTGCGGTGCAGGTCCAGCTCGTACCCGGCGGGCGGGCGCAACGTCATGCCCTTGTCGAAGCGCCGGTCGAACCCCGGCCGCGGCTCGGCGAGCGTGCGCTGGAACCCGGCCGTCCCCAGCACCGCGACGGTCCGGTCGATGTCCGCCGCGCGCACCATCACGTCCAGGTCGTTGAAGGACCGCAGCGCCGGATCGGGGTAGTCCAGGTGGGCCACCGCCGTGCCCTTGAGCACCCGTGCCTCGATGCCCGCCCCGTCGAGCAGGTCCAGGATCCGCAGCAGCTCGTGCTCCAGCACCAGCACGCGCATCTGGTTGGTGGCGTGCGCGGACTTCACCTCGCGTGCCTGCTCGCCGGTGGCCGGGAACGCGCCCGCGGTGATCGCCGCGGTCAGCAGCCCGGTCATCCGGTGCTTCCGCGCCGCCGTGAGCAGCCTCGGCCACTCCTCGGGGGCCACCGGTTCCGCCGGGAACGCCCGGTCACTCCCCGGCAGGCGGTACCCCGCCACGGCGAGCAGCGCCGCCGGGTACTCGCTCTCCGCGCACAACCTGCGTCCCATCCGCCCTCCGCTCATCCGAACGTGCTGCCCGCGTCCTGGTGGTACGGCGCCCCGGTCCACTGCGGGACCGGCACCGTCGTGCTCATGTCCGGGACCGTGAACCGCCACGGCCCGGTGTAGGTGTTGTCGTGCCAGCGGTTGCCCGCCGCGAACACGATGTGCCGCTGGATCACGTCGCCCTGGTACGGCGACCACTCCGGCGAGCTGCCGTAGTTGGACAGCAGCGCCATCCGCCCGCAGAACTCGACCGGGCATCCGCCGTCGACCGCGGCCGGGTCGAACCGGAAGGTGTTGCCGTGGATCTCCAGGTCCGAGGTCCACCAGCGGCAGTCGGTGTACAGCGGCTCGCGGGCGATCGCGGGCGGCGAGCAGACCGAGGTGTTCTCCGGGCCGACGATCAACGTGCAGTCGGCGGTGGTCGACGCGGACGAGTTGCAGAACCGGTCCGCGTTGGCCCAGGCCACGACGCCGCCCCAGTTGTTCTCCAGCAGGTTCCCGGTGACCTCGATCTTCGCGGTGCGGGCCGGGATCCGGGCGTCGCCGTCGGTCTCGGACAGGTAGATCGCGCCGGTCGGGAACGGGTCGCGCTCGCCGGCGAACTCGCGGCCGGTGCGCCACGCGTTGTTCCGCAACGTGTTGCCGCGGATCACCGCGTTGTAGGAGATCTCGTAGAAGACGCCGGTGCCGTCGTTGTCCTCGATGAGGTTGCCCTCGATGAGGAAGTCGTTGTTGTTCGTGTCGGCCCACACGGCGGTGCCGCGGTTGCCGTGGATCCAGTTGTCGCGCACGTCGGCGCCGTTGACCGCCCAGAACTTCATCGCGCCGGTGCAGCCGCAGCCGGGCAGCTGCGCCTCCCAGTCCTCGGTGTTGTTGCCGGTGAACTCGTTGCCCTCGACGACGAGACCGGTGATGCGGTTGCCGGACTGGTAGGCGTTCAGGCCGTACTGGCCGTTGTCCGCCAGGCAGTTCCCGGCGATGCGGTTGCGCGCGCCCGCCATCAGCGCCGCGCCGCGGTTGCGGGTCAGGGTGTTGTGCTCGACGGTCCAGCCGTCGCCGGAGTCGTGGTTCACCACGCCCTCGTCGCGGGGCGCGACGAAGTTGCGGATCGTCAGGTGCCGGATCGTGACGCCGGTGGCGCGGCCGGTGATGGCGTACCGGTTGTCGCGGTTGCCGTCCAGCACCGCGCCGGGCCCGCCGAGCAGCGTCGCGCCCGCGCCGGGGCTGATCTGCGAGTACTCGCCGGGCGCGAGCGTGTGGACCCCGGGCGCGAACCAGTACGTCGCGCCCGGCGTGCTGAAGTCGAAGCCCGCGTTGCTGCCTGCCGGGACGACCACCGCGCCGGGCGGTGGCGAAGCCGGCCCGGCCAGCGCCGGGCTGCCGCAGACCGCGGCGGGCGGCGCGGGGGGAGCGGCCGGGGCGCCCTGCGCGGTCGGAACCACGGCCGGCGGGGCGGGATCGGTCGCGACGGCCGCGACGACGCCGGCGAGCGCGAGGACAGCCGCGGCGCCGAGCGCGAGCGGGATCGCCCGGCTCCTCGTGGTCATCACCCGCCCCCGTCCGTGAAGGTGTTCGTCTACGGAAGTCGCCGGGGCGAAAAGCGCCGTTACCCTCCGGCGTTCACACGATCGGCTACTCGATCGATCGCCAGCGCGGCGGCGACCACCACGGCCAGGGACGTGCAGAACCCGCCGACGGTGTCGGTGAGGTAGTGGACCCGGGACGCGGTCTGCGACCACGACATCGCCGCGCCGCACAGCACCGCCAGGCCGAGCACCAGCGGCAGCCCCGCGCGGCCGAGCCGGAACCGGTCGGCGAGCAGCAGCCCGACGACGATCCCGAGCGAGGTGACCAGCGCGGTGTGCCCGCTGGGGTAGGACAGGTGGTCACCGTTGATCGTCCGGTCCACCATGGGTTTCACCACCGTGGTGAGCACCCCGGTCGCGGCGGGCCCGGCGACGGCGAGCAGCGCGAGACGACGGCGTCGCGCGGCGAAGCAGATCACGGCGAGGACCACGACCAGCCCGGCGGCCCACCCCGGATCCCCCGCGGTGCCGACGGCCCACGAGACGTCGAACGACAACGACGGTTCGCGCACGCTGTCCCGCAACGCCTCGTACGCGCGCTGGTCGAGCGCGGTGCCGGTGACGTCACCGGCGAAGAGCACGCCGAGCACGAGCGCCACGACCCCCGCGACGGCGGCGGCAGCCGCGAGCGGAACCCGCAGCGCGGGTGGGACGGCGGGCCGTGGGGCCTGCACGTTCGTCTGGTCCACGTGGGGAAGTCGCCGCCGATCGGCGGATTGTTTCCACCCGGCAGGCGGAAATGGGGAGCCGAATGCATCACACGCCATTGTCGTAACGTGGTTCAACGACCTTCCGACTTCTCCGCCGGGGAATGCGGAAAGCCTTCCGGGGCGCGGAGGGGTACTTCCTCGACTTCCGCGACACGGTCTGGACCCCTGGCCGTGACCTGCTCAGCGGCGGGAACCCGTACGATCCCGGCACCTACCTCGCGACGTACCCGTGGGCGCTGCCGATGTCGCTCTACATGCCGGCCTGGCTGACCCTCGCGGTTCCACTCGCGCCACTCCCTTACTTTTTTCGGTCGCCCTTTTCCAACTGCTGTCGATCGGTGTCGCCATTGTGATGCTGCGGATTCTGGCGAAATGGGCGCTGCCACACTTGGCTGGTATCCGGGTCGCGGCGCGATTTCCGGGCAACTGGGCAGCCTGCTCGGCGTGCTCGGCGCGGTGCTGATCCTCCGCTCACTGGCGACCGCGAAGCCCGGGGCAGGCTGGGGTGTCGCACTGGTCCTGATCAAGGTGCAGTTCGGCGTGTTCGCCCTGGCCGCGGCCGTCGGCGGGCGGCTGCGATCGGCCTGGCGCGGCGTGCTGTGGCTGGCCGTGGCATCGGTTCCGGTGGTGGTCGCGTGCACCATCGCCGCCGGCGGTCCCGCCGGGTTCGTGCGGTCGGTCCTGCGTGACGTCGCGGTGCTCAGTTCCGATGCGGCGCCGACCGGGCTGAGCAACCCCGCCCAGCGGCGGTTCGACCTGCTCGGGCAGCTCGCGCGCTGGGGGCTGACCGAGCCGCCCGCGTGGTTGCAGATCGCGATTCCGCTGCTGGCGGTCGTGGCCGTCGTGTTCGTGGTGCGCGGCGCCAGGCAGCCGTTGACGGTGGCCGCGGGGACCACGACGGCGATGCTCATCGGCTTCTACCACGCGCCGTACGACCTGCTGGTGCTCTTCGTGCCGGTTGCGCTGGGCATCGGCATGGCTGTGCGCGGTGAGCTGACCCGCGCGGCGGACCGCGTCGCGGTGGGCGCGCTCACCCTCGTCGTGCTGCACCTGCACACCGTTTCGACGAAGCTGATCCCCGGCTTCGACGTGCGGCTCGCGGACGCCGTCGATCTGCTGCTCGTCGCTGTCGGTCTTGTCGCGGCCCTGGTCAGCTCCAGATGTCGCGGTGCACGTTGAAGATGATGCGGGACCCCAGCCGCTCCAGTTTGATCGGCAGTTCCTTCATCGTGGTGAGCCGGGCGCGCACCGCGTGCTGGTGTTCCAGCGGGCAGCTCACCAGCAGGAACCCGCCGCCGCCCGCGCCGGTCACCTTCGCCCCGGTCGCGCCCGCCGACAGCGCCGCGTCGACGGCCTCGTCGATCTGCTGGTTGGACACCCCGGACGCGAGCGAGCGCTTGGCCTCCCAGCTCTTGCGCAGCGCGGTGCCCAGCGCGGACAGCTCGCCGCCGCGCAGGCCGTCCGCCGCTTCGCCCGCCAGGTCGCGCAGCTGCCCCAGCTGGGTGAGCTTGTTGCCGACGTTCGCGTTCTGCTCGCCCAGGATCGTGTTGGCGCTGCGCGTGATGCCGGTGAAGAACAACATCAGCTCGTCCTGCAACTTCCGCCAGTCCGCGCGCGGTAGGTCGATCTGCTCGACCCCGACCGCGTCGCCCGGCCCGAACTGCAGGTCGCACAACCCGCCGAAGGCGGCCGCGTACTGGTCCTGCTTGCCGATCGGCTTGCGGCACCGGTCGATCTCGATCGCGCACGCCCGCTCGGCCAGCTCCTCGGCCGTCACCTGCCTGCCCTGGTAGGCGAACAACGCGTGCAGCAGCCCCACCGTCACCGACGACGACGACCCGAGCCCCGACCCGGCCGACGGGATGTCGGCGAGCGTGGTGATCTCCACGCCACTGCGCACCCCGGTCATGTGCATGGCCTCGCGCACCAGCTCGTGCTCGAGGTCCTCGACGCGGGAGACGATCTCCTTGCGCGAGTAGTTGACGTAGATCTCGTCGTCGAAGCGCTGCTTGACCACGACGTAGACGTACTTGTCGATGGCCGCGTTGAGCACCCGGCCGCCGTGTTCGCGGTAGTAGCTGGGCAGATCGGTCCCGCCACCGACGAGCCCGATGCGCAGCGGGGTCTGGGTGATGATCACGATGCTCGCCTGCCTTGCCAGACTTCGCGCGCCCTGGACAGGGCCGCGGGGGTGCCGATGTCGAGGAACCACGAGTCGCCGAGGGAGACCGCGCGGGCGCGCCCGACGAGCGCGGGCAGCAGGTCGTAGCCAATGTCCCGGGGCGGCGGGCCGATCAGGTCGAGCACGGCGGGGGAGAACGCGTACATCCCCGCGTTGGCCAGGTCGCCCGGCGGGTCGGCGGGTTTTTCCACGAACCCCGTCACCAGCCCGTCGGAAACCGTGAGGATCCCGCACTGCGTCGGATCGGGCGCCCGGAACACCGACAACGTCGCGATCGCCCCGCCCGCGCGGTGCGCGCCGACCAGCCCCCGCAGGTCGAAGTCGGTGAGATTGTCGGCGTTGAGCGCCAGGAACATCTCCTCGCCGGCGACGAACTCCCGGTTGGCCCGCAGCGTGCCCGCGCTGCCGAGCAGTTCCGGCTCCTCGACGGTGTGCACGACCGGACCGCCGTCGCGCCCGGCCAGGTGCCGCCGGACCAGCGGCGCGAGGTGGTGCAAGTTGACCAGCACCTCGTCCACCCCGGCGGCCGCGAGCGCGTCCAGCCAGATGTCCAGCATCGGCCGCCCGCCGATCTCGATGAGGCACTTGGGGGTGTGGTCGGTCAGGGGCCGCAGCCGCGTCCCCAGCCCGGCCGCGAGCAGGAACGCCTTCACGACCCCGCCTTGCGCACCACGCCGAGCGAGCGCATCTTGGCGTCCGCCTCGGCGAGGATTTCCTCCAGGCCCGGCATGTCCCGCAGCCACGCGGCGTACTCGGCGACCGAGTCCGCCGGGGTCCGCTTCGGGGACCAGCCCAGCTGCTTGAGCGCGTCGACGTCGGAGAGGATGTGCCGGGTGTCGCCGAAGCGGTACTCGCCGCTGATCCGCCCCGGCCGGTCCGATCCGTACTGCCGGCGTACCACCTCGGCGAACTCCTGCGTGGTGTATCCGGTCCCACCGCCGACGTTGAACACGCGCCCTGCCGCGCGGTCGTCGGCGAGCACCAGCACGTTCGCGTCGACGACGTCGTGGATGTTGACGTAGTCGCGGATGTTCTGCCCGTCCTCGTACAGGGTCGGCGCGCCGCCGAGCAGGTAGTGCAGGTTGAAGATGCGGCACGCGCCGGAGTAGGCGTTGTAGACCGACTGCCGCGGGCCCTGCACGATGCTGTAGCGCAGGGCGACGGTCGGGATGCCGTAGCGGCGCCCGAGGTTGACCGCCACGACCTCCTCGCCGTGCTTGGACATGCCGTAGGCGTTCTGGGGGTTGGCGACGCGTTCCGGTGTCGCCAGCACCTCGATCGGCTCGCCGCACACCGCGCAGCCGATGTCCCAGCGCGCGGCCCGCAGCGCGGACTCCGGGCGCATGTCCGGCGTCTGCTCGCCGTGCGCCGCGCACCGGTACAGCCCTTCGCCCATCGCGGCCTGCGAGGACGCCACGACGATCCGCTGCAGGTCGAGTTTCTCGGCGACCACGATCTCGTAGATCATCGCGGTCGAGGTGACGTTGACGTCGGTGAACTTGGCGAAGTCCGGCAGGTAGTCCTGGTAGGCGGCGAAGTGGTAGACCGCGTCCACCCGGCGCAGCAGGTTGCGCACCAGGTCGCGGTTGCGCACGTCGCCTTCGTAGAACTCCACGCCGGACGTGAGGTGGTTCGGCTTGCCGTCGCGGTGCACCGGCGCGGCCAGGACGTCCAGCACGATCACCTCGTGTCCCAGCTCGACGAGCCGGTCGCAGGTGTGCGAGCCGATGAACCCGGCGCCGCCGGTGACCAGGATCCTCATCGTGCGTGCACCTCGCGGTACACGTCGAGCGTCCGCGCCGCGGTGGCCGCCCAGGTGAACTCGCCGGCGCGTTCCGGTCCGCGGGCCCGCAGCCGCTCGCCCTCCGGGCCGCACGCCTTGACGATCTGGTCGGCGATCGAGTCCGCGTCCTTAGGGGCGGCCAGCAGCGCCGCCCCGCCCGCGGTCTCCGGCATCGCTGTCACGTTCGAGGTGACCACCGGGCACGCCGACGCCATGGCCTCCAGGATCGGCAGGCCGAACGTCTCGTTGTGCGACGGGTACACGAACACGTCCGCGGCGCGGTAGAAGTGCACCGTCTCCTCCAGCGGCACCCCGCCCACCCACACGATGTCGTCCGCCACGCCGAGCCGCGCGGCCAGCGCCTTGAGCTCGCCGACGTACTCGACGTCCCGGCCGGGTCCGACGACGACCAGCTGCCTGCCGCCGAGGTCGGACTTCGCCGCGGCGAACGCGCGGATCAGGCCCTCGCAGTTCTTGTACGGCCACAGCGACGACACGAACAACACGAAGTTCTCGCGCACCCCGTACCGCTTCGCGACGTGCGCGAACGCCTCGTCCCGGTCGCCGGGGTTGAACAGCTCGTGGTCGACCGCCTCCGGGATGAGCCGGATCTTCGCCGGATCGACCTTCAGGTACTGCTGCACCTCGTCGACCAGGCTGCGCGAGTTGAGGATGATGGCGTCGGCCAGGCGGGCGGTGCGCGGGTAACTCAGCTGGCGGTACAGCCGCGCGGGCGGCGAGATCGCGTGCGGCGTCGTGTACGCGTGCAGTGTCTTGATGTGCACCACGAGTTTCGGCGCGGACTTCACGATCGGCGCCATCAACGTGTTCAGCACGTCGATCCCGCTCAGCGGCAGCCGCAGAGGCGAGTACAGGTGCTCCGACAGCGTGCGCAGGTTGCGCTTCTCGTTGGACCACGGGTAGGTGATGTAGCCGACGCTGCGGCCGTAATCGTGCGTCGGCCGCGACTTCGGGCTCACCATCAGGTGGAACGACTCGCCGTCGCGGAGCAGCCTGGTCATCTCGGGGATGACGCGGGTCCAGAACCAGTGCGCGCCCGACGGGTTGAACGGGTCGTCGGTGAGCAGGTTGATCGCGACGCGCATGCGGTCAGAATGTCTGCGAGACAACGGCATCTGGGGTCATCCTCGACTGTCGGACGTACTGGGCCAGCAGGTGCATGCACGCCTGGTGGGCGTCTTCGACGACGCCGTAGTTGGCGGAGTCGACGTGGATGGAGACCTCGGCCCGGCGGCGGGCGGGCCCACCGGCGAAACCGGTGAGCGCGATGGTCGGCATTTCGTGCGCCGCCGCCCAGTCCAGCGCCCGCACGATGTTCGGCGAGCGGCCCGAGGACGAGATGACGATCAGCACGTCACCCGGCCGCGCCTGGGACTGCAGCTGGTACTCGAAGACGTGTTCGTAGCCGAGGTCGTTGGCGATCGCGCTGAACAGCTCCACGTTGGTGCTCAGGCTCTGCACGCGCGTGGTGACACCGGTGCCGTTGCGCACGCCCTTCACGTGGTCGCACTGCAGGTGGTTGGCGATCGACGCGGATCCGCCGTTGCCGCAGGCGAACACGGCCGAATCGCGGTCGTAGGCGGCGTTCAGGATCTTCGCCGCGCGGCTGACCTGCTCCAGGTCCACGGTGGCGAAGGCGCGCGCCAGCTCGGCGACGTAGGCGCCGCCGTAGGAGTCGGCCCGGTGGAACTTCGCGGCCGGGAACTTCGGCGCCTTCTGCTGCTCCGGCGCGGGTGCGGTGTCGCCGCCGAGGATGAACCGCACGGCGGCGGCGAGGTCGGGGAACGTGTCCACGCCCATCACGGCCGAGCCGGGCGGCCCGACGTGCAGCGGTTTCGCGCCGACGGCCCGCGCTAGCCCGACGTCGGCGGGGCTGTCCCCGACCACCCAGGACGCGGACAGGTCCAGGTCGAGCGCTTCCGCGGCGGCCAGCGCCATGCCCGGCCCCGGCTTGCGGTCGGCGCTGCGGCGGGCGAACGCCTCCACGATGCCGTCGGGGTGGTAGGGGCAGAACAACCACAGGTCGACGTGCGCGCCGTGCCGCGCCATCTCGGCGATCATGTGCTTGTGGACCTGCTCCACGTCGGCGATGCCGTAGTACCCGCGGGCGACGCCGGCCTGGTTGGTGACCACGGCGACCGGGATGCCGGCCCGGTTGAGCGCGGCGATCGCCGCGATGGACCCGTCGATGAACTCGACCCGGTCGACGGAGCCGACATACCCGCTGTCGACGATGATCGTGCCGTCGCGATCGAGCAGAACCCCTGGCTGGCTCACGGTTCGACCACCTCTCTGCGATGTCTTGAGGTCGCGCGCGGGCGCTGGTCCGTTACGGGTTCGCCGCTCACCGCGGTACCGTCCTTTGTGGAGTGCCGGCGAGCAGGCCCGCCGCGACCGCCAGGTGCAGCAGGTACGGGGAGGCGTCCCCGAGCCCGGCTTCGGTGTAGGAGGCCGCGAGGCAGTACGTGATCAGGAACAACGCGCACGCCCGCCCCGGCGACGGCGGGCGGGCGATGGCCACCACGACGAGGGTCACCAGGAACAACACGACGATCGTGGCGCCCAGGTAGCCCTGCTCGTGGTAGACGGCCAGCCAGCTGTTGTCGATGGGCAGGCCGTCGAAGGACTTGTTGGACAGCCCGGTCCCGAAGATCTCCTCGAACCAGGTGCGCGGGGTGGCCAGCAGCCGTTCCCACACCTTCGCGCGGCCGGTGAGGTTGCCGAAGTTCTCCGCGTCCTGACCGCGCAGGACCCAGGTCTGCAGCAGCGGCCCGAGCAGGACGGCGCCGATCCCGGCCACGGCGATGCCCCAGGCGAACGCCTTGCGGGCGCGGCCGCTGGTGAGCCACATCGACAGCATCGCGATGACGAGCCCGGCGACCAGGCCGAGGGTCGCCGTGCGGGTGTGGGTCAGCACGAGCAGGACGATCGCCGGGCCGGCGACCATGACCACGCTGCGCGTGTCGGTGAGCTTGTTGATCCACAGCAGCACGGCCAGCCCGGCGGCGATCGCGGCGTACTGCCCGATCTGCGTCGGCGTCAGCGGCCACAGCACGCCGGTGAGCCGGCCGTCGTTGAGTTCCGGCATCGCCAGGCCGGGGGAGATCACCAGGCCGACGGCGACGGAGACCAGCAGCACGGTCAGCACCCTGATGTGCTGGCGGACGAACCAGATCGAGCCGTTCATCCACGGGCTGATCAGCCACAACGTCCCGACGAACAGCCCGAGCCGGGCGCACCGGAACAGCGAGCCGAGGCCGGACTCCATCCGCACGCTGCTCGCGAAGCTCGCCACCAGCAGCAGGCTGAGCAGCACCAGGAACGCGCTGGGCCGGATCTTCAGGCGCGGGTTGAGGATCAGGGCGAGCGCGAACGCAATGCCGACCGCGCTCATCGTGAGGGCCTGCGTGACCGGGCGCGGGATCGGGATGAGCGCCGAGACGCCCTGGGTGGCGAGGGTGTTGAAGATCAGCAGCGCCCAGATCGCGCCGAGGATCCGGAAGGTGCGCGGGCCGCGGGCGACGTCGTCCTCGTCGAGTGTCCGCGGCCGGATGCCGGTGAGGCTCATCAGTTGCCGCCCCCTGCCGCGAAGGTGCTGCCGGCGTCCTGCCGGTAGGCCGGGCCCTGCCACTCGATCTGCTCGACCAGCCTGCTCGCGTCGTGCGCGACGAAGGTCCACGGCCCGACGTAGGTGTTGCCGGACCAGCGGTTGTTCTGGTCGAAGGTGATCGCCTGCGGGACCACGTCGCCCTGGTACGGCGACCAGTCCGGCGAGCTGCCGTAGTTGGACAGCAGCGCCATCCGCGCGCACATCGCCTGGCAGCCGATGTTGCGCGGGTTCACCTCGAACCGGTTGCCGTGGACCTGCACGTTCTGGGTCTTCCAGCGGCAGTCGGCGTGCAGCGGGTCCGTGTTGATGCCCGGCGGCGCGCACTTCGCGACGTCCCCGACGACGAGCGTGCAGGTGCCGGTCGACGTGTTGGCGGGGCTGTTGCAGAAGCGGTCCGCGTTCTCCCACAGCGTGACCCCGCCCCAGTTGTCCACCAAGTCGTTGTCGTAGATGTCGATCTTGTCGGTGCGGGCGGGCACGCGCGCGTCGCCGCCGGACTCGGAGATGTAGACGGCCGCGGCCGGGAAGTTGTCGTCGCGGTCGACGAACTCGCGCCCGCTGACCAGGTTGTTGCGCTTCAGCGTGTTGCCGCGGATGGTCGCGTTGTAGCTGGTCTCGTAGAAGATCGCGGTGCCGTCGTTGTTCTCGATGAGGTTGTTCTCGATCAGGAAGTCGTTGTTGTTGGTGTCGGCCCAGATGCCCGGTCCGCGGTTGTCGTGGATCCAGTTGCCGCGGATGTCGGCGCCGTCGACCTCCCAGAACTTCATCGCGCCGGTGCAGCCGCAGCCGTCGGGGTACTTGCTCTCCACGTCGTCGGCGTTGTTGCCGACGAACTCGTTGCCCTCCAGCACGAGATCGGTGACGTCGCCGCAGCAGGCGTTGAGCCCGTACTGCCCGTTGTCCTTGAGGCAGTTGCCCGTCATGACCTGGCGCGCGCCCGCCATCATCGCGGCGCCGCGGTTGTCGGTGAGCAGGTTCGACCGGATGACCCAGCCCGCGCCGGAGTCGTGGTTGACCACGCCCTCGTTGTCCGGCGCGTCGAACCCGGTCACCGTGAGGTGCTGGACGGTCACCCCGCTCGCCTTGCCGCTGAAGGCGTACCGGTTGGTGTGGCGCCCGTCGACGACCGCTCCCGGGGCGCCGGTGTAGGTGTTGCCGTCCTTCGGCGCGACCTGGTCGAACTCGTCGGTGCCGAGGGTGTGCGTGCCGGGCTGCAGCCAGAACGTGGTGCCCGGCGGGCTGGCCTTCGTCTTGGCCTGGAGGTCGCCGGGCACGGCGGCGTCGACGACGACCGCGCCGGCCGGCGGCTCCGCGGGGCCGGGCGGCAGGTTGCCGCACGCCCCGGAACCCGCGATTGCCGCGGTGGTGTCCGCCGGTTCCGGGGTGGGGGTGCACGCGAGCGCGGCCAGTGGCGCCAGGACGCCGAGGAACACCGCCACCCAGCGGGCTCGGGTCGTCGTTGGTGCGGGCACGGCGGGCAACCTCCCGGCTAGTCGGCGAAGCGCAGCAGTGTGGTGAGCGGGCCGGCGCGGCCGGTGAGCCCACTGCCGATCAGGGTCGCGGCCGGTTCGCGGCGGCCGTAGCCGGGCGAGTACCAGCCGAGCGGCGGGTCGGTCTGGCCGCGGTGCGCGGTCCAGGTGAGCGCCGCGGGAAGGTCGAGGATCGCCGCCCGGTCGCGGCCGCCCGCGGTCCACGTCAGCACCGCCGCGTTGCCGGTCAGCTCGACGCTCACCCGCGGGCCGAGGTGGAACGCGAGCCGCGCCGGGTGGTGCCGGTCGTCGGTGATCTCGTCGGTGATCCGCAGTTCCCGTTCGGCCGGGTCGAGTTCGACGGTGCGCCGGTGCACGGCGGGCCGGTAGCCGTCGTGCTCGGCGGACCACCGCGCCACCCCGCCGCCGGGGCGGGCCAGCACGCGGGTGCGCGCGTGCCGCGTCCACAGGAACGGGCCGCCCGAAGTGGACTGGTCGGTGTCGTCCAGCTGCACCGTGTTGTGGCCGAGCGTGGACCGGAAGTACGCCCGCCACCCGGGTTCGCCGTGGTAGCAGTAGGTTCCCGGGTCGGCGAGAACGTCGACGCCGTCGTGCCGCACCTCGACCGACAACGCGTCGGCGTGCGCGTGCGCGGCGATGGACAGGAACCCGTGCGGGCCGCCGTCGCAGCGGCACCAGATCTCGCCGCGGCCGTCCCCGGCCGGGGTGCGCAGCAGGGTCAGCCCGGCGTCGGCGAAGTGGTCCGGTCGCGTGCGTGGCCGGTTCGCGGCCTCGAAGCGACGGGCGAGCGCGGTGAGCAGCGGCGTCCGGGCGTCCCCGCCGCGCGGGCTCGGCCACCAGTCCAGCCGTCCGAACAGGACGTCCCCGGTCGCCAGCAGCGACGACCACCGGTTGGCCCCGGCGCCGTCGAGCACGAGCCCGTGCCCGTCGTCGCTGTCGCCCTGGCGCGGCGGGTGCAGCCGCACGTCGACGACGGCCGCGAGCGCATCGGTCATCCGCAGCAGCGTCCGCCACAGCGAGTCCGGCGCCGCCGGGCCGGCCTCGATCGCCGCGGCCAGGCCCAGTTCCAGGACCAGGCCGTGGTACTCGGTGGCCAGCTCCCGGTTCAGGCCCGAGCCGAACGTGTTGGCCGCCAGGTGCTCGTCCAGCGAGCGCAGCGCCGCCGCCCGCCAGCCGGCCGATTCGGGGAACCACGGGAACGCGCAGGACGCGGCAAGCTGCCCGGCCGCCTCGGCGATGACGTGGTTGTTCGCCGATGACCCCCGGCTCGGGAAGGTGGCGAGCCACCGCTGGTGGTGCCAGATCTGGTGCAGCGCCTCGGGGTTGTCCTCGAACAGCCCGGGCGCGCCGGGCCAGCCGTCGAGCAGCCGCCGCACCCACACCCAGGACAGCAGCCGGATGCCCAGCTCGATCCCGCTGACCCAGTGCACGCTCGTCAGCGGCGCGTTCGCCGCCCACCACGACTTGAGGTGGTCGGCGACGCGCTCGGCGTAGCGGTCCTCACCGGTCAGCGCGTACGCGGTGGCCAGCACGGTGAGGTGCTGGTGCCGCGACGGCTCCCAGATCTGCTTGATGTCGCCGACGACGTCCTCGTGCCGGTAGGGGATGTCGAAGGCGAAGGTGTCGGCGGGCGCGTGCCGCCCGGTCTTCGGGTCGAACGACCAGTCCGGGCTCACCATGTCGTGCCGCCGCAGGCCGAAGTACTCGGCGCGGCCGTCGAGCAGCCGGTCCGCGGTCTCCAGCACGCGGGCCCGCGCGTCCGCCGGGACTTGCACGCCGTCGGGCAGCACCGCGGTGAACCGGCGGCCGGGCAGCGGCGCGGACGCCTCGGGCAGCGCGCGGCGCAGCCTGCGCCGGTTCAGCACGTCCGCCGCGCGCCCGGCGACCTCGCGCGGGCCCATCCGCGACAGCCGCCGCAGGTACCAGGCGGGGTCCATCATGACGTGGTTCCGATCTTGACCGGCACGCCGGTGGCCAGGCTGGTCTGCACCGCGAGCGTCGCGAGCGTGGTCGCGACCAGCGACTCCAGCGGCACCGGCATCGGCCCGCCTGAGGTGACCGCGGTGACGAACGCGTCCAGCTCGGCGTGCTGCCCCTTGTCGCGGCCCTTCGGCAGGCGCGAGCTGGTCCACCGCTTGCGCCCGTACACCGAGGCGCGCGCGAAGTCGTCGAACTTCAGCACCTTGCCATCGGCGACGACGTCCAGCGTCTCCTTGGGGAAGCTCGTCGAACCGCTGGTGGCGTAGCTGATGGTCGCGGTCGAGCCGTCCGGGTACCGCAGCACGACCTGCAGGTCCTGCTGGTCCGGCGTGGCGCAGGCGTAGACCGACACCGGGTCCGCGCCGAGCAGCCAGCTCACCGTGTCGATGAAGTGCCCGCCCTCGCCGGCGAACCGGGTGCCCTCGGAACCGGCCTGGTTGTACCAGCTGCCGTGCTCCAGGCGGCCCGCGTTCACCAGGTACCGCACCGACGCCGCGCCGATGCGCCTGCCGAACCGGCCGGTGGCCTCGTGCAGCAGCGGCGCGAACCGCCGGTTGAACCCGACCTGCAGCCGGTCGTTGCCGGACTCCTCGATCGCGCCGAGCACCTTGCCCAGCTCGGCTTCGCTGAGCGCCAGCGGCTTCTCCACGAACACCGCCTTGCCCGCCAGCAGCGCGCGGCGGGTCAGTTCGGCGTGCGAGCTGTGCCGGGTCACCACGAACACCGCGTCGATATCCGGGTCGGCGAGTGTGGCGTCCACATCGGTCGTGGCCTCGGCGAACCCGAACTTCCGCTTGGCGTTCGCGCCCGACAGCGCCGACGTGGTGACGACGCGGCGCAGCTCGACGTCCTCCCGTTCGGCCAGGTGCGGCAGCAGCATCGAGGACGCGTAGTTGCCCGCGCCGATGAACGCGGTCCGCACCTTGCCCATCCGCTGCGATGTGCGGATCGGCTCGCGCCGGGGGACTTCCGCGACGAGTGCGGGCTCCTCGGCGTCCTTGGCCACGTCGGGGTATCGGAAGAGAACGGCGACGGCCTTCAGCTCGCCCTCGTTGAGCCTGCGGTAGGTCTCCACGGCGGTCGAGAAGTCCGCGACGTGCGAGACCAGCGGCTCGACGTCGACCCGTCCGCGGGCGATCAGGTCGAGGAAGCACTCCAGGTTGCGGCGCTCGGTCCAGCGCACGTAACCGATCGGGTAGTCGCGGCCGTCCAGTTCGTACTCCGGGTCGTACCGGCCGGGGCCGTACGAGCGGGAGAACCGGACGTCGAGTTCCTTTTCGTAGTAGGCGTTCCACGGCAGGTCGAGGCGGCACTTGCCGATGTCGACCACCCGGCCGCGGTCGCGCGCCAGCTTCGCGGCCAGCTCGACCGGCTCGTTCGTGCTGCCGCCCGCGGCGAGGTACACCTGGTCGACGCCGTGCCCGCCGGTCAGCTCGCCGACCGCGATCTCCACGTCCCCGGAGCCGGGGTGGCCGCACACCGACGCGCCCAGCCGTACGGCCAGCTTGCACCGCTCCTGGTCCGGATCCACGCCGACCACCCGCACGCCGGACGCGGCCAGCAGCTGCACGACCAGCTGCCCGATCAGGCCGAGCCCGATGACCAGCGCGACGTCGCCGAGCTGCGGCTCCCCGCGCCGGACGCCCTGCATGGCGATCGCGCCGACGGTCGCGAAGGACGCGTGCCGCGGCGCGACCCCGGCGGGCACCCGCGTGTAGAGGTTCTTCGGCACCCAGTTCAGCTCGGAGTGCAGCGCGTGCTCGTTGCCCGCACAGGCGACGAAATCCCCGACGGCGACGTCATCGATTCCGGGCCCGACCTCCTCGACCACACCGCACAGCGAGTAGCCGAGCGGGGTGTAGGAGTCGAGCCGGTTCATCACCTTGCGGTAGGTGGCGCCGACGCCGTTGGTCGCGACGCTCTGCACGACCTTCGCGACCTGGTCCGGCCGCGACCGCGCCTTGCCCAGCATGGACATGCTCGCCTCGGACACCTTCATCATCTCGGTGCCGGTGGAGATCAACGAGAACGCGGTCCGCACGAGCACGCCGCCCGGCTTGCACGCCGGCGCCTCGACGTCCAGCAGCGCCAGCTCGCCGCTCTTGTAGTTCTGTACGACCTGCTTCACCAGGGCTCCTTACGCTGCTCGCTCGGCCGCGCCGGCTTCGGTCGCGCTGCGGTACCAGTACTCCAGGGTCAAGACGTGCCAGAGGTGCTTGGACCGGTCCTCGCGGCCGGCGGCGTCCTCGTCGACCAGCCGCTGCAAGGCCTCGCGCCGCAGGAACCCGGACTTGACGAGGACACCGTCGTGCACGACCTCGCGCACCAGCGGCGCCAGATCGCGGCTCATCCACGCCCGCAGCGGGGCGCTGAACAGGCCCTTCGGCCGGTAGACGATCTCCTTCGGCAGGATCGACAGCGCGGCTTCCTTGAGCGCGGCCTTGCCCTGCCGCCCGGCGATCTTGCGGTTGCCGGGCAGGCTGAACGCGGCCTTGACCACCTCGACGTCCACGAACGGCACCCGCACCTCGGTGGAGGCGGCCATGGTGGAGCGGTCGGTGTAGGTCAGGTTCAGCCCCGGCAGGAACATCCGCGCGTCGGCGAGGCACATGCGGTTGACGAAGTCGTCGAGCAGGTTGTCGTGGTAGGTGTCGGCGTGCTCGGTGAGCACGTCGTCCACCGCGCCGGCGAGGTCGGGCGCGACCAGGCCGGCGAGCTCGTCCCGGTCGTACATCGTGTAGCTGCGCCGGAACGCGGTCTCCTCCGGCAGGGTCGCGAACGACAGGAACCGCTTCGCGAAGCGGACCGACCGGAAGCCCCGCTTCGAGGTCGCCACCGGCAGCCGGTCCACAACGGACTCCAGCGGCGTGCGCACCGCGCCGGGGATCTTCTGGTAGCGCAACGCGATCAGGTTTGCCAGGTGCTTGCGGTAGCCGGCGAACAGCTCGTCCGCGCCCATCCCGGACAACATCACCTTCACGCCGGCCTCCCGCGCGGCCAGGCAGATCAGGTAGCTGTTGATGGCCGCCGGGTCGCCGATCGGCTCGTCCAGGTGGTAGGTCAGGTGCGGCAGCAGGTCCTGCACGTTCGGCGCGATCTCGATCTCGTGCAGGTCGACGCCGAAGCGGTCGGCCACGATCCGCGCGTACCGCAGGTCGTCCGGCATGGCCTCGAACTTCGCGTCCTCGGCGCGGAAACCGATGGTGTAGGCGGAGATCCCGGGGGAGTACTTGGCCGCCAGCGCGGTCAGGTAGCTGGAGTCCAGGCCGCCGGACAGGAACGTCGCCACCGGCACGTCGGAGAGCAGGTGCTTGCGGGTGGAGTCCTCGACGACCGCGGCCAGGTCGGCGGGCGGGCCGTGCCGGGCCTCGGTCGCGACGTCCCGCAGGATCCAGTAGCGGCCGGTGTCCACCCGGCCGTTCGGGCGCACGCGCAGCCACGAGCCCGGCGGCAGCTTGCGCGCCTCGCGGAACGCGCACCGGCTGTCCGGCACCCAGTAGTAGAGCAGCGACGCGACCAGCGCGGTCTCGTCCACGTGCAGCCCGCCGATCTCGCCGGCGAGAGCTTTCAGCTCGGAGGAGAACGCGATCCCGTCGCCGCGGCGCACGTAGAACAGCGGCTTGATGCCGAGCTGGTCGCGGGCGAGGAACAGCTCACCGGTGCGCTCGTCGAAGATCCCGAAGGCGAACATGCCGCGCAGCCGCGGCAGGCACTCGACGCCCCAGCGCCGCCACGCCTCCAGCAGGACCTCGGTGTCGGAGGTGCCGCGGAACCGCACGCCCTTGCTCATCAGCTCGGCCCGCAGCTCGGGCGCGTTGTACAGCTCCCCGTTGTAGGTCAGCGCCAGCCCGCCGGAGACCATCGGCTGCGCGCCCGTCTCGGACAGGTCGATGATCGACAACCGGCGGTGGCCCAGGTGCACGTCACCGTGGTCGTAGCGGCCCTCGCCGTCCGGCCCGCGGTGGGCCAGGCGCTTGGTGAGCCGGTCGGTCAGCGGGCCACCGTCGGGCCAGCGGTAGGTTCCTGCGACACCGCACATGGTCAGCCTTCGCGATCGAGGGGCAGCTTGCCGTTCACGTGTGCCTCCGGGGCGTCGACCGGCGTGAACTGCTTCGTCGGCAGGTCGGCGTGCACCGGCTGGAGCGTCACGGTCTGCTCGCCCTTCCCGGCGGAGGAGGGGATCGGCGCGAACCACTTCGTCGGGTGGTCGTCGACGTTGGCGCTGCCGTTGGCGGGCCGCGCCTCGGCGAACGCGGCGCGGCCGCGCAGCGCGGTGTGCAGCCCGTCCCACAGCGTGCCGTCCGTGCGGTCCCGCGGATCCGGCGCGACGAGCACGATGCCGATGACCGGGATGCCCAGGTCGGCCAGCTGCCGCGCGACGGTGTGCAGCCACGCCGCGTCCGCCTTGCCCGCGCGGACCACCAGCACGGTTTCCGCGCCCAGCCGGCGCAGGTCGGTCCACGCCGTGCCCGGCGACACCGAGCCGACCCCGATGCGGGCCTTCTCGGCCGCGCTGCCGTCGACGACCCGCACGCCCTCACCCGCCTCGCCGGACAGCGCGGTGACCTGACGGTGCGGCAGGTCGTCCACGACCACCACCGGACCGTCCAGGTGCCGGGCCATGTCCAGCGCGAGCGTGGCGGCCACCCGCGGGCAGCCGAGTTCGAGGACGGACACGCTGCCGCTCTCGCCGACCGCGCGGGCCAGCGTCGCCGCGACCCGCTCCCGCTGCGCGGCGGCGCCTCCCCACGGCCCCCGCCGGGGCTTCGGCAGCTGCGCGATGACGGACGCGCCGAGGTGCGCGGCGATCTCCCGCCGCAGCAGCGGCCGGTCCCGCACCACGCTCATCACGGCGGCCAGGCCCAGCCCGGCGACGAGCCCGAACCCGAGCCCGATGCCCGCGTTGGTGACCAGCGGGGCGAGCGGGGATTCGACGACCGGACGTGGCGCGTCGACGATCTGCGTGCCCGCGGCCAGCTGCGGTGTGCCGATCTTCGCCTCGTTGGCCTGGTTGGTGAAGTCGGAGACCCGCGAGGTCAGGTCGGCGCGCCGGGCGTAGAGCGACTGCAGCTCGGCCGGGCCGATCTGGCTGTTGCGGCTCGCCGACGCGGCGATCTGCCGGTCGACCTCGGTCAGCTCGGTCTGGATCTGGTCGCGTTGCCCGAGCAGGGCCTGCGCTTCCGCGTCCGCCGCGGCCTGCATGCGCTGGCCGTGGTCGGCGATGAACGCGTCCGCCAGCGCCTGCGCCTTCGCGACCGCCTCGCCGTAGCTGCGGGCCGTGACCTGGAGTTCCAGCACGTTGTTGGTCAGCCCGGTGCCGGTGTAGGACTTGACGAACTTCTCCGGCGGCTCGGACGAGCCCAGCCGCTGCAGCGCAGCCCCGGCGATCCGGGTGGTCTCCAGGATGGCCACGTCGGTCTTGATGAGCGTGCCGCTGTCGTTCGGCGCGTCCTCGGCGTGCAGCACGAGCAGCCGGGTCACCGCGGTCGGCGGGGTCGGCGACACGACCGCCAGCGCCGCGCCGGCGAGCAGCCCCAGCACCGCGGCCGAGAGCCACAGGCGGCGCCGCCGGCGAATCGCGATCAGCACCCGCTGCAGGTCGAGCAGTGGCTGCGTGTTCTGGTTGCTGTCCGGTGTCGTCACGCTGAACCTGCCAATGCTTCGTCGCCTGCGGTCTTCGTGCCGCCCGGCTCGGGAACCGCGGCCGTGCGCTGGGCGACGACGACGCCGAGCACCCGCTGCCCGGCGTCGGCGGCGGCCTCGGTGATCGCGACGAGCTCCCAGCCCGTCCTGGTCCCGCTGGACACCACCACGAGGACGCCGGCGGACTCGCGGCCGTCCGGCACCGTCGGCCGCTCGGGGTCGATCAGCGCCACACGCAGTTCGGGGCGTCCGCCGTGGCCGGCTGCGGCCAGCTGCGCGACCGCGGTCCTGGCCACCGGGTCGTCCTGCGCGGCCAGCACCAGCACCCGCGAGAACACGCCGGAGCCGTCACCGAGGCGGGAGAGCACGCGGCGGTACCGGATCTCGCGGCTGGCCGCGTCCGCGGAGGCGTTGAGCTCCGGCAGGTTCCACGGCTCGTCGGTCTTGAGCAGCCGGGCCCACCAGCGCCCCTCGTCGCCTGCCTGCGCGTGGTCCGGCGTCTCCGGCACGTCCACGCTGCCCAGCAGCGGCGCGCCGACCGCCGCCGCGATCTCGGCCTCGTTGCGCAACCGCCGGTCGGTGCGCGCGCCGACGAGGTGACCGAGCACGCCGAGCAGGAAGAACACGAGCGCGCCGCCCGCAACGAAGTGGATCATCGTCGGCGGCGCGGGGGAGGACGGCCGCTCGGCGGAGCCCATCACGACCACCTGCGCCTGGCGACCGCCGCCGTCGAGCTGGTCGAGCTTGGCCATCGCCTCGGTCAGCGCCGTCCGCAGCGTCTCCAGCTGGGTGCGCACCTCGACGCTCTCGACCGTCACGCCCTGCACACGGCGGGACAGGTCGGTGATGCGGTCGTTGGTCTCCTGCACCTGGCGGCGCAGCGCGTCCTCCTGCTCCTGGCGGATCTGGCTGGCCGCGTCCGCGGTGCTGCCGATCAGCTGGGCGGAGTAGTTGACGTACTCCTTGGCGACCTGGTCGGCCAGCAGCTGCGCGTTTTCCGGCGTCTCCGCCTCGGCCGTGATCGCCACGATGTTGCCGTCGGCCGCGGTCGCGCTCACCGAGTCGTGCAGCTCGGATCCGGACACGCCCCAGGCGAGTGCCTGCGCGGTGCGGTCCAGCACCACCGAGCTGGTCGCGATCTGCGTTTCGGTCATCAGCTCGCTGGAATCGGGCGCGCCCTGCAACAACACGTGCGAAGTCGTTTGGTAGCCGGGGGAGAAGATCAGCGACGCGCCGGCCCCCACCAGCGCGCCGAGGACGGCGAGGGCGGCGAGGACCCGCCAGCGGCGGCGCACGATCCTGCCGATCATGGACAGACGGACGGTGTCGTCGTTCAACGCCCCGGGCCCCCTCTCGTAAACATCGCCCGCCCGCGAACGGATGGGCTTTCACAAACCACGTCGCGGCGATTCCCGGATTGGTTACCGGCTTGTTCAAAACGCGACCAGGCGTTTTTCCGACGAGGATTCCGTTGTCCCGGTCGGGAATTCACCGACCGGTCGCGGCGTACGCCGCGAGCAACGCTTTCGCCGAATTGGCCCAGGACAACGGTCCCGCGACGCGTGCCGCGCCCAGCTCGCCCATGCGCTTCCGCTCGGCCGGGTCGTCCATCAGCCTCGCGGTCAGCTTGGCGAATTCCAGCTCGTCGTTGGCCGGCGCGTAAACCGCCGCCTCGCCCGCGGAAACCCGTGCCTCACGCAGGTCGAACGACACGATCGGACGGCTCATCGCCATGTACTCCATGATCTTGTTCATGGTCGACACGTCGTTGAGCGGGTTCAGCGGATCCGGCGCGAGGCAGACGTCCGCTGTGGACAGATAACGGACCAGGTCGGCGTCCGGTATGCGGCCGGTGAACTCGACCTGGTCGTCCAGGCGGAGATCTTTCGACAACGCGACCATCGCGTCGAACGCGTCCCCGGAGCCGACGAACACCGCGTGCCAGTCGGTGCGGCCCAGGTCGTCACGCAGTTTCGCGAGCGCGCGGAGGGCGTAGTCGACCCCGTCCTGCGGGCCCATCACGCCCAGATAGCACAGCATGTTCGGCTTGCCGCGCTTGAGTTCCGGCTCCGGCGGCACCTGCCGGAACCGGTCCACGACCGGGGCGCTGCGGACCACGAACACGTCCTCGGGCCGTTTGCCGCCGCGGGTGAGCGCCACGTCGCGGTAGCTCTCGTTCGTCGCGATCACCACGTCCGCGGCCCGGTAGGTGGCCCGCTCCAGCGCGCACACGCCCCGGTAGAGGAGGTCCTTCCCGCGGTCGAAGCGCGACAGGTACAGCTCGGGCACCAGGTCGTGCTGGTCGAAGACGAACTTCGCGCCCCGCCGCTTGAGCATCCGCGCGACGAGGAAGAGCAGGTCGGGCGGGTTGCACGCGTGCACGACGTCGACCGGGCCGATCTTGCGGGCCAGCCGGAACGTGTGCCACAGCGCGGATCCGTACTCCTGCAGGTAACCGGCCGGCCCGCCGGTCGCCGCTTTCAGCGGGTAGCGGTGGATGCGCACGCCGTCGATGACGGCTTCCGGCTCGGTGTCCCGCTTCGTCCCTTGTGGACAGATGACGTGCACCTCCCACCCGGCGTCGCGCAGGGTGGTGCTTTCCTGCCAGACACGCCGGTCGAAGGGCACGGACAGGTTCTCGACGAGGATCAGGGCTTTACCAGGCAAGGCCGACGTATCCTTCTTCGGTGCGGCGCACGGCGGCGTCGGGCAGGCGGACGAGGTCGATCAGCGTGCGGCCGCCCGCCCTGGGCAGCGCCGCGAGCACGGCCGGGTCGGTGCTGCCGACGAGGCACACCTCGGCGTGGTCGAGCACCTCGTCGACGGTGCCGGCGAGCAGCTGGCCGAGGTGCGGCAGGCGGCTCTCGATGTACTCGCGGTTGGCGCCCATCAGCCGCGACAGGCTGACGTTCGCGTCGTAGATCTTGAGGTCGTAGCCCTTGCCCAGCAGGCGTTCGGCGAGTTCGACGAGCGGGCTCTCGCGCAGGTCGTCGGTGCCCGGTTTGAAGGACAGGCCGAACAGGCCGATGCGGCGCTTGCCGGTGCGCGCGACCAGGTCGAACGCGCGGCGCAGGTGCTCCTCGTTGGAGGGCAGCACGTGCGACAGCAGTGGCACCGAAACGTCGGCGCGGTGCGCGGCGTAGACCAGGCCGCGCAGGTCCTTGGGCAGGCACGAGCCGCCGAACGCGAAGCCGGGCCGCAGGTAGGCGGGGCTGACGTTGAGCTTGCGGTCGGCGAGGAACACGTCCATCACCCGGTGCGAGTCCAGGCCGAGCGCGCGGCAGATCGCGCCGAGCTCGTTGGCGAACCCGATCTTGAGGCCGTGGAAGGCGTTGTCGGCGTACTTGGTCATCTCCGCGACCGGGATGGGCACGCGGAAGACGTCGCCGGGCAGGCCCTCGTACAGCTTGGCGACGGCGTCGCCGCTGGCGGTGTCCAGCTCGCCGATCACCGTCTTGGGCGGGTCGAAGAAGTCCTTGACGCTGCTGCCTTCCCGCAGGAACTCGGGGTTCACCGCGACGCCGAAGTGCACGCCCGCGGTCAGCCCGGAGGCCTTCTCCAGGATCGGCACCAGCAGGTCGAGGCAGGTGCCGGGCAACATCGTGCTGCGGAATACGACCGTATGCCGACCGGTTTTGCCCGCGAGCGCGCCGCCGATCTCCTCGGTGACGCGTTCCAGGAAGGCGGTGGACAGGCTGCCGTTGGGCGCCGACGGGGTGCCGACGCAGACCAGCGAGATCTCGCTGCCCGCGATCGCCTCCGCGACGTTCGTCGTGGCCCGCAACGCGCCGCTGGCCACGACCGCGGCGGTGAGTTCGCCGATGCGTTCCTCGACCACCGGCGCTTTCCCTTGCCGGACAAGATCGATCTTCACGGGGTTGATGTCGACCCCGATCACCTGGTGCCCCTCGCCGGCGAGGCACGCGGCCGACACGCATCCGACGTAGCCGAGCCCGAAGACACTGATCCTCATGGAAATCCTCCCGCCGCCACCGGCTTGCCCCAGAGGTCGGCGAGCGGGCGGAGATCGTTACGGCGCCGGGCAGCTGGAAAACCGCTTACCCGGTGCGGTATCCGCGGGGAAGAAACCGCCCGGCGCGGCGCCGTTCACAGCGCTTCGGCGTAGGGGATGACGTCCTCGGCGAAGACGTCGATCAGGCGGAGGTCCGGAATTCCCGGTACCGAGCCGATCACGCCGTCGATCCCCAGCTCGGCCAACCGGCTCAGTTCGGCCTTGAGGTCCCCGCTCTTCTCGCCGGCTGGACCGACGTCGAGCGGGTGGTAGACGGTTTTGGTGATCTCGTCGTAATCGCGTCCTTCGGTTTCGCAATGCGCGCGCAGGACGTCGAGTTTGTGTTCGAGTTCCGGCCCGTTGAAGATGTTGCAGGCGTCGGCGTACTTCGCGACGAACCGCAGGGTCTTCTTCTCTCCGCTGCCGCCGACCATGATCGGCGGGTGCGGTGTGGACAGCGCCTGCGGGACGTTGAGCAGCCGCTCGGCCTCGATGTGCGCGCTGGAGAACGGGCCGTCGTCGTCCGACCACATCCGCAGCACGTACTGCAGGGTCTCTTCGAGCATCTGGAAGCGTTCCGCGGTCGGCGGGAACGGGAAGCCGAGGCCGCGGGACTCCTCCTCGTTCCAGCCCGCGCCGATGCCGAGCATGGCCCGGCCGCCGGAGAGGACGTCGAGGGTGGTGACGGCCTTGGCCAGCACGCCGGGCTGGCGGTAGAGGACGCCGGTGATGACGGTGAGCAGCTTGGCGCTCCGGGTGTGCGCGGCGAGGTAGCCGAGGGTCGTGTAGGCCTCGAGCATGTCGTTCTCGGTGGGGCCGACGCCGCGGATCTGGAAGAAGTGGTCCATCACGGCGAGGTATCCGAACCCGGCGTCGTCAGCGGCGCGAGCGACCTCGGCGAGTTCGCGGCCCAGAGCGGTGGGTCCGTTCGGCCAGGTGAAGTCGGGGATCTGCAATCCGAGTTTCATGGACTCCTGGTACCCGGTGCCGGGAATTCAGAATCCGGTGATCACGTGCAGGCGGTCGTGCAGTGGGTCGGTGACGTGCACGGCGCCGGTGCGCTGGTCGACGGCGACCTGCCCGGGGTTGATGCCGAGCGCGAGTTCGCCGGTGATCTCGCCGCGGGCGCCGTCGATGCGGACGAGCCCGTCCGGGCCGCCGTTGGCGTAGACGGTGTGGGTGGCCTGGTGAACCGCGACCGAGGACGCCTCGCTGCGCAGCAGGATCGTGCGGATCTGCTCGCCGTCGATCACCGTCATGTGGTGGATGCCGGAGTTCGCGACGTACACCGTGCCGGTGCCGTGGTGGACGGCGAGCCCGGCCGGCCCGTCCCCGACCGGGATGCTGGCGGTGAACTCGCCCGCGTCCAGGTCGAGGACCTCGACGGTGCCGGTGTGGAGGCCGGCGAAGTACCCGGTGCGCCCATCGATCGCCGCGCTGCTGAACCCCTGACCGGGTGCTTCGATGGTCGCCGCGAGTGCGCCCTGGAAGAGGTCGAGCACGCGGACGGCGCCGGCCTCGCCGGAGGCGACATACAGTCGGTATGTATCCGCGTCGAGGGCGAGAGCCGCGGGTTCGGACCCGGACGCGACGACGTTGGTGACCCGCCCGCTGTCGAGGACCGCGGTGGTGCCCGGCGTGCGGTTGGCGACGTAGACCAGACCGGTGCGCTCGTCGACGGCGAGGTCGGCCGGGACACCCCCGGTAGGCACGGTCGCTACGGTGCGCCCCTGGTCGATCACCGAAACCGTCCGGTCCGCCGTGTTCGCGACGTGGCAGACGCCGGTGACCGGGTTCACCGCGACCGCCTGCGGGCGCCTCCCGACCGGGATCGACGTCAGCAGGGGCGCCGCGCGGGCCGGGGACGGCAGCGCGAGCAGCGCCGCGGTCGTGACCAGGCCGAACACCGTGCGGCGGCTGACCCCGGCGGCGCCCATGACCGACCTCCCCGCGATGTTTGGGGTACGCGGGTCGAACGGTAACCCGGAGTGCTCGCCGGCGCGCGCGGAGATCATGAAGGAACTTCACTTCCGTTTCGTGCGTTGGGAAAGCGAGTGTTGGTAAGGAGGCGCAGGGCACGTGCACAAGCATCAGAACGGGCTGAAGACCGCGCTGTTGCTCGGGTTGCTGAGTGCCATCATCATCGCGATCAGTTCACTGTTCGGGCGTGGCGCGTTGTTCGTGGGGCTCGCGCTCGCGCTGGGGATGAACGCCTACGCCTACTTCAAGTCGGACACGCTGGCGCTGCGCGCGATGCGAGCGCGGCCGGTGTCGGAGCCCGAGCAGCCGGTGATGTACCGGATCGTGCGGGAGCTGGCCACGTCGGCGCGCCAGCCGATGCCGCGCCTCTACGTGAGCCCGACCCCCGCGCCGAACGCATTCGCGACCGGCCGCAACCCGCGGCACGCCGCCGTGTGCTGCACCACCGGCATCCTGGAGCTGCTGGACGAGCGTGAGCTGCGGGCGGTGCTCGGGCACGAGCTGTCGCACGTCTACAACCGCGACATCCTGATCTCGTGCGTCGCCGGTGCGCTCGCGAGCATGGTCAGCGTGCTGGCGAACCTGGCGATGTTCGCCGGCGTGTTCGGCGGCAACGACCGCGAGGGCAACAACCCGCTGGTGTCGCTGCTGATCATCCTGATCGGCCCGATCGCGGCCGGCATCATCCGGATGGGGGTCAGCCGCTCGCGCGAGTACCAGGCGGATGCGTCGGGCGCCGCGCTGACCGGCGACCCGCTCGGCCTGGCCTCCGCGCTGCGCAAGCTGGAGTACGGCACCCGCCGGGCGCCGCTGGTGCCGGAGCCGCAGCTGGTCTCGCAGTCGCACCTGATGATCGCGAACCCGTTCCGCCCCGGCGAGTCGTTCTCCCGGTTGTTCTCCACCCACCCGCCGATCGAGGACCGCATCCGCCGCCTGGAGGAGATGGCCCGCCGCGGCCCGTTCTGATCGGCGAGCCGCCCCGTCGCGGTAAGCGGCCGAGTCCCCGCTGTGGGGTCGCGGCACCCGAGATCCCTCGGATCGAGGGCATCGTTCCAATGCCGGGCCGTGGCTTCGAGCGTCCCGGTCCTGACGCTCGAAGCCACGGCACCGCCGCGCGCAGCCCGCCCTAGCGGCGCTTCCGCTTGATCCGCTTCTCCAGCCCCATCGCGTGGTAACCGCTGCGCGGCTGGTCCGGATCCACGGTCCACAGGATGTCCCGCGCGGTCTCGGCCTCGTGCTCGTAACCCACCTGCAGGATGGTCCACAGCCCGTTGCGCGCCTTGAGCCGGCAGTGCTCCCCGAGGTCGGCGGGCTGCCCGGCGTAGGAATCGCCGGACACGAGCACCGCCAGCATGTCCAGCAACTCCACCCGCGCGAAGTCCGGCAGCGGACCGGCCAGCGCGGCCAGGATGACCTCGACCGCCGGGACCGCCACCTCGAACAGGTTCCCGCTGATCTCCAGGTGGTTGTCCAGCCGCGCGCCGAGGGCTTCGCCTGGCTCGGCCGCCTCCAGGATCGTCTCGAACGTGCCCGGCAGGTGCGCCCCGCTCTGCCCGCAGCCGCACCGCAGCCGGCCCCAGTCGTGCCGCGCCAGCTCGGCGCGCACGAGCCTGCTGACCGCCACTAACCCACGGCCCCCGCGGCACGGGCGCACGCGACCACGTAGTCCCCGTACCCGGACTTCGACAGCTTCAGCCCGAGCGCGAGGCACTCCTCCGGATCGATGTACCCCATCCGCAGCGCGACCTCCTCCAGGCACGCGATCCGCACGCCGGTCCGGTGCTCGAGCACCTGCACGAACTGCCCGGCCTCCAGCAGCGAGTCGTGCGTGCCGGTGTCCAGCCACGCGAACCCGCGGCCCAGCTCGACCAGCTTCGCGCGCCCCTGCCGCAGGTACGTCAGGTTCACGTCGGTGATCTCCAGCTCGCCCCGCTTCGACGGGGTGAGGCCGCGCGCGATCTCGACGACCTGGTTGTCGTAGAAGTACAGCCCGGTGATCGCCTGGTTGGACTTCGGCCGCTCGGGCTTCTCCTCGATCGACACGAGCCTGCCGTCCGCGTCCAGCTCGCCGACGCCGTAGCGCTGCGGGTCCTTCACCGGGTAGCCGAACAGGACGCACCCGTCGAGCGCGGCGACCTCCTGCTGCATCCGCCCGGAGAAGCCCTGCCCGTAGAAGATGTTGTCGCCGAGGATCAGCGCCACGTCGTCGTCGCCGATGAAGTCCGCGCCGATGACGAACGCCTCGGCGAGGCCGTTCGGGCTCGGCTGCTCCGCGTAGCTGAGCCGCAGCCCGAACTGGTCGCCGGAGCCGAGCAGGCGCTGGAAGTTGGGCAGGTCGGCCGGCGTCGAGATGATCAGGATCTCCCGGATCCCGGCGAGCATCAGCACCGAGATCGGGTAGTAGATCATCGGCTTGTCGTACACCGGCAACAGCTGCTTCGACACCGCCTGGGTGATCGGGTGCAGACGCGTCCCGCTGCCGCCCGCCAGCACGATGCCCTTCATGTCCCCAGCTCCTTCCGGATCGATCCGGAACCACCCTAGCGTGTCTCTCACTTCACATACATACTGTCTGTATGTATCTTCGGGGGCATGACTCGCTCACCAGCACTCGGGCCGGAAAAGCGCGTGACCCTCCGCCACGGTGACGTCCGCTACTTCGAACGCGGCGAGGGGCGGCCGGTCGTGTTCATCCACGGCGCCGTGGTCAACGCCGATCTCTGGCGGCACGTCGTCCCTGATCTCGCCGAAGCCGGCTTCCGGTGCCTCAGCCTCGACCTGCCGCTCGGCGCGCACGAGGTCCCGCTCCGCCCGGACGCCGACCTCAGCCCGACCGGCATCGCCGACCTGATCGCGGACTTCCTCGACGCTCTCGACCTGCGGGACGTCCTCCTGGTCGCGAACGACACGGGCGGCGCCCTCACCCAGATCATGCTGTCGCGCCGCCCCGAGCGGGTCGGCAGCGTCGTGCTGACGCCGTGCGACTGCTTCGACCACTTCCTCCCGCCCCTGTTCCAACCGCTCGTCCCGCTCGCCCACATTCCCGGCTCGATGCGCCCGGTCGCCGCGTTGCTGCAGGTCAAGGCCCTGCACCGGTTGCCGTTCGTGTTCGGGTGGGTGACCAAGTACCCGATCCCGGCAGCGATCGTGGAGTCCTACGTCCAGCCGGCCCACCGAAACGCCGCCATCCGTCGCGACCTGCGCAAGTTCCTCCGCGGCGTGCGCCCGAAGTACACGGTGGAAGCCGCGGAGAAGCTGCGTGCGTTCGACAAGCCGGTGCTGCTCGTGTGGGCGGACGAGGACCGGACCTTCCCGCTGCGCCTCGGCAAGCGCCTCGCCGCGACCCTGCCGAACGCGCGCCTGGTCGAGGTTCCCGACTCGTACGCCTTCGTGCCGGAGGACCAGCCGGCCGAGCTGGTGCGGCACATCCTGGCGTTCGCGGGTGTCATGGCAGATTAGGGGCGTGCGCCGTACGCAGGAAGAGCGATCCCAGAGCACCCGGGCCGCGTTGGTGGCGGCCGCCCGCGAGCTGTTCGCCGAGCGCGGCTACCAGGCCGTGCCCGCGGACGAGATCGTGCGCGCCGCCGGGGTGACGCGGGGCGCGCTCTACCACCACTACGGCGACAAACAGGGCCTGTTCCGCGCCGTGTTCGAGCAAGTCGAGCTGGAGGTCACGGCCGAGGTCGAAGCCGCCACGAAGAACGCGCCGGACCTCGCCACCGGGCTGCTCTTCGCGCTCAAGGCCTTCCTCGACGCGTGCGAGCGCGCCGAGATCAGGCAGATCTCGCTGATCGACGCCCCGGCCGTGCTGGGCTGGACCACGTGGCGCGAGATCGAGGCGGAACACGGCCTCGGGCTGGTCATCGGCGTGCTGCGGGAGGCGGTCGAGCAGGGGCTGATCAAGCCGCTGCCGGTCGACGTGCTGGCCCAGCTCGTGCTCAGCGCCGTGAACGAGGCGGCGCTGATGATCACCCACGCGGACAACCCCGCCCAGGCCCGGTCGGATGCCGAGCAGGTACTCGCGACGTGGTTGATCGGCCTCCTCGCGGAATAACGCCGGGCCGCGTGGCGTTCGCCGGGATCGTGCAGGTGGAGATCTGGTCCGATGTCGTGTGCCCGTGGTGCTACCTCGGCAAGCGGCGCTTCGAGCGCGCGCTGGCCGGGTTCGAGCACCGTGACCAGGTCGAGGTGACCTTCCGGTCCTTCGAACTGGACCCGCGCGCACCGCGTGAGCCCCAGCCGAAGGCGGCGCTGATCGCCGCGAAGTACGGGATCAGCGAGGCGGAGTTCGCCGCGAACGAGGAGCGCCTGACGCAGCTCGCCGCGGCGGAGGGGCTGGAGTACCACCTGGACGGTGGTGTCATCGGCAACACGTTCGACGCCCACCGCGTGCTGCAGCTCGCCCGTGAGCGCGGCGTGCAGGACGCCGTCGCCGAGCGGTTGTTCCGCGCCTACTTCACCGAGCGGCGTTCGGTCTTCGACGAGGAGTCGCTCGTCGAGCTGGCCGCGGAGTCCGGGTTGGACGCCGACGAGGTCCGCCGGGCGCTGGCCGACGGCGCGTACGCCGACGAGGTCCGCGCGGACATCGACCAGGCCCGCGCGCTCGGCGCGAACGGCGTGCCGTTCTTCGTCTTCGACCGCCGTTACGGGGTGTCCGGCGCCCAGTCCACCGAGACCTTCGCGGCCGCGCTGGACAAGGCGTATCAGGACGCCGAGCCCTTGCCGAAGTAGATCTTGCAGACGTCGCCGTCGTAGTCGGCGGCCAGTTCGAGGACGTTGCGGCCGTCGTCCACCGGCAACAGCGACGAGCTGTAGTTCGGGCAGAAGTTGTTGTAGGCGCGCGGAACGTGTACCGGGGCGGGCAGTTCGTACCAGTTGCCCGCGCCGAAGTCGTCGTTGGCGAGCAGCACCTGGCCGTTGGACGGCAGCGGAGCGCCGGCGCGGTCGGTGTAGATCTGGCCGACCATCAGGAGCCGAACGCCGTTCGGTCCGCCGGGGAACACCGCGACGTTGTGGGCGTGCTGGAAGTAGTTGCCGTTCGCCGTCACGACGCGGGTGCCCGGGTCGGCGGGGTCGCCGTAGTTGGCGCCGTCGGGTGAGATCTTGAAGTACGGGTCGCAGTAGCGCTCACCGTAGTTGCAGATCTCGTAGCCGAAGTAGTAGCGGCCGTCGGGCAGTTTCCGCACGATCGGCATGCCGGGGCGGACGCGGTCGGGCGAGATCGCGACCGTGCTCTGCTTGGTGCCCCAGGTGACGCCGTCGGTGGACGCGACGCGGTTGAGCACCTGGCTGTGGCGTGGCGCCTCGGTTTCGTCGGCGTAGTGCATCCACAGTGTTCCGCCGGAGTCCACTGTGAACTCCGGCTCGAACACGCCGTCGTGGTTGTGCGAGCGGGCGGCTTCGGACAGGAAGCTCCAGTTCCGGCCACCGTCCGAACTGGACCAGATCCGGATCGACATGCGACGGCCCGCGCCGCCGTTCTGGCCGTAGGACGCCGCCCACAGCAGCGTGCCCGCCCGCAGCCGGCCGACTCGTCGCGGCAGTTCGTAGATGCTGCCGCAGCACTCGCCCTGCGCGCCCGCCGGATCGCGGACCTCGCCGATCTGTCGGAACGACGCGCCTTCGTCGGTGCTCTCGTAGATCCGCGCGAACGCGCCGCCGCCGTCCCAGCTGTTCACGGACGCGACGATCCGGCCACGCCGGAACGGCGCGTGTTCCAGGCGGATGACCCGGGGGTAGGCCCCGACACCGAGTTCGGTGCGCTGCGCCGCGTGCGCCGGAACCGTCAGCACGCCCGTCGTGGCCAGCAGCGTGAGCATCAGCGCGGCCATCCGGCGCATTGGTGCCTCCCCTTCACTCTCAGCAGCGGAATTAGACCACAGGGTGATCACCGGCCGGGCGGTGAAGGTGGGCAAAAGGCAACTTTGTAGCGCAATAGCACGTTAGAATCAACCTCTTGCTGGATCGTTGAACGATCCCCTACGTTCGGAAGGCAGTGGCACAAGCCACAGTTCACGACGAAGGAGAGGCAAATCCCGTGGAAAACCTTGCTCCCGAGGACTTCGACCTGGACCTCCGCATCTCGACTCCGGCGCAGGACGGGGACCTGCTGACGAACAAGTCGGGCTTCAGCGACATCTGCGCCACCCTGTGGCCGTCCTGCTGACCTGATCCCCGGGTGGCGGGTCCTGCGGGGGACCCGCCACCCGTCCAGCCGGGAGGCGAAGCGATGTTCACGTGTGCCGGCCCGGCCCTGCTGCGAGCGGCGGTGCGACCGCGCACGACAGGGCCGATCCCGCCGCTGGAGGTGCTCGCGGCGGACGAAACCCTGATGGAGGCGGTCGAAGCGGCCAGCCCCAGCCTGGCCCGCGACGTCCTCCGCGTGGTGCGCGGCGAGCCGGTCAAGGACAAGGTCCGCCGGCGCAGCGCGCTCGCCCTCGCCAAGTACCACCTGCGCCTGACCGGCAGGCCGACGCCGTTCGGGCTGTTCGCCGGCGTCGCGCCCGTGCGTCTCGGCGACCGGCCGGAGTTGCGGATCGGGCGGCAGCACCGTCCGACCAGCCGGACGGATGCCGAGTGGCTGGACGGGGTGCTGCGGCGGCTGCGGACCGATCCGGTGGTCCTGCCGCGGACGGTCCTGGTCGCCAACAACGTCAGCGTCGTCCGCGGCGATCGCCTCGTGCTGCCCGAACGGTACGAAGACGCGCATCGCCGGGAAGCTTCGATCCGGTTCACGCCGCTGGTGCGCGCGGTGCGGGAGATGACGCGCACGCCGGTTCCGTGGCCCGACCTGGTGGCGCAGTTGTGCCGCCGCTTCCGGCGCACCGGGTTCGAAGGCGTGCTGCGGCAGCTCGTCGAGGTCGGGGTGCTGCTCACGGACCTGGACCCGCCGCCGGACTGCGTCGACCCGCTCGCCCACGTGCTCGGCCGGGTGCCTGACGGGCATCCGGTGCACGCGGAGTTGAGTGCGATCCGGCGCGAGTTGCGGGCCGCGGATGCGGCAGTGCCGGACCGTCGGGCGCGCCGGCGTGCGGTGGTGGCCCGGATGCGGGCGCTGCACGACACGGACGACGTCATCCAGACCGACCTACGCGTGGACGTCTCGGCGACGTTGCCCGCCGAGCTCGGTGCGGAAGCCGCGCGAGCCGCGGATGCGTTGTGGCGACTGGGCTCCACGGCCGGACCGTCCTGGTCGGACTCTTACCGAGAGCGCTTTCTGGAGCGGTACGGCAGCGACCGCCTGGTCCCGGTGCTGGAACTGCTCGACGACACCCGCGGCCTCGGGCTGCCGTCGTTTTCGCCGGGTCCGTCGCGTCCCGGGCCCCGTGGTCTGATCGAGCACCTGCTCGCCGCGGTGCGCGAGGGGCGTGACGAGATCGCACTCGACGACGAACTGGTCGATTCGCTCGCCGAGGACCCGCCCGCGCGGCGGCCGGTGTCGATGGAGTTGTGCGCGGAGGTGCTCGCGCCCAGCTGGGACGCCTTGTGCGCGGGCGAGTTCCGGCTGGTCGTCGGTGAGAACCTGGGGTCGCCGCAGGCCGGGTCGACGATCGCGCGGTTCGCGCACCTCATGCCCGAGCTCGACGACGAGCTGACCGAGCTGGTCCGCGACGGTGCGCCGGCCGGTGCCGCGCAGGTGGCCTGCCGCCCGCGGACGATCCGGTCGGCGAACGTCGCGTCGGTGCCGCAGCAGCTTCCGGCGCGCATCCCGGTGAGCTGCGGCCCGGCGTACGCGGACGTTCCCGACCTGCGGCTGGACGAGCTGGCCGTGGGCGCGACGCAGGACGAGTTGTACGTCGTCGACCTGGCGTCGGGGCGGCGCGTGGTCCCGGTCTCCGGGTCGATGCTGAACCCGCGCAGCGGGCACGTCCCGCCGGTGGCGCGGTTCCTGCTCGAGCTGGGGGAGCAGGAGAACCCGTCGTGCCTGCCGTGGCGGTGGGGCGACTTGTCGACAGCTCCGGCGCTGCCGCGGGTCCGGTACGGCCGGACCGTGCTCGCGCCGGCCCGGTGGCTGCCCAGCCGGGAGATGCTGGACCCCTCGTCCTACTGGCCGGACGCCGTCCGGAGGTGGCGACAGCGGTGGGACGTGCCCAGACGGGTGCAGCTGACCAGTTCGGACAACCGGATCCCGATCGACCTGACGGACGACGGGCACCTCGCGGTGTTCCGCGCCGAGCTGCGGAAGACGCCGCGGCTGGTGGTGCAGGAGGTCCTGGCGCAGGGCGATGGCTGGCTGGGCGGCCATCCGTGCGAGGTCGTGTTCCAACTGTTCGGGGAGCGCCCCGCGGCCCGTCCGGCGCCGGCCACGCGGACCCGGTCCGAAATACTGGACCTGCCGGGTGGCGACTGGTTGTACGCCAAGCTCTACGCCGGGGATGCCGCGCAGCGCCAGATCCTGCGGTCGTACCTGGCCGATCTCGTGGCGGATGTGGAGGACTGGCACTTCGTCCGGTATGCCGATCCCGATCCGCATATCCGGATCCGGTTCGCGGGCAAGCCGGACACGCTGTGGACGACGTTGTTGCCCCGCCTGCACGCGTGGGCGGCCGGGCTGTGTGGGGACGGGTTGGCGTCCCGGCTGGTGCTGGACAGCTACGACCCCGAGGTCGAGCGGTACGGCGGTCCGGACGCGATCGCCGCGGCGGAGCGGGTCTTCCACGCCGACTCGCTGGTCGCGCTGGGGATGCTGGAGCGGGAGGCGGACGACCTGGCGGTGGCGTCGAGCGTGCTGGACCTGGTCCGGCATTTCGGACAGCCGCCGGAGATTCTGGACTGGCTGGCGGCCGCAGTGCCACTCGACCTGCGGCGACGCGTGCCCCGCGACCGGCGCGAGTCCCTCGCCGCGGCGATCGATGCCACCGGCCGTCCGTCACTGGACCAACCGTGGAGACACCGGAGCCTGGCTGTCGCGGACTACCTGAAGCGCCTGTCGCCGGAGCGGTACGGCCGGGTGGCGCTGAGCCTGGCGCACATGCACTGCAACCGCCTGTTCGGGATCGACCGGGCGCGGGAGCAGGAGGTGTACGCGCTGGTCCACGGGGCGCTGACGCTGCGACTGGACCGCGGGAAGCACGGCCGATGAGGGCCGCGAAGAGCGGTCAGCGCTGGTGGCCCGGCGGTCCCAGGGACCACGACTTCCGAGGAGGAGCGGTGAGCACTGCTGTCGCGATCCGGCGGGCGCGGCCCCAGGGGATCAACCGTCACCATCGCACGACTTCCGAGGAGGAGCGGTGAGCACAGCTGTCGTCACGCGGCGGGCGAGGGCCCAGGAGATCGCGTTGGAGGTGGGCGATCGCCTGCGCTCGGTGCGTGATCGCGGCCCTGGCCTGCTCGACGGCCACCCCGGCCTCGCGGTTCTGCACGCCGCACTGTCCGCCTGGGACCCTGCGCGGGCGGCGGTCGCTCATGCTCACCTGGCCGCGTCGGGTGAGGTCGCGCCGGAGGCGGTCGTGCCCGCGGTCCTGGTGCACCGGGCCGTGCACGGCGGCGGGTACGACGGGCTGCTGCGCAAGGCCGGCGCGGCGCTCGCGGAGGTGTGCGAGTCCTGGCCGCAGCGCGACCGGCCGGCCGCCGCGGACTACGACGTGATCACCGGGCTCGCCGGCAAGGGACGGTTGTTGCTCGCGCTCGGCGGCGACCGGTGCCTGACCGCGCTGGAGGGCGTGCTGGAGCGCCTGGTCGCGTTGACGCGGCCGGTGCTGGTGGACGGTCACGAGGTGCCCGGGTGGTGGTGCGCGCCGGAGCGGTACGCGGTGGACGCGGACCGCGAGCGCTACCCGCGGGGCGACTTCGACGCCGGCCTGGCGCACGGCATCAGTGGTCCACTCGCGCTGTTGTCACTGGCCCACCGGCACGGCCTCCGGGTGGCCGGGATGATCGACGCGATGCGGGTGGTCGTCGACTGGTTGTTGCGGTGGTCGTGGACGGACGAGTCCGGGGTGGGCTGGCCGTCGCGGGTGGGGTTCGACGCGCAGGTGCGGGGCTCGGCGGTGCCGGCGTCGCGGTCGGCGTGGTGTTACGGCACGGCCGGGGTGGCGCACGCGCTGCACCTGGCGGCCACCGAGCTGGGCGATGCGGGCGCGGCCGGGCTGGCGGTGGCCGCGATGCGCAGGCCGGGCCCGGCGGAGGGCCCGACCGTGTGCCACGGGGACGCCGGGTTGCTGCAGGTCAGCGCGCGGATGGGGGTCCCGGCCGACCGGATCGCCGACCGGGTCCTGGCCGCGTTCGACCCGTCGGCGCCGTTCGGTTTCCGGCACCGCCTGCACACCGGCGGGTGGGCGGACGAGCCCGGGTTGTTGCAGGGCGCCGCCGGGGTGGCGTTGGCGCTGGCGAGCTACGCAGGCAACCCGGCCCCGTGGGATGTCGCGCTGTTGCTGGCCTGAGGGTCAGCGGTAGTTGGTGAACTGCAGCGCGATGCCGAAGTCCTTGTCCTTCAGCATGGCGATGACGTCCTGCAGGTGGTCCTTCTTCTTGCCGGAGACGCGGAGCTGGTCGCCCTGGATCTGCGCCTGGACGCCCTTGGGGCCCTCGTCGCGGATCACCTTGGCGATCTGCTTGGCCTTGTCGGAGGCGATGCCCTGGAGGATCTTGCCGTTCACCTTGTAGGTCTTGCCGGACACCGCGGGCTCGTCGGCCTCGAACGCCTTCAGCGAGATGCCCCGCTTGATCAGCTTCTCCTTGAACACCTCGACCGCGGCCTTCACGCGCTCCTCGGTGTCGGCCTCGATCGTCACGGCTTCCTCGCCGGCCCAGGAGACCTTGGCGTTGACGCCGCGGAAGTCGAAGCGGGTGGAAAGCTCCTTGACCGCCTGGTTCAGGGCGTTGTCGACCTCCTGCCGGTCGACCTTGCTCACCACGTCGAATGACGGATCCGCCACGTGTCCTACCTCGTCGTTTCGCTTGTCGGCTGACCACACCATAGCGCCGCCCCCACCCCCGTCGGAGGCCCGCCGGAGGGTTGGTAAGCTAGTCCCCGACCGGGACGCCCGGTCATGGCGGGTTGCCCGAGCGGCCAAAGGGATCTGACTGTAAATCAGACGGCACTGCCTTCGGGGGTTCGAATCCCTCACCCGCCACACCAGCCGAAACGCCCCGCTGACCTGGGAAAACAGGTCAGCGGGGCGTTCGTCTTTTGTGCGGCTGTGTGCAGACCGGTGCGGGCGTATGCGGGTGGTCGTGGGCCATTTGTGGGCCAGTTGGCCCGGTGTCGCAACGCCTCGACGACCACGTTCGGTGCGCTCTGTGGGCTTTGGGTCAGCGGTCGAGGCGTGCTTGTCGCACGGCGCGCCACTGGTCCCGCCTCCGGCGGATGGACCCAGACGCGCAACTCTGTCCTTAGAGTGCGCACGTCGCCAGCCCGACGGCACCATGCCTGAGCTTGCTGCCATGTCGCTTGTCCCCGGGGGCTACACGAAGATGGCGAGGGGAATCACCTGAAGGCAAGGCCCCTTGATGAATGGATCTGGCACAGAGAGCTGGATGTTGTGATCTTCAAAGTTCTGGCGCATAAGCTCTAACATCGGAACGACTCCGGTGTTGATAACGGTGCTCATTGCGCCCCGACGTATGACTGGTGTCTCCGCATCCTGGCGTGGATTGACAGCCGCCACCTTGCCTACGAGAGAGAATGTGCCACCGAGAAGCGCGGCAGCAACTTCGGTTCCGAAAAACTCGCGACTGGCGGTGATCAGGCCGGAAACGCGTTCATTTCTGAGTACAAGGTCAACTATGGGCGAAGATTCGAGATCGCTCTTCATCATATCTACGAGCTTCATCGTCTGTTGTTGCTCTTCGAATGCCTCCTTTGCTAGCGCCTGCTGAACTTCGAGAGCTTCCAGTTCGGCTCGGCGCTCGGGAGACATGTTCCGCCGCTGAGTGCGCTTCACGGCTGGTAGTACTTGCGTTTTCTCGTGCTCACCCTCAATGAATGGCCAGAGGCTCTGGAAAAAGTCGATGATGGTCCGCATGGGGTCGGTCTCGATAGTGCCGGTTACTTCTATGAGGGCACCTGGACGTACTTCCGCGATATCCACGTCGGGACTAATGATCTGAACTAGGCCGTCAGAGTGGAGACGTGAACGCAGTCGGTTGAAAAGTGATGCCGATGTGTGCTCTCGTACAAATTTGCTCTCGACATTCTGATCTTCGGCACCTTGTCGAGAGTACTTTCCGCTTGCAGAAAGGTTGAGTCCGAGGAGTGATGCAAGGCTTGGCAACTTCGCTGCCCCAGAAATTTCGCCATCCGACTTGCGGGTCTTGCCGAGCTTTTCGGCAACCTCGCTGCTGTAGTAGACTCCATCGTCTAGTGCGGCAAGAAAGCTGACCAGCATCGGAGTGTCTAGATAGATTGGATGCGCCAGTTCGAAGGAGTCCTGGTCGGGCATTTAAGGCTCGCATTCTCAATGTGTGAAGCTGTCAGACGTTGATCGTGGTTCACTGCTGATGCGTTACTCCCGATCCGACGCCAGTTACGATTCCATGGGTTTCCAGATTTCACGGGTATGTTCTTCCGGTTCGTCGTCCCTCCCGGTGGCGGGTGACCGGCCGATGCCGCAGATCGAGAACGACCGCGACCTGCTCGCCGACCTGGACACGGTGCTCGACGACGAGCGCCTGCCCGCCGGGGACGTGCTCGGCGCACTGCGCAGCCTGGCCCCCGGCTGGAAGCCCTACCGGGACTACACCGTGCCCCGCTTCGTCGCCGCGGTGAAGAAGCTCGGCGTCAAGGTCGCCTCCACCGGCAACAAGCACTACGTCGACCCCGTCACCGTCCGTGAAACCCTCGCGCGTCGCGCCACCGCCGACCTAGACGAGTGAGTTAGCCCGACGCGAACCAGCCACCACCCCCGAATCCGGGCCCATTCCAGCCCGATTGGATCCGCAGCTAACTCGCTAACTCGCTAACTTTGCCCAGCTCGCAGTCCAGTTTGTCGCTCCGGCGGTCGGAGTTAGAAATCTAACTCGCCGCGCCCGTTCTAACTGTCCCGCTAACTCGAATCGAGCCCCTCAGGAGGTGCTCGCCGTGACCTCTCACGCCCTCACGTCATCACTCACAGTGACTCTCGGAGGACCGTTGAAGACCCGCTTCGCTCGCCTGATCGCCCGGTTCGTCGCCACCTGCAGCCAGTGCGGCGCCCGCATCCCCGACAACCAAGTCATGTGCTCCATCTGCGCCAACAAGTAGGCCCACCGTCTCGAAAGGACCCCCTGATGGTCAAGCAGCTCACGCATGAGGGCACCACCTCCTGGTGGCACGGCACCTTCACCGCCTGGTGCGGCATCACCGTCCCCACCAGCCAGACCACCAACAAGTGGTTCGCCTCCAACGTGCCGACCTGCCCCGGCTGCCGCGCCGAGTACCAACGCCGCCACGGCAAGCGCAAGTAGCCACCCATCGACCCTGCCGGGCCGTCCGTGACACCGCCTCCGGGCGGCCCGGCAGCCCCCAGCCCATCCGCGCTTTCGTTGCTAGGAGAGGTTGTTCGATGAGCACCGCGACCACCGCCGACCGGAACCCGTTGCAGGAGTGGGCACTGTTCCTCGCCGAGCAGGGTTGGCCCGTCTTCCCGCTCCGTCCGCTGACCAAACGGCAGCCTGCCGTGAAGGACTGGGAGAACCGCGCCACCGCCGACCCCGCCCGTATCCGCCGCTGCTGGACGGCCGACCGGTGGAACATCGGCCTCGCCACCGGCCCGGCCGGTCTGGTCGTGGTGGACCTCGACCTGCCCAAGGAGGGGGCGTCCGGTCCGGACGGCGTGACCGCGCTCGCCGAGCTGGCCGCCGAACGTGGCGGCCCGGTGCCGGACACGTTCACCGTCGCCACACCGTCAGGCGGTCGGCACCTGTACTACCAGGCACCGGCAGGTGTGCGGCTGCGCAACAGTCAGGGCCAGCTCTGCCCGTGCGTGGACACCCGGGCAGGAGGCGGATACGTGGTGGGGCCTGGGTCGGTCACTCCGGAGGGCGGTTACGAACTGCTCGATGAGCGCGCCCCTGCCGAACTGCCGGGGTGGTTGGTCCAGGTGTGCGCCGAAAAGGCGTCACCGGCGATCTCAGCGCCCGTTCAGATCCGCTCCGCCAACCCGACCGCGTACGGGTCGGCCGCACTCCGGGGCGAGTGCCAGCGCGTGCGAGACGCCACACCAGGCACCTACAACGGCGTGCTCTCCTCCGCTGCCTACACCGTCGGCCGCAAGGTCGGGGCCGGGCTGATCGACCACGCCACCGCCCGCGCCGAGCTGATCGCGGCCGGGGAAACCCTCATCGGCTCAGGGCACTGGCCGCCCAACGCCCGCGAGGTCGCCCGCGTCGTGGACGCCGGACTGGCCAAGGGCGCCACGAATCCCGTCCGCAGGAAGGAGGTCGCCTGATGACGCATCCCACCGACGCCACGTCGCACGCGATCGACGACGCCATCGGCACCGACGAGACCGGGACGCGCGGGACGTGCAGCCAGTGCGGCCGGCCGCTGGGGGACTCGCCCTCGGACGACTTCTGCTCGGAGAACTGCCAGGCCGTCTGGCGCACCGCGAACGCGACCGTCCTGCCCGGACACGAGGTGCTGGACCGGGTGCGGGCCATCGTGGCCCGGTTCAACGTGTTCCCCTCCGAGCACTGCGCCCCCATGCTCGCGCTCTGGTACGCCCACACCCACGCCGCCGACCACTTCTACGTCACACCCCGCCTGATCCTGTCCTCAGTAGAGCCGGGCTCGGGCAAGACCCGCGTGCTTGAGGTGGCGCAGTACCTCGTGCGGGCTCCGGAGATGACGTTCTCCGCCACCACCGCCGCCCTGTTCCGCATGGTCTCGGAAGGCCCGATCACGATCCTGTTCGACGAAGTGGACACCATCTTCAACGCCAGGGCGGCAACAACGAAGACCTCCGCGGCCTGCTCAACGCCGGATACAAGCGCGGCGCCACCGTCGCGCGCTGCGTCGGTGACGCCAAGGCCATGAAGGTTCAACGGTTCCCGGTGTTCGCCCCGGCCGCACTCGCCGGGATCGCCGGGAACATGCCCGACACCATCACCACCCGCGCCATCACCATCCACATGAAGCGGCGCCGCACCGACGAAGAGGTCGAAGAGTTCTGGGAGGAGGAAGTCGAGCGCGAAGCCGCGCCGCTGCGCGAGGCGCTCGCCACCTGGGTGGAGTCCGTTACGGACAAGATCAGCCGGGGTCGCCCGACCATGCCCCCGGGTGTGCGGGACCGCGCGGCGGAGATCTGGCGCCCGCTCATCGCCATCGCCGACGCCGCGGGCGGGCACTGGCCCGACACCGCCCGCGCCGCGTGCCTGCACTTCATCGAGGTCGCCAACGCCGACCACAACGGCGGCGGCCAGCGCATGCAACTGCTCGCCGACCTCCGCGACCTGTTCACCGCTCGCAACGCCGACAAGCTCACCACCGACGAGATCCTCGCTGCCCTGCACGAGCTGGACGAAGCGCCGTGGGGTGACCTCGATGGCAAGCCCCTCGATCCCCGGCGACTGGCCGCGTTCCTCAAGCCCTACGGCGTCCGGGCCAAGGACATCAAGCTCCCCGGCGGCGGGGTGCGCAAGGGCTACCGCGCCACCGGCCAGGACGGGCTCGCCGACGCGTGGCAGCGCTACCTGCCTACAAGCGCTACCTCCGCTACCTCCGCTACCGCCCAGGTCAGGACGGTCGCGGATACAGGAGGGGTAGCGGATACAAGCGCTACCTCCGGAGCGTCACCGCCCATGACGGACGGTAGGTAGCGGATCTAAGCGCTACCACCCCCGTACCCGCTACCCCTCTGACCTGCGAAGTAGCGCAGGTAGCGCAGGTAGCGGCGAAACCCCGACCTGCCCATCCGCTACCCCCGCAGGAGGACCGATGACGCGACCCGCCGACCACGCCGAGCACGTCCGCGAGGAGCACCGCCAAGCATGGGCACCCAGCGCCAGCATCTGACCATCGCCGCCTTCTGCGAAGAACTCGAAATCTCGCGCCGGACCTTCTACGAGTGGCGCGCGAAGAACCGCGCGCCGCGTTGCATCAAGCTCCCGAACGGCGAGCTTCGAATCCGGCTCCGCGACCTGAATGACTGGCTCGAATCGCGCTATGAGGAGGCCGCCTGATGGCGACCAGCTACAAGGTCAAGGTCTGGGCCATCCAGACCCGCTACCGGACAGACTCCAAGGGGAAGAGGGTACCGGCCCGGTACATCGTCCGGTGGATGGTTGAGAAGGAACGGTTTGACCAGACCTTCCGGGTCTTTCCGCAGGCCGACAGTTTCCGCTCCGACTTGATGTCAGCCGCGAAGCGTGGTGAGCCGTTCGACATCGAGACAGGGCGGCCCGTGCAGGCGAAGGCGAAGGCCGAGCGGGCGCGCTGGTTCCAGTTCTCATGCGACTACGTGGACATGAAATGGGGCGACAGTTCGCCGAAGTACCGGTCGAGTATCGCCGACTCGATGACCGCGATCACGCTTGCGATGCTCCGTCCTGATGCCGACGCGCCATCGGTCAATGAACTGTCACTCGCACTGCGCCGGGCGTACAACAAGAACGTCCGGGGGAGAGTTCACCCTGAGGCGATCGCTCGGTCGATGCGCTGGCTGGAACGAAACACGCGCGAAGTTCGCGAGATCGAGAAGCCGGACGTGTTCCGCGCCGTCGTCGCGAGCCTGGAGAAGCGAAAGGACGGGAAGCGGGCGGCTCACGACACGGTCCGGCTCCGTCGAATCGCCCTGAGCAACTCGCTGGAGTACGCCATCGAAAAGAAGCTCATCGCCGAGAATCCGATGCGACAGATCAAAGTCAAGAAGCACAAATCGGTCCTGAAGGAAGTTGATAAGCGGAGCGTGGTCAACCCCGTGCAGGGCCGCACGCTCTTGCAGGCGGTCAAGGACCAGACGCCTCGGCTCTACGCGTTCTTTGCCGTGATGTACTTCGCCGCCCTGCGTCCTGAGGAAGCTGTGAACCTGCGCAAGGGCAACCTGCTGCTACCAGAGAAAGGCTGGGGTGAATTGCACCTGGAGAAGGCCGTTCCCGAAATCGGCGCGGCCTGGACGGACTCTGGCAAGCGTGGCGAAGAACGCGGGCTCAAGCATCGTGTAGCCGACGATGGCAGGACCGTGCCGTGTTCGGACGAACTCACTGACGTCCTGCACTGGCACCTGAGTGAGTACGGCACCGCGCCGGACGGGCGATTGTTCCGGGGTGTGCGCGGGGACAGTCACCTGTCGAGCAGCACGTACGGGAGGGCATGGGCGAAAGCGCGGGCAGCGACGTTCACGCCGGACGTGCTCGCCTCGCCCTTGGCGAAGCGGCCGTACGACCTGCGCCACGCGGCTGTGTCCACCTGGCTCAACGCGACCGGTGACCCGACCCGAGTGGCGGCGTGGGCAGGGCACAGCGTCGGCGTGCTCCTGCGGGTCTACGCGAAGTGTCTGGACGGGGGAGAGCAGCAGGCGCGGGAGATGGTTGCGAGGCGCATGAAGGGATTTTAGTTTCGAGAACCAACGAATAGGCTTCTCTCGCGAGCGTTTGAGCGCAGGAGTTGAACGAGCTGACGGGCCAGTGACCGGTGCAGCGGTTCTGGCCCGTCAGCTAATCGAGGCGTCCGAGTGCCTCGCGAAGGGCGCCAACGGCCTTGCGAAGCTCAATAAGCTGCTCAAGCTTCTCGGCCGCAACATCGAGTGCCCGCTCGGACGTCATTCCGTATCCGATTCCATATGGATATCCGATGCTTGGGGCCGTGAGGCTGGAGCGCACGCTGTCGACCTTTTTCTCTAGTTCCTCGCGAGATATAATGTCATGGCGACGGTATGAGAGAACCTTATACGCATGGACAGGTATCCAGTCGGGACCATGATTCTGGGCGATTGTTGGGCGGATCACTCTATCGATCGTTTGCCAATCTGCATTGAACTGGATGCTAGCAACATCCGCACTTTCTGCGGGTAGTAGCATTCTCTCGCCTAGATCTGAAATCTCGTTCAGCTGCATAAATAGGTCCGCGATGACGTTCTTATAAGCAGCTCGGACGCGATCGGGGTCGGGGCTAACGCTGTTCGCGCCGTTCCAACGCGCAAGTTTCAGAGAGCTAGCTTTTCCGTTGAACTCCAGAACCCGTCTATCTAAATTGTGTAGGCGCAAGCTTAGTGCAGCGAGTTGTCGTCCAACGCCTTGGTAGTCGTCCCCGGGCCAGAGGCTTCGCTCTAACGACGTGACCAGCTGTTCTGCATAACGCTTCGTGGCGCTCCATTGAGCTTCTTCATCCTGGTTGCGTGCAAACCAATTCAGGACCGTCAGCGCGAAGGGTACCGCAACCGTTGCCCCTGTGAGGGCGGTGAAGAGATTCGTCTGAAATGGTCGCGACGTCCAAAACTGGTTAGAGTCTCCCAGGCTGCCAAGATAGAACAGGATCAAGAATAAGGGGACGCCGATTGCCCAGGCTATCGGGACAAGGCGGCCCCGGCGGACCAGGCGCTTCAGTCTGCTGCCTGCCATCTACCACCTTCCGCAATCGCTTAGAACGCTCTCGTATCTTCCCTCGGTGTAGATCAAGCTGACGGGCAGGGCTCGGTCGGCAAGCCAGGGAGGCCACAGCAGGTAGGGGAACCAGAGGTTACGGCGCTGCTGGCCAGCGCCTCGGCTGAGTGTTGGACTCCAACTCCGAGGGCCGCGATCAAGCGGTCGAGCGTCAATCCGAGGCGGGTAGGGCTGGTCCCCAGGGGCTTCGCTACGTTGCTACGTGTGGGCCATCCGTGGGCCGATGTTTCGGCGCACATCCACCTTAGGCGGTGTTTGCCCAGGTAGAAGGCGCATTCTGAGGGCCCGGGATGTTCCCCTGTAAATCAGACGGCACTGCCTTCAGAGGTTCGAATCCTCTACCCGCCACACAGGGCAAACACCCCCGTGACCTGCAAGAACAGGACGCGGGGGTGTTTTCGTGCGTCCGGCACTGCACGTGGACGGGGAGGCGTGTGGCGCGCGTCGGCCGCTGTCGGTGCCGGCACCGATTGGTAGCGCGGCATCGAGCCCGCAGAACCCACCAATACCCGTCCCCGGTGGCTGCGAATCGGGGGTATGGCTACTGCGACCACGAACACCCGGCCCGAGCGGCTGTCCCTCGTTCGCGCGGCGCTTTGTGGCGTGCTCGCGCTGGCTGCGGCCCTCGCGGCTGGGCATCTCGTCGCTGGGCTCGTCAACGGCAACGCGTCGCCGTACCTCGCGGTCGGGAACACCGCGATCGACCTGACTCCGTTGTCCCTCAAGGACTTTGCGGTACGTACATTCGGTACGTATGACAAGCTCGTCCTGCTCGTGGGGATGGGCATCGTCCTCCTGGTGGTCGCCGCGGGGGCTGGGGTCGCGTCGCGGCGGTCGGTTTGGCCGGGGGGCCTCGTCATCGTGCTGTTCGGGCTCGTCGGCGTCGCGGCGGTGGCCGCGCGGCCCGATCTGAACACGGCAGCGCTCGCCGCGCCCCTGGTCAGCCTCGTCGTCGGCGTCGGGGTGTTCCGCCTCCTGCACCGCGGCGCGCGCCACGACGCGTCGCGGCGGTCGTTCCTGCTCGTCGCGGGCGGGGCGGTCCTCGCGGGGGTCGGGGGACAACTGCTGGGCCGCACCCGCGACGCGGCGAGCTCCCGGGCCGCGGTTGGGCCTCTCGTGCCCGCCCGCACCGCGCCGGCCATCCCGCTCGACGCCGACTTCGCGCGCTTCGGCACACCGCCCTTCCTCACCCCCAACCGCGACTTCTACCGCGTCGACACCGCGCTCACCGTCCCGCAAATGCGCGCCGAGGACTGGTCGTTGCGCCTCCACGGCTTGGTCCGCGCCGAACAGCGCTACACCTACGCCGACATCCGCGACCGCCCGCTCGTCGAGCGCACCATCACCATGACCTGCGTCTCCAACGAGGTCGGCGGCCCCTACACCTCCACCGCGAACTTCACCGGCGTCGACCTCGCCGACCTGCTAGACGAAGCCGGCATCCAGCCGGGCGCCGAGCAGCTGTTCGCCACTAGCGTCGACGGCTGGACCTCCGGCACGCCCGTCGCCGCCGCGGCCGACCGCACCCGCGGTGCCATGCTCGCCCTCGGGATGAACGGCGAGCCACTGCCGCTGGAACACGGCTTCCCGGCCCGCCTCGTCATCCCCGGCCTCTACGGCTACGTCTCCGCCACCAAATGGGTCGTCGACCTCGAAGTCACCACCTGGCAGGCCCGCCAGGCGTACTGGCTGCGGCGCGGATGGGCCGAACAGGCGCCGATCAAAACGCAGTCCCGCATCGACTTCCCCAAGGGCTTCGCGACCGTGCCGGCCGGGACGGTGCGCGTCGCCGGGATCGCGTGGGCTCAGCACATCGGCGTCGACCGGGTCGAGGTGCGGCTGGACAACGGCGCCTGGCAGGACGCGCGACTGTCCACTGAGGTCAACCCCGACACGTGGCGCATGTGGTACGCGGATCTGCCGGTCTCCCCGGGATTCCACCAGGTCACCTGCCGCGCCACCGACCGCTCCGGTTACACCCAGACCCAGGACCGCGCGGACACCGTGCCCGACGGCGCGACGGGCTGGCACGGAATTTCATTTACTGCCAACTGAACCCAATCCGGCGCGGAACCGGCCACGAATCCCGTGCACAAGCAGGAAACCCCGAATGGAGTGATTCTCGTGAAGACTGTTCGCATCGCCGGAGCCGGTTTCGCCGTCGCGGCAATGTTCTCGCTGGCGGCCTGCGGCACGGACAGCGAAAGCGCTTCCAGCGCGGCAGGCGCGTCCATGGCGCCGTCGAGCGCGATGCCCGCCCCGATGTCCAGCAGTAACGGCGTCACCACCAATGCCGACGTGTTCGGCCCCGCGTGCGGCCAGCTGCCACAGGGCAACGCGCCGGGCAGCCTGGACTCGATGGGCCCACAGCCGGTCGCCACCGCCGCGAGTACGAACCCGCTGCTCACCAAGCTGGTCGCCGCTGTCCAGGCCACCAACCTGGTCGACACGCTGAACAGCCAGGAAGCCATCACCGTGTTCGCCCCGGCCGACCCCGCCTTCGACGCGCTGGGCGAGGCCAAGTTCACCGAGCTGGCCCAGAACCCGAGCCAGCTGGCGCCGATCCTGCAGTACCACGTCGTCCCGCAGCGCTATGACGCTTCCGGGCTGGAAGCCGCGGGCAGCGTGCAGACGCTCAACACCGCAGGCGGCCCGGTGAAGATCGAGGGTTCCGGCGGGAACATGACCGTCAACGGCGCCAAGGTGCTGTGCGGCAACATCCCGACCGAGAACGCGACCGTGTTCGTCATCGACAGCGTGCTCACCCCAGGCACCAACAAGTAAACGGGGAACGGGCCCGGCGGAATTCCACCGGGCCCGTTCGTCGGTTAGCGTGGAGGCCTGTCATCAACACTGGGGGTGGAGATGGGCATTCTCGACTCGGACCTGCCGGTCGCGCCGGACATCTTCGAATTGGCGCTCGGCCTGGTCGCGTTCCTCGTCCTGCTGTTCCTCCTCGCGAAGTTCGCGGTGCCGCGCTTCGAGGCGTTGTTCGCGGCGCGGGCGGAGAAGATCGAGGGCGGCATCGAGAACGCCGAGCAGGCGCAGAAGGCGGCGGCCGAGGCACTCGACCGCTACCGGGTCCAGCTCGCCGACGCGCGTGCCGAGGCGGCGCGGATCCGAGAGGAGGCCCGCGCGGAAGGCGAGCGGCTGCGTGCGGAACTCCGGGCGGAGGCGCAGGACGAGGCCCGGCGGCTGATCGCGCAAGGCGAGGCGGACCTGACCGAGCAGCGGGGCCGCGTCGTGGCCGAGATGCGGCCCGAGCTCAGGCGGCTCGCGGTGGAGCTGGCGGAGCGGATCGTCGGCGAACCGCTGGCGGACGAGGCGCAGCGGCGGGGGACGGTGGAAAGGTTCCTGGCGGAGCTGGAGCGGCGGTAGGCCCTGGGCGGCTCGCGTTTGGTGGCGTTGGAGTGGCGGTGGGCGCCGGGCGGCACGGTGTCTGGCGCGTGGAGTGGCGGTAGGCCCTGGGTGGCACGGTGCGTGGTGGAGCTGGGGCGGCGGTAGGCCCTGGGCGGGACGGTGGCTGGCGGAGTTGGAGTGGCGGTGGACGCCGGGCAGCACGTGCGTGGTGGAGCTGGGGCGACGGTAGGCCTTGGGCGGCAGGGTGTCTGGTGGACTTGGCGCGGCCGGACCCGGGCGGCATGGTTCCTGGCGGAGCTGTAGTGGCGGTAGGTCCCGGGCGGCATGATGACCGGTGGAGTTCGCGCGGCGTGGGCCCGGGCGGGCGCGATGCCTGGCGGAGCTGTAGTGGCGGTGGGCCGGGCGGCATGGTTCCTGGCCGAGCTGGCGCGGCGGTAGGCCCTGGGCGGCAGGGTGTCTGGTGGAGTTGGCGCGGCCGGACCCGGGCGGCATGGTTCCTGGCGGAGCTGGCGCGGCGGTAGGCGCCGCACAGCCCTGGACAGCACGGTGCCTGGTGGCCCCCGCCCACCAGGCACCGATCATGCCGGTCTACCGGTTCTGCGCCGTCTGCTTGACGTCCTGCGCCGCGGACTTGGTCTCGTCCGCGACGGTCGACGCGGCGTCCGTCGCGGTCGACCGCACCGACTGGACCGCTTCCTGCGCCGGCTCGCGCAGGTTCTCCTTCATGTCCTGCGCCACCGAGCCCATCTGACCCGCCATGCCCTGCGCCGACTCCTTGACCTGGCCGGCCAGTTCCCGCTCCGGCCTGCTCGCCGGGATCAGCGACGACACCAGCCACCCGGCCCCGAACGCGATCAGGCCCGCGGCCAGCGGGTTGCCTTCGGTCTGACGCCGCACGGTCTGCGGCGCTTCCTGGACCTGTTCGGCGACGGTCGAAGCAGCTGTCGACGCGTTGTCCGCCGCCTGGTGCGCCCGGTCGGTGACCGACTGCACGCCGCTGGATGCGCTTCCCATGACCCGCTCCTTGAGGTTCTGCGCGAGACCCCGCGCGCGGTGCACCCGGCGGTGCACGATCCGGCTGGGATTGACCTTTTCGGCGAGCGCGTCCACGTCGCTGCCGAGATTCCGTTGCGTGCCCTCGATCTCCTGGCGAAGGCGGTCGGGGTCCGTGGTCACGTTGTCCTCCTCATCTGGTCGGGCATCTGCTTGAGGCTGTCGACGGTCCGCTCGGGCACCGGATCGACCCGGCGCATCCGGTTGCGGCCCATGGCGTACAGCACGGCCGCGATCACGGCCCACACGCCGGCGACGATGAGCGCCGCCCAGCCCTGGTCCATCACGTTGGCCAGCGCCCACCACAGCGCGATCGACAGGAACAGCGCCACCATGTAACCGCCGAACCCGGCGCCGCCGAGCATGCCCGCGCCCTTGCCCGCCTGCTTGGCCTCGGCCTTCACCTCGGCCTTCGCGAGCTCCAGCTCCTGCCGCATCAACGTCGACAGGTCCTGCGAGATGTTGCTCATCAGCTGGCCGACCGACGCGTCGGCGACGTCCGGCCGCTGCCCGGGCGGTTGCGAATACGTCATGACGGCTCCAACCGGTGCTGCCCGCCGTAGCCGCCCTGCGTCTCCGGCATGGGAGTTCCGGCGGGGTAGGCGCTCTCTGTGGGATAAGCGGTGGTCGGTGGGTACGCGGTCGTTTCGGCCGGCGTGCCGGTCGTTTCCGTCGAGGCGCGCGGTTGCGGCGCTCCACCGCTGCTCTGCTCACTCATGCTGGCGGCGACGCCCCTGGTCAGCCGGCCGGCGAGCAGTCCCGCGGCCGCCGCGCCGGCGAGGAACAGGCCGGGCTTGCGCCGCGCGAAGTTCCGCAGCTCGTCGACGAGGTCGCCCGGCTCGCGCGAATCGAGCCACGACGCCACTTTCTTCGCCCGCTGGGAAACCTCGCGGACGAGGTCCTGCGCCATTCCGGAATCCGACTGTTCCGACATCCGGTCCAGCTGATCGGCGATCGAGTTCAGATTTCCGGCCGCTTTCTGCTGGCCGGTGCGGGCCTGTTCGCGCAATTGATCGACGCCCTGGTCCTTCAGGTTCCGCGCCTGCCGCTGCGCCTCGGATGCCACCTCTCTTGCTTGCTCGGCGGCGGTTCCGGTCACCTGACTGCCCGAATCCGCGGCTTGTTCGCGCACGGCCTGCGGGGTCGAACTGCTGGTCTGCTGGGTCATTCCTCCTCCTCCACACTCGGTGCCGCGCGACTACCCGGAGCGATTCCCGGTAAACGAGGAAAACAATTCCGCTTCTCGGCGGGGATCGTAAAAGTAAATCTCCGGAGCGGTAGCGTCGTGATCATGACGGAGGAGCTGGTCCGTGCCCGGCGCGCGGTGTCCGTGGTGTTCGCGACGTGCGGGGCGGCGTTCGGGACGTGGCTCGCTCGGGTGCCCGCGGTGCAGGACCGGCTGGGACTCACGACGGGACAGCTCGCCGCGGGGTTGTTCGGGCTCGCGGCCGGATCGGTCGTCGCGTTGCTGCTGGCGGGCGCGGTGATCACGCGGATCGGCAGCCGGGCGGCGGCGGTCGTGGGGGCGGTCGTGTTGTGCGGCGGGCTGCCGCTCGTCGCGGTCGCGCCGGGAGTGCCGGCCTTCGTCGCGGCGCTGGTGGTGCTCGGCGTCGGCAACAGCACGCTCGACGTGGCGATGAACGCCCACGCGGCGCGCGTGGAGGACGGGTACGGGCGGCCGATCTTCGCCGGGTTCCACGCGTTCTGGAACATCGGCGGGCTGGCCGGTTCCGGTGCCGACGCGCTGGCGGAGGCTTGGCACCTGCCGGTGGCGGTGCATTTCCCGGTGGCGGGCGGGGTGCTGCTGGCGGTCGCGCTGACGGCGGTGCTCGGCGGGTTCCTCCGCGGGCCGGACCGCGGTCAGGGCGGGCCGGCTTTCGCGTGGCCGGGGCGGGCGCTGGTGCCGCTGGGGGTGATCGCGTTCTGCGGGTTCGTCGCCGAAGGGGCGGTGAACAGCTGGGGCGCGGTGTACCTGAGCGAGGTGACGGCGGCCGGGCCCGCGGTCGCTTCGCTGGGGTACTTCGCGTTCTCGGTGACGATGATCGTCGTGCGGCTGGCGACGGACCGTGTGGTGGGGCGGATCGGGGCGGTGGTGTTCCTGAGGCTGGCTTCGGTGGTGGCGGTGGGTGGGTTCGCGGTCGTGCTCGTGGCGCCGGTGCCGGTGGTGGGGGTGCTCGGGTTCGCGGTGGTCGGGGTGGGGGTCGCGGGGATCGTGCCGGTGGCGTGGAGCGCGGCGGGGCGGGCGGCGCCGGCGGCGCCGGGGCGGGCGGTCGCGGCGGTGGCGGCGTGCGGCTACGCGGGATTCCTGGTGGAGCCGGTGGTGATCGGAGCGATCGCCACCTGGGGCGGGCTGCGGTGGGGGCTGGTGTCGGCGGTGGTGGTGACCGCGGTGGTGGCGGTGCTGGCGCGTGGGGTCGGTGGGCGTGAGTGGGGTAGGGGGTGGGAGTGGTGGCTGCGGGCGGTTGGTGGGGTGGGTTGAGGGTGCGGGGTGGTGGTGCGGCGCGGGCGCGGTTGGGGGAGCCGGATCGCGGGTGGGGATGCGGAGTGGTGGCTGTGGAGTGGGCTGGGGCTGAGGGCGGGGCGGGAGGTGCGCGGCGGTGGGGTGGTCGGCGGAGTGGGGTGAGCTGAGTTGGCCGCGGAGTGGGGGCGGTTGCCGAGCGGAGTGAGGTGGGGCTGAGGGTGCGGGGTGGCGGCCGCGGATTGGAGGCGGTCGGCGGAGTGGGGTGAGCCGAGTTGGCTGCGGAGTGGGGTGAGCCGAGTTGGCTGCGGAGTGGGGGCGGTTGCCGAGCGGAGTGAGGTGGGGCTGAGGGTGCGGGGTGGCGGCCGCGGATTGGAGGCGGCGGCGGAGTGGGGTGAGCCGAGTTGCCCGCGGAGTGGGGGCGGTTTGCAAGGGGAGTGGGGTGGCGCTGCGGGGCGGAGCGGGTGAGGGTGGTTGCGATGGCGGCGCCCGCCCGCTCCCCGGCGCGGCGGCGCAGCCGGTTCGGTCCCTCGCGGGCCTCGTCGCGCGTTGGGAACTGCCCTCCCCAGCCGCCAGCCCGGTAGGTCTTTCGGCCCTAGTTGGCTCCTCCGCGCGGCCCCAGGCTGGGACTTCGGAGCGCCATGGGGAAGGGGTGGCGGCCGTGACCGTCGAGTTGTTCGCCGGCGCCTCCACCGGCCTCGTGCTGTGGGTGGTCGCCGCGTTTGTCGTGACCTTTGTGGTCACCCGCGTGGTCGTGCGGATGATCCGTGCCGGGCGGGGGCCCTTCCGCGACACCAGCGTCGGGGACGTGCACGTCCACCACCACGTCTACGGCATCTTCCTCATGCTCCTCAGCGGCGCCGGCGAGTTCGTGTACCGGCCGGGGTCGCCGTGGGCGGAGGTCCTCGCCGTGGTCTTCGGCGCCGGTGCGGCCCTCACGCTCGACGAGTTCGCCCTCTGGCTGCACCTGGACGACGTCTACTGGGCCCGCGAGGGACGCAAATCCGTCGACGCGGTGCTCGTCGCGGCCGTCATCGGCGCCTTGCTCGTCCTCGGGGCGCGCCCGTTCGAGGACACGGCCGACGAGGGGCGCGTGGCGTTCGCCGTCACCGTTCTCGCCCACCTCGTGCTCGCCGGCATCGCCATCTTCAAGGGCAAGATCGCCTCCGGGCTGATCGGGATCGTGGTGCCGTTCGTCGCGGTCGTCGCCGCCGTGCGGCTCGCCCGTCCGGGCTCGCCGTGGGCCCGCGCCCGCTACGACGCGGCACGCCTCGCCCGAGCCGAAACCCGCTTCCGCCGCAACCGCTGGGACGGCGTCAAGGACCTGTTGGCCGGAGCCCCCACGGAGGGCCGGACATGACACCACTCCGCCGCCTCCCCTTCACGCTCGCCTTCCTCGCGGCACTCCTGGTCACCGCCGTCGCCACCGGGAGCCTGTGGTCCTCGGTCGAGGACCGCGCCTGGTTCCCCGACGTCGCGTTCGGCCTGCCCGCCTTCGAGGCCGGCCGCTGGTGGACGCCCCTCACCGGGCCGTTCTTCGCGCTCACCCCGCTCTACTACCTGCCGGTCTTCCTCAGCTTCGCGTTGTTCACCGGCTTCGCCGAACTCCGGCTCGGCACGAGACGCACCATCGGCACCTTCGTGACTGGACACCTCGTCGCGGTTCTGGGCGCCGCCGGGGTTCTCCTCGCTCTCCGGGACGTCTCGTCGTGGGCGGCGGCCGTCGCCGCGGTCCGCGACGTCGGACCGTCCGCCGGCGCCTTCGCCGCCATCACCGCAGCCACCGCGACCCTCCGCGCCCCCTGGCGTCTGCGCCTGCGGATCCTGCTGGTCGGCTACGCCGGGATCGCCCTGCTCTACAGCGGCACCCTGGCCGACGTCGAGCACTTCCTCGCCGTCGCGATCACCCTGCCGCTGTCGCCGCGGATCGCCGGGCCGAACCGCGTCCGGAATACCGGACAGCCCAGCCGTCGCGAATGGCGGCTGCTCGCCGCGTCCGGGCTGCTGGTCGTGGCCGCCGTCCGGATCGTCACGTGGTTCTTCCCCACGACCGGTCCACTCGGACCCACCGGCACCGACGACTCGTCCGCCGTCGAGGTCGTCGTCGTGATCGTGCTGGCCCTCCTCGTGATGCGCGGGCTCAGCCACGGCCGCCGGGTCGCGTGGTGGGCCGTGGTCGTCATCGCCGGGCTCGACATCCTGCTCACCGCGCTGGCCGGGGTCGCGCTGCTGGTCGCCACCGTCCTCGACGCCGTTGAAGCGGTCGACAACGTCCCGCTGGTGGTCACCGACAGCGTCTTCTGGCTCGGCTACCTGGTGCTGCTCGTCGCCGGGCGGCACGCCTTCCGCGTCCCGTGGCGGCCGCGCACGGCCGACGGCGACCGGCAGCACGCCATCGAACTCGTCCAGCGCAACGGCGGCGGCACCCTGTCCTGGATGACCACCTGGCCGGAGAACCGCTACTTCCCGATCGCGCACGACGCCGGTTACGTCGCTTACCGCAAGCACGCCGGGGTGGCCGTCGCGCTCGGTGACCCGATCTGCCCGCGCTCCGACGGGGACGGCGCGGTCGCCGAGTTCGCCGAGAACTGCGACCGCGCCGGGCTCGTGCCGTGCCTGTTCTCCGCGACCGAACCGTCGGTCCGCGGCGCCGAGCGGCTGGGCTGGCGGTACCTGCAGGTCGCCGAGGACACCCTGATCGACCTGCCCGGCCTGGAGTTCAAGGGCAAGCAGTGGCAGCCGGCCCGCAGCGCGCTCAACCGCGCCGTCAAGGAGGGCATCACGTTCCGCCTGGTCCACCTCGCCGACGAGCCGCGCGCGGTGCTGCAGCAGGTGCGGGCGATCTCCGAGGAGTGGGTCGGTGACAAGGGCCTGCCGGAGATGGGTTTCACGCTCGGCGGGGTGGACGAGGCGCTGGACCGGCACGTGCGGGTCGGGCTCGCGGTCGACGACGACGGGCGCGTGCACGGCGTCACCTCGTGGATCCCGGTCTACGCCGGGGACGGCGAGATCGAGGGCTGGACGCTGGACGTGATGCGCCGCCGCTCGGACGGGTTCAAGCACGTCGTGGAGTTCCTGATCGCCTCCGCCTGCCAGGTCTTCCGCGACGAGGGCGCCCGTTACCTGTCGCTGTCCGGCGCGCCGCTCGCCCGCGCCGGAACCGAGGGGGACACGCGGATCCTCGACGCGCTGCTGGACAAGCTCGGCGCGGCGCTCGAGCCGTACTACGGCTTCCGCTCGCTGCACGCGTTCAAGGCGAAGTTCCGCCCCCGGTACGCGCCCATGTACCTGATCTACCGCGACGAGGCCGACCTGCCGCGCATCGGCGTCGCGATCGCCCGCGCCTACCTGCCGGACGCCGGCCTGCGCGACATCCCGAAACTCGTCCGGTCCTGAGTGGACACTCGGACCGGCAGGCGCACGGTGACCACGAGCCCGCCGCCGTCCCGCGGCCGGGCGGTCACTTCGCCGTCGTGCGCGCTCGCCACCGAGCGCACGATCGACAGCCCGAGCCCGGCGCCCTTCGCCGAGTCCAGCCGCGGCGCGGCGCGGCGGCGGAACGGTTCGAACAGCGCTGGGATCTCCGCGTCGGCCACCACCGGCCCGGTGTTGCTCACCTCGATCTCGACCACGTCGCCACGGGTGTGCGTGCCGACGTGGACCCAGCCGCCCGGCTCGTTGTGCCGGATGCCGTTCTCCACGAGGTTGTGCACCAGCCGTTCGAGCAGCAGCGCGTCGCCGAGCGTGGGGGCTTCCGCGGGCGCGTCGGTCACCGTCACGTCCGCGGCTTTCGCCTGGTCGGCGGTCTGCGCGACGACGTGCGTGACGACGTTGGCGAGGTCGAGCGGGAACCGCTCCACGACGTTCTCCGACTTCGCCAGCACCAGCAGCCCGCTGATGAGCCGTTCGTGCCGCGAGTTGATCTGCAGCAGCTTCTCGCCCAGCTCCTTGACGTCCGGCGACGCCGACCGGCGGTGCATCGCGACCTCGACCAGCGACCGGTTCAGCGTCAGCGGGGTGCGCAGCTCGTGCGAGGCGTTGGCGACGAACCGCCGCTGGCCGTCGAACGAGCGGTCCAGTCGCTCGACCATCGTGTTGAACGCCTCGGCCAGGTCCTTGACCTCGTCGTCCGGGCCGCGCAGCGTGATCCGCCGGTGCTGGCGCGGATCGGCCGACGCCGCGATCCGGCGCGCCGAGCCGGTGACGCCGTGCAGCGGCGCCAGCACCCGGCCCGCGACCAGCCAGCCGAAGCCGATCGCCAGCGCGCCGACCACGACCAGCGCGATCGTGCCCTGCACCAGCAGGGAATGCGCGGCGGCCTCGCGCAGCAGAGCGGCCTGCTCCCGTGCGACGCGCTCGGCTTCGGAGCCGATGAGCAGGTCGTTCAGGTCGTTAGTCGTAATCACCGTGTCCGTCCCGGGCACCGGGCCGACGCGGGTGAGCAGTTTGATCGTGCCGCGCCCCACCTGGGAGTTGAACAACGCGTAGGTGACCCCGAGCAGCACCACGCCGCCGGCCAGGAACAGCCCGCCGTAGATCAGGGTGAGCCGGGCGCGCAGGGTGATCCGCCGCGGCCGCCTCACGGGATCCGGTACCCGACGCCGGTCACGGTCTCGACCACCGGCGGGTCGCCGAGTTTGCGGCGCAGCTTGAGGATCGTGAGCCGGACCGCGCCGGTGAACGGGTCCGCGTTCTCGTCCCACGCCTTCTCCAGCAGGAACTCCGCGGACACGGTCGCGCCGTCGGCGCGCAGCAGCTCGGCCAGCACGGCGAACTCCTTTTTGGACAGCGGGACGTACCGGCCGTCGCGGAAGACCTCGTGGCGCGCCGGGTCGAGCGTGATCCCGGCGCGGCTGAGCACCGGGGGCGCGGCCGGGCGGGCGCGGCGGCCCAGCGACAGGATCCGCGCGGCCAGTTCCGGGAACGCGAACGGTTTCGCGAGGTAGTCGTCGGCGCCGATGGTCAGCCCGGCGACCCGGTCGGTGACCTCCGCGGCGGCGGTCAGCATCAGCACGCGCGTCGGGGACGACGAGGACACCAGCTCGCGGCACACGTCGTCGCCGTGCACCCCGGGCAGGTCCCGGTCCAGGACCACGACGTCGTAGTCGTTGACCGCCAGCCGGTCCAGCGCGCCGCCGCCGTCGTGCGCGACGTCGACCGCGTGCGCGTCCTCACGCAGCCACTCCGCGATCGCCTCGGCGAGCATCGGCTCGTCCTCCACCACCAGAACCCGCACCGGTCCAGCGTGACCGGCGCGGTGTTTCCTCGGCGTTAGCGATGTCGGAAACGCCCGGGAAATGCCGCGCCCCGTTTCATTCCCCTCCGTTCGTCCTCGAATGCGAAGGAGATCCTGATGCGCAAAATCCTGGCCGCGGTTCCCGTGGCCCTCGCACTGGCACTCGCCGGGTGCGGTTCCGACGGCGACGGCGGGGCCGGGGTGGCTTCCGCGGGTGGCGCCGCGAGCACCACCGCGGGCAGCACACCCACCATGGGCAACGGGGACATGGGGCTCAAATACGCGCAGTGCATGCGGGAGAACGGCGTCCCGATGGAGGATCCGGTGGACGGCCGGATCACGCTCAAGCTCGACGGGTCGGTGCCCAAGGAGACCGTCGACAAGGCGCAGGAGGCCTGCCGCCAGTACAACCCGCAGGAGAACGGCGCCGCCAAGTCCGACCCGAAGATGGAGCAGGCCGCGCGTGACTTCGCGGTCTGCATGCGGGAGAACGGCGTCGAAGCCTTCCCCGACCCCGAGCCCGGCCAGAAGGGCATCCGCATCGACGGCCGCATGTCGCAGGACCCGGACTTCGAGCAGGCGTCGCAGAAGTGCCAGGAAGTGCTCGCGGGGGCGCGCGGATGACCGACGCGAGAACTCGCGGACGCGGGCGGCTGTACGCGGTCGTCTTCGTGCTGGTGGTGGCCGTCGCGGGCGGTGGGTACGTCGTCCTCGCGCGCGGCGACGACGGCACCGCGCCCGCCGCGGTGGAGCTGCCGCCGAGCACGGCGAAGGTCCAGCGGCAGACGCTCGACGACACCCAGACCGAGGACGGCGAACTCGGCTACGGCGCCTCGTCCACACTGGCCAACCGCCTGCCGGGCACCCTCACCTCGGTGCCGGACAGCGGCGCCGTGATCAGCCGCGGCCAGCCCGTTCTCCGCGTCGACGACAAGCCGGTGACGTTGATGTACGGCGCGATGCCTGCCTACCGGGCGCTCGCCGAGGGCACCGAGGGCGCCGACGTGCGGCAGCTGGAGGAGAACCTCAGCGCCCTGGGCTACACCGGGTTCACGATCGACGACGAGTACAGCTCGGCCACCGCGGACGCCGTCCGGGAGTGGCAGGAAGACCTCGGTCTCGACGAGACCGGGGTCGTGGAGCTGGGGCGGGTCGTGTTCACGCCCGCCGAGATCCGGGTCGAGACCGTCGACGCGAGCGCCGGGCAGCCCGCCTCGCCGGGGCAGAAGGTGCTGTCCTACACCGGCACGGCGAAGGCGGTCACGGTCGAGCTGGACCCGTCGGACCAGCGGCTGGCCCAGGAGGGCGTCGCTGTGCAGGTCACGCTGCCCGACGACCGGAAGCTGGCCGGGAAGATCACCGACGTCAGCACCGTGATCCAGCCGGCGAGCGGGCAGGAGGAGGCGCAGACCAAGGTCGAGGTCGAGATCGCGTTCGACGACCAGCAGGCCGCGGCGAGCTACGCCCTCGCGTCCGTCGACGTCACCTTCACCGCCGAGAAGCGCGAGAACGTGCTCACCGTGCCGGTCGCCGCGCTCGTCGCGTTGGCCGAAGGCGGGTTCGGCGTCGAGGTCGTGGACGGCGCCAGCACGCGGTACGTGCCGGTGAAGACCGGGTTGTTCGCCGAGGGCAAGGTCGAGATCTCCGGCGACGGGATCGCCGAGGGCATGGTCGTTGGGATGCCGAAATGATCTCGCTGACCGACGTGACCAAGCGCTATTCGGGCGTGACCGCGCTGGCCGGGGTGTCGTTGCGGATCGAGCCGGGGGAGCTGGTCGCGATCGTGGGGCCGTCCGGCTCGGGCAAGTCGACGATGCTCAACGTGCTCGGCACGCTCGACCGGCCCACCTCGGGCAGCGTGCACATCGACGGCCACGACGTCGCGGCGCTGTCCGACGCGAAGCTGTCGGCGTTGCGGGCGCGGCGGATCGGGTTCGTGTTCCAGCAGTTCCACCTCGCCGCGGGCACCTCGGCGCTGGAGAACGTCGCCGACGGCCTGCTCTACACGGGCCTGCGCGCGGGGGAGCGGCGGCGCCGGGCGGCGGCCGCGCTGGAGCGGGTCGGGCTCGGGCACCGGATGGACCACGAGCCGCACGAGCTGTCCGGCGGGGAACGGCAGCGGGTCGCGATCGCGCGAGCGGTCGCGGGTGATCCGCCGTTGCTGCTCGCCGACGAGCCGACCGGCGCGCTCGACTCGGCGTCCGGTGCCGGGGTGATGACGTTGATGCGGGAGCTGAACGAATCCGGCACCACGGTCGTGATCATCACGCACGACCGGGACATCGCGGCGTCGCTGCCGCGGCAGGTGCGGATGCGGGACGGCCGGGTCGTCGAGGAGGTGACGCGATGACCACCGCGTTGTCGCCGGCCCGGATGTGGCCGCGGGACGTCGTCAAGGTCGGCGCGGTCGGCCTGCGGACACGTCCGACGCGTGCGTTCCTGTCCGCGCTGGGGATCGCGATCGGCATCGCGGCGATGGTCGCGGTGGTCGGGATCTCGTCGTCGTCGCGGGCCGAGCTGGACCGGACGCTGGCGGCGCTCGGCACCAACCTGCTCACCGTGTCACCGGGCACCACGCTGACCGGTGAGGAGGCGCAGCTGCCGGGGACGGCGGAGGCGATGGTCGCGCGGATCGGGCCGGTCGAGTCGGTGTCGGCGATCGCGCGGCTCGGTGAGGCGAAGGTCTACCGGACGGACAAGATCCCCGAGGCGCAGACCAACGGGCTCGCCGCCTACGCGGCCCGGCTGGACCTCCCGGCGACGACCGGTGCGCGGGTGCGCAGCGGAACCTGGCTCAACGAAGCCACGAGCGGTTATCCGGCGGTCGTGCTCGGTTCGTCCGCGGCCGAGCGGCTGGGCATCTCGCGCGCCGGACCGGACGTGCAGGTGCTGGTAGGCGGGCGCTGGTTCACGGTCGTCGGGATCCTCGAACCGGCCCCGCTGGCGCCCGAGCTGGACTCGGCCGCGCTGGTCGGCTGGGAGGTGGCGGCGAGCGAGCTGCGGTTCGACGGGCTGCCCACCACGATCTACACGCGGTCGCAGGACGCGCAGGTCCCGGCGGTGCAGTCGGTGCTCGGCGCTACCGCGAACCCGGCCGCGCCGAACGAGGTGGAGGTGTCGCGACCGTCCGACGCGCTCGCCGCGCAGCAGGCGGCGGGCGAGGCCTTCACCGGGCTGCTGCTCGGGCTGGGCGCGGTGGCGCTGCTCGTCGGCGGGGTCGGGGTGGCGAACACGATGGTGATCTCGGTGCTGGAGCGGCGCGCGGAGATCGGCCTGCGGCGCTCGCTGGGTGCGACGCGCGGGCAGATCCGCACCCAGTTCCTGGCGGAGTCGCTGTTGTTGTCCGCGCTCGGGGGGCTCGGTGGCGCGGTGCTGGGGAGCCTGGTGACGGTGGGCTACGCGGTGTACCAGTCGTGGCCGGTGGTGGTGCCGCTGTGGGGGGTGGCCGGCGGCGCCGCTGCGACGCTGGTGATCGGCGGGATCGCGGGGTTGTACCCGGCGATCCGCGCGTCGCGGCTATCGCCGACGGAGGCGCTGGCGACGCCGTGAGCGGGCCGGGTGCCGTCCGTCGGGGGCGGCACCCGGCTGTCTCGTTCAGCCGAGGAGTTCGCGGAAGCGCTCGACGCCGATGTTGCCCCCGGAGAGGATGACGCCGACCCGGCCGGTGAAGCCGCCTTTGAGCAGCCCCGCGAGGGAGGTGGCGCCACTGGGTTCGAGCACGATCTTGAGTCGCTCGAACGCGAACCGCATCGCCTCGCGGATCTCGTCGTCGCTGACCAGGACGATGTCGTCGACCAGGCGCTGGTTGACGGAGAAGGTCAGCTCGCCGGGGGTGTCGGCGGCGAGCCCGTCGGCGATGGTGCGCGCGACGGGGATCCGGACGCGTTCGCCCCGCTGGAGGGACTGGCGGGTGTCGTCGGCCTGCTCGGGCTCGACGCCGACCACCCGGATGCCGGGGTGCAGGCCCTTGGCCGCGGTGGCGCTGCCGGCCATCAGCCCGCCGCCGCCGATCGGGGCGATGAGGGTGTCCAGCTCGCCGGTCTCGTCGAGGAGTTCCAGCGCGGCGGTGCCCTGACCAGCCATGATGTGCGGGTGCTCGTAGGGCGGGATGAGGGTCAGGCCCCGCTCCTCGGCGAGCTGGTTGCCCATCGCGACGCGGTCGCCGGTGTAGCGGTCGTAGGTCAGGACCTCGGCGCCGTAGCCGCGGGTGGCGTCCATCTTGGACGACGGGGTGTCCTCGGGCATCAGGATGACGGCCTTGCTGCCGGCCAGTTTGGCCGCGAGGGCGACCGCCTGGGCGTGATTACCGGACGAGTAGGCCGCCACGCCCTTGCCGAGCTGCTCGGGCGTCAGGTGGGAGATCGCGTGGTAGGCGCCGCGGAACTTGAAGGCGCCGATGCGCTGGAAGTTCTCGGCCTTGAGGAACGCGGTGGTGCCGGTCCGCCGGTCGAGGGTGGAGGACGTCAGGACAGGAGTCCGATGAGCGACACCGTCGATCCGCTTGGCGGCGCTCCTGATGGCTTCGAGATCGAGCATGGACCCATCTTATACGAGCTGTCCAGCGATTAGACGGTTCGTCAATAGCGACCCGGCAACGCAACGCCACCGACCACCCCAACCAGACCTCCCCCGCCCCCGATCCACAGCCGATCTTTAGTCGCCGACCAGGGTTGTCAAGGCACGCTTTCCCGCCTTGACAAGCCTGCTCGGCGACTGAAACACAATCAGGCATCGGGGGCGGGGGTGGTCGGAAGGTGACCTCTCGAGCGCCGTAAGGCGCTTTTCCCGCGCGTCAGCGCGGCTCTAAAGATCAAAGAGTCCTCGCCGGACGGCAGGCTCCGGGATGACCACCCAGCACGGGTGGGGTGGGGCCCACTGGACGGCTGCGTTAGTCAGCGTTAACCTGGAGTCGTGGTGAGTGTGCGTGAGCTGGGGCTGCCCCAGCGGGAGGCGTCCAGCGGGGACCTGCCGGAGCGGGTGACGATCTGGGAGGTCGGCCCGCGTGACGGGCTGCAGAACGAGCAGACGGTCGTCGGCCTGGAGACGAAGCTCGAGTTCCTCCGGCGGCTCGCCGGGGCGGGTCTGACGACCCTCGAAGCGACCAGTTTCGTCCACCCGAAGTGGGTTCCGCAGCTCGCCGACGCCGATGACCTCCTCGCCAAGCTCGACCGGCGCCCGGGCGTGAAGTACCCCGTGCTGGTGCCCAACGAGCGCGGACTCGACCGGGCGCTCGCTCTGGGTGTGGAGTCGATCGCCATCTTCGGCAGCGCCACCGAGACCTTCGCGCGCAAGAACCTCAACCGCTCCTACGACGAGCAGTTCGCGATGTTCGAGCCGGTCGTGCGGCGGGCCCGGCACGAAGGGCTCGAGGTGCGCGCCTACCTCTCGATGTGCTTCGGCGACCCGTGGGAGGGCGCCGTGCCCGTCGAGCAGGTCGCGAACGCCGGCCGCAGGCTGCTCGACATGGGCTGCTTCCAGCTCTCCCTGGGCGACACGATCGGTGTCGCCAGCCCGGGGCACGTCGAGGCGGTCGTCGGCGCGTTCGGCGACGTCACCAAGCTCGCCGTGCACTTCCACGACACCTACGGCCAGGCGCTGTCGAACACGCTGGCCGCGCTCAGGGCCGGAGTGACCACAGTGGACTCCTCGGCGGGCGGCCTCGGCGGGTGCCCGTACGCGAAGGCGGCCACCGGCAACCTGGCGACCGAGGACCTGGTGTGGATGCTCGACGGCTTGGGCATCGAGCACGGCGTGGACCTGGACGCGCTGGTGCGGACGAGCGCCTGGATGGCGCAGCAGCTCGGCCGCCCCAGCCCGTCGCGCGTGGTGAAGGCCCTGACCGGCGGCTGAGTTTCTCGGTCGACGGCCAGGCCGCCGCGATCGGTCGCCCGTCGCGGGTGGTGGCCGTGACGGACGGCTGGGTTCCTCGGCGGCTGGCTAGGCGTCTGTGGTCGGCCGGTTCCCGGTCGCCCCGGCCCGTCGTGCATGGTCAAGGCCCCGCCTGGCGGTCAGGCTTCCTCCGTCGGCCAACTTGCTGCCCGCTCCGGCCCGTCGCGGGTGGTTGCCGTGACCGACGGCCGCGTTCCTCGGCGGCTGGCTAGGTCTCGTGGTCGGCCGGTTCCCGGTCGCCCCGGCTCGTCGCGCGTGGTCAAGGCCCCGCCTGGCGGTCAGGCTTCCTCCGTCGGCCAACTTGCTGCCCGCTCCGGCCCGTCGCGGGTGGTGGCCGTGACGGACGGCTGGGTTCCTCGGCGGCTGGCTAGGCGTCTGTGGTCGGCCGGTTCCCGGTCGCCCCGGCTCGTCGCGCGTGGTGAAGGCACCGACCGGCGGTGGGCTGCTCGGCTCGCGGCCAGGCTTCCTTCATCGGCAACTTGCCGGCCGCCGGGCCCGTCGCGGGTGGTGGCCCTGACCGGAGGTCAGGTTCCTCGGTCGGCGGCCAAGCCGCAGCTCCCCGGCCGCCGCGGCCCGTCGCGCGTCGAGAACCGGCGGTCAGGCCTCCTCGATCGGGAGCTTCCCGGCCGCCCGGTCGGCGCGCAGCTGCGTCTTCAGCACCTTGCCGCTCGGGTTCCGGGGCAGCGCGGGCACCACCGCGATCTTCCGCGGCCGCTTGTACCGCGCCAGCCGGTCGAGGCACCACTCCTCCAGCTCCGCCGCCGTGGGCGCATCGCCGGGCGAACGCGGTGAGATCACCGCCAGCGGCGTCTCGCCCCACTTCTCGTCCGGCACGCCGATCAACGCGACCTCGCCGATCTTCGGGTGCGCCGCCAGCACGTTCTCCACCTCGGCGCAGTAGATGTTCTCGCCACCGGAGATGATCATGTCCTTCTTGCGGTCCACCACGAAGTAGTAGCCGTCCTCGTCCTGCCGCACCAGGTCCCCGGAGTGGAACCAGCCGCCGCGGAAGGCCTCCGCCGTCTCGGCCGGCTTGTTCCAGTACTCCTTCATCACCATCGGGCTGCGGTAGACGATCTCGCCTACCTCACCGGGCTCGACGTCGTTCATGTCGTCGTCCACCACGCGCACCTCGACGTTGAGCATCGGCGTGCCGACCGAACCGATCTTGCGGATCGAGTCCTCCCCGCGCAACAACGTGGTCACCGGGCTGCACTCGGTCTGCCCGAACGCCGTCGTCACCTCCGCCTGCGGGAACGTGTCGATCATCGTGCGCAGCAACGTCGTCGACGCGGGCGCCGCGCCCCACGAGATCTTCGACAGCGACGACAAGTCCCGCGCAGCGATGTCCGGCACGTTCACGATCGCCTGCCACTGCGCCGGCACCAGGAACACCGACGACACCCGCTCGCGCTCCATCAGGTCCACCACGGCCACCGGGTCGAACCGGCCGCTCGGCAGCAGCACCGTCCGCCCGCCGAGCAGCAGGTTCGGCAGCATCCCGGACAGCCCGGCGATGTGGAACAGCGGCGCCGCGGCCAGCCACACCTTGTCGCCCGGCCCGGTGTCCAGCGAGGCCATGTTGCTGAAGGCGTGCATGAGCAGGTTGTGGTGCGTGAGCACCGCGCCCTTCGGCCGCCCGGTGGTGCCCGAGGTGTACATGATGAACGCGGCGTCCTGCTCGTCCACCGCGATCTCGTCGAACTCCGGCGACGCCGCGGCCAGCGCCTCCTCGTAGTCCTCCATGCCGTCGAACGCGCCGCCGAACACCAGGCACGGGCCCGGCTCGTCGACCTGCTCGCGTGCCTTGGCCAGCGCCGGGGCGAGCGGGGCGTGCACCACGCTGGCGCGCGCCCCGCTGTCGCTCAGCACGTAGGCGATCTCGTCGGCCACGAGCCGGAAGTTCACCGGCACGCAGATCGCGCCGAGGCGCGTCGACGCGAAGTAGACCTCGAGCACTTCCAGCGTGTTCAGGCCGAGCACCACGACCCGGTCGCCGTAGTGCACGCCCCGGTCCCGCAGCGCGTTCGCCAGCCGGCTCACACGCTGGTCGAACCGGCGGTAGGTGAGGGTGGTGCCCTCGAACGAGAAGGCGGGCTCGTCGCCCTGCTTGCGTGCGTGGCGGGCGAGCTGGTCGCCCATGGTCATCCCGCGCCCGAGGAGGCGGGGCACTTCGACAGCTCCGGACATCGGCAACCTCGGCGATCCGGTGGGTCAGGGTAACCGCGTTTCTACCGTGCGCCGAGGGAAACAGTCAACACTGACCGTCAGCGAAGAGCAGCCGGTGCGCCAGCGACTTCCACAGCGCGACGTGCGGGTCGTTCGACGGCTGCCGCCGCCGTTCGAACGTGTAGGGCAGTGCCGCGCCGCGCATGCTCGTGAACAACAGTTCCCGCAGCTCCGGGTAGTTCGGGTGCGTGCACACGGCCGGGCCCCAGATCCGGTCGCCGACCCGGCGGATCGCGTCACGCAGCGCCCGCTCCTCCGGTCGCAGCGCCGCGGCCAGCGCCTCGTTCGTGCGCGCCGCGGTCCACAGCTCGACGGCCGCCCAGAACACGGGCTCGTGGAAGGTCGTCCACAGCAGCTCGATGCACCGCTCGACCCGCCGCGGCCCCTCCGGTTCGCCGGCCAGCTGCTCCGCGACCTGGTCCTCGATCTGCGCGAGCCGGGTCGCGGTGAGGTGCTGCGTCGCCGCGACCAGCAGTTCGTCCCGCGACGGGAAGTGGTGCAGCAGGCGGCCACGCGACACCCCCGCCTTGGCCTGGATGGCCAAAGTGGACGCGCCCGCGTAGCCGAGTTCGACCAGGCACTCGACGGCCGAGTCCAGGATCAACGTGCGCGTGCTCGCTGCGCGGTCCTGCCGGGTCCGGGTTTCGGTCACCACGCCGATCACCATAACCCGATAACAGTCGGTGTTGACTGTTACGCCGAATCCTTGCACTCTCGCAGGGGAGTTCAACGGTTCGAGGAGGAGCCGCATGTACCCGGGTACCCACGCCGACACCGACCCCGACAAACCGGCCGTGATCATGGCGGGCTCGGGGGAGCGGCTGACCTACGGCGAGCTCGACGAGCGGTCCACCCGCCTCGCCGACGCCCTGACCAGCGCCGGACTCGGCGTGGGCGACACCGTCGCCCTGCTCAGCGACAACTCGGTCCGCGCCTACGAGGTTTACTGGGCCGCCATGCGCTCCGGCCGCTACGTGGCCGCGGTGAACAGCCACCTGTCGCCCGCCGAGGTCGCCTACATCGTCACCGACTCCGGCGCGAAGGCACTGGTCGTCTCCGCCGCGCTCGGCCCGCTCGCCACCGCGGTGGCCGAGCTGCTCCCGGACGTCCCGGTCAAGCTGGTCTACGGCGGCGCGGCCGACGGCTACCGCGACTTCGACGAGTTCCTCGCCATCGGCTCGCCCGAGCGGCCGGCGGACCAGCCCGCGGGCGCCGACATGCTCTACTCGTCCGGCACCACGGGCCGTCCGAAGGGCATCAAGGTCGACCTGCCCGACCGCCAGGTGGACGAGCCCGGCGACGTGCTCACCCCCGTGCTGCAGCACATGTACGGCTTCGGCCCGGACACGGTGTACCTGTCCCCGGCGCCGGTGTACCACGCCGCGCCGCTGCGGTTCGGCGCGACCGCGCAGCGCCTCGGCGGCACCGTGGTGATGTTGGAGCGCTTCGACGCCGAGGCCGCGTTGCGCGCGATCGAGACCTACCGCGTCACGCACAGCCAGTGGGTGCCGACGATGTTCGTGCGGATGCTCAAGCTGCCGGAGGAGGTGCGCGGCCGCTACGACCTGTCCAGCCACCGGGTCGCTGTGCACGCCGCCGCGCCCTGCCCGGTCGAGGTCAAGCAGGCGATGATCGGCTGGTGGGGGCCGGTCCTCTACGAGTACTACGCGTCCACCGAGGGCGCCGGGATGACGTTCATCGACAGCGAGCAGTGGCTCGCCAAGCCCGGCTCGGTGGGCCGTGCGGTGGTCGGGGTCGCGCACATCTGCGACGACGCGGGCAAGGAGCTGCCGACGGGCGAGGTCGGCACCGTCTACTTCGAACGCGACGAGGTCCCGTTCACCTACCACAACGACCCGGACAAGACCCGCGAGGCGCAGCACCCCGAGCACGAGACCTGGACGACCACCGGCGACGTCGGCTACCTCGACGAGGACGGCTTCCTCTACCTGACCGACCGCAAGGCGTTCATGATCATCTCCGGCGGGGTGAACATCTACCCGCAGGAGGTCGAGGACGCGCTCGCCCTGCACCCGGCGGTGTTCGACGTCGGCGTGATCGGCGTGCCGGACGAGGAGATGGGGGAGGCGGTCAAGGCCGTCGTCCAGCCCGCGCCCGGCGTCACGCCCGGCCCGGAGCTCGAAGCCGAGCTGCTGGCCTACGTCCGCGAGCGGATCGCCCACTACAAGGCACCGCGCAGCGTGGACTTCGTCGACGAACTTCCCCGCACGCCCACCGGCAAATTGGTGAAGCGGCGGCTCAAGGAACGTTACGCGGCTCCGGCCGCGGCCAAGTAGGAGGAGGAGCCGTGCGAGACGCGGTGATCGTGGAAGCGGTGCGCACCCCCGTGGGCAAGCGTGAGGGCGGCCTGTCCGGCGTGCACCCGGTGGACCTGTCGGCGCACGTGCTGCGCGGCCTCGCCGAGCGGGCCGGGATCGACCCGGCCGCCGTCGACGACGTCGTGTGGGGGTGCGTGAGCCAGGCCGGTGAGCAGACCGGCGACGTCGGCCGCAACGCCGTGCTGGCGGCGGGCTGGCCGGAGAGCGTGACCGGCGTGACCGTCGACCGGCAGTGCGGCTCGTCGCAGCAGAGCGTGCACTTCGCCGCCGCCGGGCTGATCGCGGGCCACTACGACGTGGTGGTGGCCGGTGGCGTCGAGTCGATGAGCCGGGTGCCGATGGGTTTCTCGGCGCAGGGCAAGAACCCGCTGGGCGACCAGGTGCTGGCCCGCTACGGCGGGGTGCGGCCCAACCAGGGCATCGGCGCGGAGATGATCGTCGAGCGGTGGGGCTTCAGCCGCACCCAGGTCGACGAGTTCTCCCTCGCCTCGCACGAAAAGGCCGCCGCCGCGCAGGACGCGGGCGCGTTCGACGAGCAGCTGCTGCCGGTCGCGGACGTCACCGCGGACGAGGGCGTGCGGCGGGGCGGGTCGCTGGAGAAGCTGGCCGGGCTCAAGCCCGCGTTCCGCGAGGACGGCGTCATCACCGCGGGCAACAGCTCGCAGATCAGCGACGGCGCCGCCGCCCTGCTGATGACGACCAGCGAGAAGGCCGCCGAGCTCGGCCTGCGGCCGATCGCGCGCGTGCACACCGCCGTGCTCGCCGGCGACGATCCGGTGATCATGCTGACCGCGCCCATCCCGGCCACGCGGAAAGCCCTGCAGCGCAGCGGGTTGTCGATCTCCGACATCGGCGTGTTCGAGGTCAACGAGGCGTTCGCCCCGGTGCCGATGGCCTGGCTGGCCGAGACCGGCGCGGACGCCAAGACCCTCAACCCGCACGGCGGCGCGATCGCGCTCGGCCACCCGCTCGGCGCGAGCGGCGCGCGCATCATGACCACCCTCGTGCACCACATGCGCGCCACGGGCATCCGCTACGGCCTGCAGACCATGTGCGAGGGCGGCGGGCAGGCCAACGCCACGATCCTGGAGCTGATCGCATGACCGAGTTCCGCGAGAAGGTCCGCGCCTGGCTCGCCGAGAACGTGCCGGGCGACGAGGAGCTGGCGACCGCCAAGCGGTTCCAGGCCGCGTTGTACGACGCCGGGCTGGCCGGAATCACCTGGCCGAAGGAGTTCGGCGGGCAGGGCCTCACCGCGGCCGAGCAGCAGGTCTTCGACCAGGAGTCGGCCCGCTACGACCTGCCCAACTCGGTGTTCCGGATCGGCATGGGCATGTGCGGGCCGACGATCCTCGACCTGGGCACGCCGGAGCAGAAGGCGCGCTACATCCCGCCGCTGCTGCGTGGCGACGAGATCTGGTGCCAGCTGTTCTCCGAACCGGGCGCCGGGTCCGACGTCGCGAGCCTGCAGACCCGCGCGGTGCGCGACGGGGACCAGTGGGTGATCAACGGGCAGAAGGTGTGGACGACGGTCGCGCACCTGGCCGACTTCGGCGCGCTGCTCGCCCGCACCGACCCGGACGTGCCCAAGCACCAGGGCCTGACCATGTTCCTCATCGACATGCACGCCCCGGCGGTCACCGTGCGGCCGCTGAAGGACATGACCGGGCGGGCGCCGTTCAACGAGGTGTACTTCGAGAACCTGCGCCTGCCCGCGGACGCGGTGCTCGGCCAGGTCGGCCAGGGCTGGCTCGCCGCGGTCACCATGCTCGGCCACGAGCGCGTGTCGATTGGCGGGTTCGTGCGCAAGCGGCACGACCCGCTGGCGCACGCGAACCTCGCCGAGACCGCCCGCCGTTACGGCCGCGACGCCGATCCCGTGGTGCGCGCCGAACTCGCGAAGCTCTACGCGGCGGAACGGGCGCTGGCCCTGTTCAACGTGCGGCTGCGGCAAGAGGCCGAGGCCGGGTCGCCGCCGGGCGCGCGCGGGTCGGTCGCCAAGCTCGCCGGCGCCCAGCTGCAGCAGCAGGCCGTCGCCGTCGCCGGGCTGATCGCCGGGCCGCGCGCGACGGCGTGGGAACCGGGCGACCCGGCAGGCGAGGAACTGGCGCTGGCGATCAACCAGACGCCGTCGTCGAGCATCGCCGGCGGCACCGACCAGATCCAGCGCACCATCATCGGGGACCGGATCCTCGGACTGCCCCGCGAACCCGTCGTCGACCGCGACGTGCCCTTCCGCGAGCTGCGGGTGGGCACGCAGCGACCCGCCTGAGAGGAGAGGGATCGTGCAGCTGGTGCTCGACACCGAACAGCAGCAACTGCGGTCGACGGTGCGCAAACTGCTCGCCGACCACAACCACGTCCGGTCCGTCGTGGACGGTGACGACCGTTACGACGCCGCGCTGTGGCGGCACCTGGCGGAGCTCGGCCTGACCGGGCTCGTCGTGCCCGAGGAGCTCGGCGGCGCGGGCGCGGGTCACGTGGAACGGGCCGTGGTGCTCGAAGAGCTGGGCCGCGCGCTCGCGCCGGTGCCGTTCTTCGCCTCCGCGGTGCTGGCGGTCGACGCGCTGGTGGCGCTGGGGGACACCGAGGTGCTGCCCGCGCTGGCGGCGGGGGAGAAGATCGGCGCGCTGGCGGTTTCGCCGGAGTGGGGGCCCGCCCCGGTGAGCGCCACCGAACGCGACGGCGGCTGGGTGCTCGACGGGCATGCGCCGTTCGTCATCTCCGGTGACGTCGCCGACGTCTTCGTGGTCTACACCGCCGACGGGTGGTTCGTGGCCGAGGACGCGCAGCGGACGACACTGACCACTTTGGACCCCACGCGCGGGCAGGCGAAGCTGGAGTTCGCCGCGACCCCGGCCCGCAGGCTGGACACCGCGGACCCGGCCGCCGTGCTGGAGGAGGTGCGGGACCTCGCGTCCGTGGCGCTGACCGCCGAGCAGGTCGGCGGCATCGCGAAGGTGCTGGAAACCACGGTCGAGTACGCGAAGGTGCGGGTGCAGTTCGGCCGCGCGATCGGCTCGTACCAGGCGGTCAAGCACGCCTGCGCGGACCTCTACAGCACCAGCGAACGCGCGGAATCCCTGCTGCGGCACGCCGCGTGGGCCGCGGACCACGACCGGGAGGCGCTGCCGCTGGCCGCGGCCACCACGCAGGTGTTCACCGGGCCGGCCTACTTCGCGGCGGCGGCGTCCGGCCTGCAGCTGCACGGCGGCATCGGCTACACGTGGGAGCACGACGCGCACCTCTACTACAAGCGGGCCAAGAGCAGCGAGCTGTTGTTCGGCGGCCACGACGCGCAGCTGGCTCGCCTCGCCGGGCGACTGGACGGTGCTCAGTGACGGACCAGCCGGTGCTGCTCGACCGGGCGGGCGCGGTGCTGACCGTGACCCTTAACCGGCCGCACCGCAAGAACGCGATCGACCAGCCGATGTGGGACGGGTTGTACGACGCGTTCCGCGACGCCGAACGGGACGACGACGTGCGCGTGGTCGTCGTCACCGGCGCGGGCGGCGACTTCTGCGCCGGCGCCGACCTGTCCGCGGCTCGGAAGGACCACCCGCTGACGCGGATGCACCGGGTCAACGACGTCGCGCTGGCCCTGAACGAGATCTCCAAGCCGACGATCGCGAAGGTCGACGGCGTCGCGGTCGGCGCGGGCTGGAACCTCGCGCTCGGCTGCGACCTCGTGGTGGCCACCGAGCGGGCGCGGTTCAGTCAGATCTTCGCCAGGCGTGGGCTGTCGCTGGACTTCGGCGGCTCGTGGCTGCTGCCCCGGCTCGTCGGGCTGCAGCAGGCGAAACGGCTCGCGCTGCGCGCCGAGATGATCGGCGCGGCCGAGGCACACGACCTCGGTCTGGTCACCTGGATCAAGACGGCCGCCGAGCTGGATTCCTTTGTGGACGATCTGACCGCCGAGCTGGCCGCGGCGCCGCCGGTCGCGCTGGCGCTGAGCAAGCGGCTGCTCGAAGAGGGCGCGAGCCGGACCCTGCGCGAAGCCTTGGAGGGCGAGGCGCGGGCGCAGACGGTGAACTTCGCGACCGAGGACGCGCCCGCCGCGTTCGAGGCGTTCCTCACCAAGACGGAAGCGGAATACACGGGACGATGGGCGGTGCGGTGAGCTACGACGAAATCACCTACGAGGTCTCCGACGGGATCGCCACGATCACGCTGAACCGGCCGGCGCGGCTGAACGCGTTCACGCTGGAGATGGCGCACGAGCTGGTCGCGGCGTTCGACGAGGTGGACGCCGACGACTCGGTACGGGTGGTCGTGGTGACCGGCGCCGGGCGCGGGTTCTGCGCGGGCGCGGACCTCGAACGCGGCGCGGGCACGTTCGACAAGAACGCGATCGGCGACGTGAAGGGGTTCGGCGAGATCGACGGCGTGCCGCGCGACGCCGGCGGCGCGGTGGCGCTGCGGATCGCGGCGTGCAAGAAGGTCGTCATCGGCGCGTTCAACGGGCCCGCGGTCGGCGTCGGCGTGACCATGTCGCTGCCGATGGACATCCGGATCGCCAGTGAGAACGCCAAGTTCGGGTTCGTGTTCGCGCGGCGCGGGATCCTGCTGGAGGCCGCGTCGTCGTGGTTCCTGCCGCGGGTCGTCGGCATCTCGCAGGCGATGGAGTGGGTCGCGACCGGGCGGGTGTTCGACGCCGCCGAGGCCCGCGCGGGCGGGCTGGTCTCGCGGGTCGTGCCGCCGGACGAGCTGATCCCCGCGGCGACGGCGATCGCCCGTGAGGTCGCGGACAACACGTCGGCGGTGTCGGTCGCGGTGTCCCGGCAGCTGCTGTGGGGCATGCTCGGATCGCCGACGCCGTGGGACGCCCACCGCGCGGACTCCAGCGCGCTGCTGCAGCTCGGTGCGGGCAAGGACGCGATGGAGGGCGTGATGGCGTTCCTGGAGAAGCGCGCGCCGGACTTCCCCGGCCGCGTCAGCACCGACTACCCGGACGGGGTCCCGCCCTTCCCCGGGACCCCGTGAGCCGGTGGCCCGGTCAGAAGCTGAGGTAGCCGCCGTCGACGGTGATCGTGTCGGCGGTGTGGAACGCGCTGGCCGGGCTCGCCAGGTACACGGCGAGCGCGCCGAAGTCGTCGGGTTTGCCCCAGCGGCCGACCGGCATCCGTGGCAGCACCCGGCGCTGGAACCCTTCCGAGTCGAGCGCCGGGGCCGCCAGCGGCGTGTGCACCCAGCCGGGCAGGACCGCGTTGGCGCGGATGCCGTGCCGGGCCAGCTCGACCGCGATCGACTTGATCATCGCGGTGAGCCCGGCCTTGCTCGCCGCGTACGCCTGCCCGCGTGGCTGGCCCTGCACCGCCGCGACGCTCGACGTGCCGACCAGGCTCCCGCCGGTGCCCTGCGCCAGCATCACCCTTGCCGCGGCGCGCAGGGTCAGGAACGCGCCGTCCAGGTCGACGCGGGTGACGCGGCGGAACTCCGCCAGCGACGTCTCGGTGAACCGGCTGCCGACCCCGCCGACACCGGCGTTGACGAAGCAGGAATCCAGGCGCCCCAGCGCCTCCACGCTGCGCGTCATCGCGGACTCCACCTGGTCCTCGTCGCCGACGTCGCAGCGCACGGCGAGGACCTTGGTGCCGTGCCGGGACAGCTCGGCGACGGCTTCCTCGTTGCGCTCGGTGTTGGTGCCCCAGATCGCGACGTCGGCCCCGGCGGCGGCGAGTGCGCCGGCCATCGCGAGGCCGATCCCCGAATTGCCGCCGGTGATGACGGATGCGTGCCCGGTGAGGTCGAACGGGTTGGTCATCCGCGGATAGTGCCCCAGTTTTCCCCCGCCACGCAAGGAGTTGCCCCATGGACTTCGAGTTGCCCGCGGCGTTGCGGCAGCTGCTCGCCGACCTGGACCGGTTTCTCGAAGACGAGATCTGGCCGCTGCAACGGGAAGACGACAACGAGCGCTTCTTCGACCACCGCCGTGAGTTCGCCCGCACCGACTTCGAGGCGGGCGGCACCCCGCGCCGCGAATGGGAGGAGCTGCTGAGGGAGATGTTCCGGCGCGCCGACCGCGCGGGCTGGCTCCGGTACGGGCTGCCGAAGTCCGTCGGCGGCAGCGACGGCAGCAACCTCGACATGGCCGTGATCCGCGAGCACCTCGCCGCGAAGGGCCTCGGCCTCCACAACGACCTGCAGAACGAGTCATCGGTCGTCGGCAACTTCCCGTTCGTGCACATGTTCCTCGCCGCGGGCACGCCGGAGCAGCAGAGCGAGTTCGTCGAGGACATGATCACCGGCCGCAAACGGGTCGCGTTCGGACTGACCGAGCCGGACCACGGCAGCGACGCGACCTGGCTGGAGACCACCGCGGTGCCGGACGGCGACGGCTGGATCCTCAACGGCGCCAAGCGGTTCAACTCCGGCCTGCACTCGGCGACCCACGACGTGATCTTCGCTCGCACCTCCGGCGACGGCGGCGATCCTCGCGGCATCACCGCGTTCATCGTGCCCACCGACACGCCCGGGTTCTCCGTCGATTTCCACTGGTGGACGTTCAACATGCCCACCGACCACGCCGAGGTCACGCTGTCCGGCGTCCGCGTGCCCGCCGCCGCGGTGTTTGGCGAGGTGGGCAAGGGACTCGCGCTGGCACAGCACTTCGTGCACGAGAACCGGATCCGGCAAGCCGCCTCCGGCGTCGGCGCGGCGCAGTACTGCATCGACCGCAGCGTGGCGTACGCGCGGGAACGGCGGACGTTCGGCCGCCCGCTCGCCGAACGGCAGGCCATCCAGTGGCCGCTGGTCGAGCTGCAGACCGAGGCCGAGCTGGTGCGCACCCTCGTGCGCAAGACGGCGTGGGAGCTCGACCGCACCGACCACATGCTGATCAGCGACAAGGTGTCGATGTGCAACTACCGCGCCAACCGGCTGGTGTGCGACGCGGCCGACCGCGCGATGCAGGTGCACGGCGGGCTCGGCTACACGCGGCACACCCCGTTCGAGCACATCTACCGGCACCACCGCCGCTATCGGATCACCGAGGGCGCCGAGGAGATCCAGATGCGCAAGATCGCCGGCTACCTGTTCGGGTTCGCGGGGCCGGACAAGCGATGAGCGAGCTGGCGGAGGCGCTCGGGCGGCGGCTGGGCGCGGAGATCACCGGGCTGCGGCGGCTGAGCGGCGGGGCGAGCCGGGAGACCTGGGCGTTCACCGCCGAGCCGGGCGGGCGGCTGGTGCTGCGGCGGGACCCGCCGGGAGAGTGCCGCCCGGCGGAGATGGCGCGGGAGGCGGCGTTGATCCGGGCCGCGCGCGAGGCCGGGGTGCCGGTGCCTCGGCTGGTGGATCACGGGCCGGACGTGCTCGGCTCGCCGTACCTGATCACCGAGCACGTCGACGGCGAGACGATCCCCCGGCGGTTGCTGCGGGACCCGGAGTTCGCGGACGTGCGGCCGAAGCTCGCCGCGGAGCTGGGGCGGGTCGCGGCGCGCATCCACGCCATGCCGGACGTGCCCGGGCTGCCCTCGGCGGACCCGCTGGAGTCGCTGGTGGAGTTGTACGACGAGCTGGACCAGCCGTTGCCGTCGCTGGAGATCGGGTTGCGCTGGTTGCGGGACCACCGCCCGGAGCCGGCGGGGGACACCGTGGTGCACGGCGACTTCCGCACCGGCAATCTGATCATCGGCCCGGACGGGCTCGCCGCGGTGCTGGACTGGGAACTGGCGCACCGCGGTGACCCGCTGGAGGACCTCGGCTGGTTGTGCGTCAAGGCGTGGCGGTTCTCCTCGCCGCTGCCCGCGGGTGGGTTCGGCACGCGGGAGGAGCTGCTCGACGGGTACGCCGAGGTCGCCGGGTTCCGCCCGGATCCCGCGGCGGTGCACTGGTGGGAGGTGTTCGGCACGTTCCGGTGGGCGGTGCTCTGCCTGCGGCAGGCCGACCGGCACCTGAGCGGGCGGATCCGGTCGGTGGAGCTGGCGGCGGTCGGGCGGCGGGTGTGCGAGCAGGAGCACGACCTGCTGACGGCGCTCGGCACGCCTGCCGTCCCGGTGGACGCGGTGCCGGATCCGGCGCCGGACCTGCACGGCAGGCCGACCGCGGCGGAGCTGGTGGAGGCGGTGGCGGAGTTCCTGCGGGCCGACGTCATGCCGGGCACCGAGGGGCGGGTGTCGTTCCAGGCGCGGGTGGCGGCGAACGTGCTGGGCATCGTGTCGCGCGAGTTGCGCTTGGGCGCTGGGCAGGAGCGGCGGCACGTGGACCGGCTCGCGGCGCTGGGGTTCGCGACGCACGCGGAGCTGGCGCGGGCGGTGCGGTCGGGCGCCGTGGCGGTGGCGGACGTGGTCGCCGCGGTGCGGGCCGACGTGACGGACCGGTTGCTGGTGGCGAACCCGAAGTACCTGGAGACGGCGTGAAGGACATCGCGAGCGGGCTGCGGTTCCCGGAGGGGCCGGTCGCGCTGGACGACGGTTCGGTGCTCGTGGTGGAGGTCGAGCGCGGCACGGTGTCGCGGGTGTGGCCGGACGGGTCGGTCACGGTGGTCGCCGACTGCGGTGGCGGTCCGAACGGCGCGGCGATCGGGCCGGACGGGGTGATCTATGTCTGCAACAACGGCGGCTTCACCTGGCACCGGCGCGACGGGCTGACGATGCCCGGCGGTCAGCCGCCGGACTACCGCGGCGGGAGCATCCAGCGCGTGTCCTGGGACGGCTCGGTGACGGTGCTGTACAAGTCGGTGGACGGCAGGCCGTTGCGCGGGCCGAACGACCTGGTGTTCGACGCGCACGGCGGGTTCTACTTCACCGACCTGGGCAAACAGCGGGAGCGGGACAGCGACCGCGGCGGGCTGTACTACGCGCGGGCGGACGGCTCGCTGGTCGAGGAGATCGCGTATGGCTTCACCGGGCTCAACGGGGTGGGCCTGTCACCGGACGGTTCGCGGGTGTACGCGGCGGAGACCGTGACCGGCCGGGTGTGGTTCTGGGATGTGGACGGGCCGGGCCGGATCTCGCGTGCGCGGGGTGGGGTGCGCGGCCTGGCGGGTGGGGTGCGCGGTCCGGCGGGTGGGGCGCGCGGCCCGTCGGGCGCCACGCTGCTGCATGGCTTCGGCGGCTACCAATTGCTGGACTCGCTCGCGGTGGATTCGGCGGGCAACATCTGCGTGGCGACGATCATGACGGGCGGGATCAGCGTGCTCAGCCCGTCGGGTGAGCTGCTGGACGTGGTGCGCCCACCGGAGCCGGACCCATTCGTGACGAACATCTGCTTCGGCGGCCCCGACCTGAGGACGGCGTACATCACCGCGTCCGGCACCGGCAAGCTCTGGGCCGCGGACTGGCCACGCCCCGGCCTGCGGCTCAACTACGCGGGCGCCGCGCCGCGGTGACGGCCACGCGCAAACCACCCGCCCGGGGTGGCCATTTCCGAGCACCGGCGCGGGGCGGCCGTTCCGGAGCCACCCGCCTGGGGTGCTGTCCCGGAGCCACCTGGCCTGGGTCGCGGCTCGACTGCGTGCGCGTCGGGCGGCGTTGGACGGTGTGAGCTCCTCGCCGAGGGTGGCCTTTTCCGGGTTCACCCACTCGGTTTGCGGCTCGACTACGCCGGTGCCGCGCCGCAGTGACGGCCCGGGACAGTGCGCAAGCCCTTCGCCCGGGGGGTGGCCTTTCCGGGGTCACCCACTCGGTTGCGGCTCAACCACGCGGGCGCCGCGCCGCCACGCGCGAGCCATCGCCCGGGGTGGTCATTTCCGAGCACCGGCGCGGGGCGGCCGTTCGGAGCCACCCGCCCCGGGCTGCGGCTCAACTGCCCTTCGTGAGCTTGTCCAGCTGGGTCTGCAGCTCGTCGAGCCGCGCGTGCAGCAGCGCGACCTCCGCCGACAGCAGCGGCACCAGCTCCGGCGCCGACGTCGTCGCGCCGGTCGTGAAGGCGACCGCCCGGTCGTCCCGGTGCACCGGCACCCCGGCCAGGCGGCTGAAGTGCTCCAGCGTGAGCGGCGGGCGGTTGCCCGCGCACGTCGAGCACACCGGCAGCAGCTTGCGCCACCCCACGACCCCGGTGCCGGTCGCCACGAACACCTGCGCCGGCCACCCGCACGCGCACAACCCGGCGTGCACGGCCGTCACCGTCTGCTTCGAGTACCGCACGCCCCGCTCGTACAGGAAGTAGCGCCCCGCGGCGTCCACCTCCAGCAGCACGCTCTGCTGGTACTGCGGATCGCAGGCCAGTGCGCGGGCGTCGGCGAGTTCGTGGAAGCAGTAGAACCCGCAGTCGCACAGGCGGGACGGGCTCTGGTGACGGCTGCTCTGCCCGCACTTCGCCTCGGCTGTCACCCGGTAGGCGTGCGTGCGGCCGAGCGACACCCCGGTGAACCCGGCCTCGGTGCCGTCGGCGGAGAGCATCGGGTAGGCGAGCTTGTAGCCGCGCAGCGGGACATCGCGCCGTTCCTGGGGCGTGCGGCGCAACGACAGCCTGCCCGCCATGGCTCAGCGGTCGGCGGTGACGGGGGCGGGGCGCTCCGGTTCGGGGGTTTCGGCGGTTTCGCGCGGCTCCTCGACCGGGATGACCTCTTCGGCCTTGGATTCCTCGACGACGCCCACGGCAAGCTTCCGGCCCAGTCTCATCGCAGCCTCCTCGCGGATCACGGGTGCGTTTTTCCAGCGTGACCCGTGAACGCGGCGATGTCCAGAGCTATTCGAACCGCGCGGTGTCCCCAGCACCCTTTCGGACGATCTCCGGCTCGCCGCTGGAGAAGTCGATCACCGTGGTGGGCTCGGTGCCGCAGTCGCCGGAGTCGATCACCGCGTCGACCACGTGGTCCAGCTCGTCCTTGATCTCCCAGCCCTGGGTGAGCGGTTCCTCGTGGTCGGGCAGCAGCAGGGTGCTGGAGACCAGTGGCTCGCCCAGCTCGTCGAGCAGCGCCTGCGCGACGACGTGGTCCGGGATGCGCACGCCGACGGTCTTCTTCTTCGGATGCAGCAGCCGGCGCGGTACCTCCTTCGTGGCGGGCAGGATGAACGTGTAGCTGCCCGGGGTGGCGGCCTTGATCGCGCGGAAGACGGTGTTGTCGACGTGCGCGAACTGGCCGAGCTGGGCGAAGTCGCGGCAGACGAGCGTGAAGTGGTGCCGGTCGTCGAGGTGCCGGATGGCGCGGATGCGGTCCAGCCCGTCGCGGTTGCCGAGCTGGCAGCCCAGGGCGTAGGCGGAGTCGGTCGGGTAGACGATCAGGCCGTCCTGCCGCAGCAGGTCGACGATCTGGCCGATCGACCGGCGCTGGGGGTTGTCCGGGTGCACGTCGAAGTACTTCGCCATGGGTAGAGCTTAGGATCACGCCGCCGCCGCGGCTGCCTGGGTGCGCTGCGCCCAGGAACGTCGCGGCCTGGTCGCCGTCCGGCCGTCTCCCGAAACTGAGTGTGACGGAAGGGAGAACACCATGTCGGTTGTGGTCATCACCGGGGCGAGCAGCGGGATCGGCGCGGCCACCGCGGAGGCGCTGGCGGCGGCGGGGCACCAGGTCGTGCTGGGCGCGCGCCGGGAAGAGCGGTTGAAGGAGCTGGCCGCGCGCATCGGCGGCTCGTACCGGAGGCTGGACGTGACGGATGCGGAGGACGTGCGGTCCTTCGTGGACTGGGCGGTGGCCGAGCATGGCCGGGTCGACGTGATCGTCAACAACGCCGGCGTGATGCCACTGTCCGCTTTGGACCGGCTGAAGCTGGACGAGTGGAACCGGATGATCGATGTGAACATCCGGGGCGTGCTGCACGGCATCGCGGCGGGGCTGCCGGTGATGCGGCGGCAGGGTGGCGGCCACTTCGTGAACGTGGCGTCGATCGGGGCGCACGAGGTGGTGCCGACGGCGGCGGTCTACTGCGCGACGAAGTACGCGGTGTGGGCGCTGTCGGAGGGGCTGCGCCAGGAGACGGGCCCGGACATCCGGGTGACGACGATCTCGCCCGGCGTGACGGAGTCGGAGCTGGCGGACAGCATCACGGACGCGGAGGCCGCCGAGGGCATGCGGACGTACCGCGCGGGGGCGATCCCGGCCGCGGCGATCGCCCGGGCGATCACGTTCGCGATCGAGCAGCCCGCGGAGGTGGACGTGAACGAGATCATCGTCCGCCCGGCGGCTTAAGCGAGCCGAGTCGCGTCGAGAAGTCGGCGAACTCGGGAACAGTCCGGCGACCGGTCGCGCGGTCATGGAGCGTGCTCGCCGTCCGCGGGGACACCCCACGACCATCGTGGACTTGGTCCGCGCTGTGCACGAAGCTCAGCGCCGGCGCCGGGCCCGCAACGGCGGTAACTGGCCCGCTGCGCCGACGCCGCGGCTTCAACGAACTGAACCAGCCACCGCAGCGCGTCAGCCGCGCCCGGTGGCTGGTTCACGTGCCGGCACTTTCCCTACCGCAGCAAGGAACCCAGTCGCTGGGCCGCCTCGACCACCGTGCGGCCCAGCGACTCCTCGTCGGGTGCGGAGAACAGTGACAGGCCGATGCTGACCTCCCGCCCGGGCACCACCGCGGAGATCCCGATGATCGACGGTGCGATTTCCCCGTAGGACACGGCGAAACCACGCTTGCGGGCCAGCGCGACCTCCTCCCGCTCGCCCTCCGCCGCGGGCGCCGCGGCCAGCAGCGCCAGGCCCGCCGAACCGCGGTCGATCGGGTCCACCTGGCCGGGCCGGAAGCTCACGTGCATCCGCGCCTGCCGCGGCTCGACGATCATCAGCATCCGCACCTCGTCCGCGCCCTCCCGCACCACCAGGTGCGCCGTCGCCTGGGTGAGGTCCGTCAGCTCCTCCAGCACGGGCCGCGCGAGCGTCCGCAGGTCCTGCTCCACCGGCTCGGCCAGCCGCACCAGGCCCGTCCCCAGCGAGATCCGCTTGAACCGGTCCCGCCGGCACAACCGGTGCGCCTCCAGCGTCCGCACGAGCCGGTGCGCCACCGTCCGGTGCACGCCCACCCCTTCGGCGATCTCCGTCAGCGTCATCCCCTGCGGGTGCGCGACGAGCAGCTCGAGGATCTGCAACCCGTTGTGCAGCGTTTTCGACATCCCCGAGTCGACTTCGGACACGCGGGCACCCCCTTGACGACGAACCGGACCGCGACCTACTGTTTCCGTAGTTCGCACGCTGCGTGCGATAATAGCACGCGAATCGCAGCGCGCAAGCCCCCGGAGGAGGTCGTCGTGGACGTGGAGACGCTCGTGCTCGTGCACCAGCTGTACGGCGCGCAGAGCCACTACATCGACGAGGGCCGGGCCACCGAGTGGGCGCACACCTTCACCCCGGACGGCGAGTTCCACTCACCCAGCTATCCGGCTTCGGTGACCGGCACCGCCGAGCTCACCAGGTTCGCCGAGGACTTCGCCGCGCACCAAGGCGTCACCCGGCACGTCCTCACCAACCTGCACGTCACGCCCGCGGACGACGGCCTCACCGCGCGCGCCTACCTGCAGATCGTGCGCACCCTCCCGGACAGCCCGCCCGAACTCCTCCGCCTGACCACGATCACCGACCACCTGGTCCGCCACGCGGGCACGTGGCGCATCCGCCGCCGGACGGTGCGCCGCGACGACACGAAGGAGAACCGATGACCGACACACGCGCCCAGCACGAGCCGACGACGGCCGTCTACCCGGAATTCGCGGGCAAGGTCGCGGTCGTCACCGGCGCGGCCCGCGGCATGGGCGCGCGCTTCACCGCCGCCCTGGCCACCCGCGGCGTGCACGTCGTCGGCGCCGACATCAACGAAGAGCAGATGCTGGAGACCGCGAACGAACTCACCGCGGAAGTCGCGAGCAGCGACAAGCCCGGCCAGATCATCGGCGCCCGCATCGACGTCACCAAGCCCGAGGACCACGAAACCGTGGCACAGCTGGCGCTGGAGCGGTTCGGGCGCATCGACTTCTGGGTCAACAACGCCGGCATCTTCCCGTTCGCCCTCGCCGACGAGATCACGCCGGAGCAGATCAACGCGACCCTGTCGGTCAACGTCGAGGGCGTCCTCTACGGCGCGCAGACCGCCGCCCGGCACATGGAGCCCGGCAGCGCGATCGTGAACATGTCGTCGGTGTCCGCCGTGCGCGTCCGCCGCGGCCGGGCCGCCTACTGCACCTCCAAGGCCGCCGTCGCGCACCTCACCGAATCGCTCGCCGTCGAGTTCGGCGACCGCGGCATCCGGGTCAACGCGATCGCCCCCGGCTACATCGACACCGAGATGACCCGCTGGGTCAAGGAGGACCCGGCCGCGCTGCGGCACGCGCTCGACGTCGTCCCGCTGCACCGGCTCGGCTCGCCCGAGGAGGTCGTCGGCCCGCTGCTGTTCCTGCTCTCCGACAGCGCCCGCTACGTGACCGGCCACAGCATCGCCGTCGACGGCGGGTCGCGGCATGTCTGAGTACCCGGACACGGTGCTCGTCACCGGCGCCGCCGCCGGCATGGGCGCCAGCCACGCCCGGGCCCTGGCGAAGCTCGGCACGCACGTGTGCCTGGCCGACATCGCCGACGCCACCCCGGTCGTCGAGGAGATCGAGAACGACGGCGGCTCGGCGTCCGCGCACGCACTGGACGTCACCGACCCCCGGGCGTGGGCCCGCGTCGTCGAGGAAATCCGGAAAACTCGCGGCCGTCTCACGGGCCTCGTCAACAACGCCGGCATCTCGCGCCGCCTGGAGTTCCTGGACACCACCGACGAGGTCTGGGAACAGGTCCTCCACATCAACCTGTCCGGCCCGTTCTACGGCATGAAGGCCGTCGCCGGACTGATGCGCGACTCCGGCGGCGGCTCGATCGTCAACATCTCCTCGATCTCCGGTCAGATCGGCTACTTCTCGCCCGCCTACAGCTCCAGCAAGTGGGGGCTGACCGGACTGTCCAAATCGGCCGCGGGCAACTTCGCCAAGTGGGGCATCCGGGTCAACTCCGTCCACCCCGGACTCGTCGAGACCGCGCTGCTCGCCGGTGCGGACTCGTTCGTCGAATCCGCGGTGGCCAGCATCCCCGCTGGGCGCATGGCGCAGCCCGCGGAGATCACTGAGGCCGTGTTATTCCTGCTCTCGGACAGGTCCAGCTACATGACCGGCAGCGAGGTCACCGTGGACGGCGGCCTGGTGTCCAACGGCCTCTACCACCGCATTCTCACCGAGACCGGAGGAGACCTGGCATGAACGACGACTGGGACGTGGTGGTCGTCGGCGGTGGCGGCGCCGGGCTCGCCGCGGCCACCTCCGCCGCCGAGCGGGGTGCGTCGGTGCTGTTGTTCGAGTCCGAGACCGAGCTCGGCGGCTCGACGCAGCTGTCCGCCGGCATGTTCACCGCCGCCGGCACGAGCGTGCAGGCCGCGCTGGGCGTCGAGGACTCCGCGGAGCGGTTCTTCCAGCACTACATGGACCTCAACTCCTGGCAGCTCAACCCCGGGCTGATCGAGGCGTTCTGCCGCCACTCGGGCCCGACGCTGGAATGGCTGATCGGCCTCGGCGTCGAGATCCCGGCGAAGGTTTCCGGCAACGCGCACACGCCGGGCCTGTGCCAGGCCGGGGTCGAGGACGTGTGGCGCGGCCACGTGCCGAAGGACCAGGGCTACGGCGTCGTGCAGGTGCTCGCCAAGGCCGCCCGCGCCCGGGGCGTCGAGATCGTCCTCAACACCCGTGTCGAGCGGCTCATCGAAGACGACGGCCGGGTCCGCGGCGTCGTCGCCGACGGCATCGAGGTGCGGGCGGGCGCGGTGGTGGTCGCCAGCGGCGGCTTCGCCCGGGACCCGGAGCTGCTGGCCCGCTACTACCCGGCGGCGCTGCGGGCGGGCGAGGACCTGTTCGTCGTCGCCGCCGAGGGCAGCCGTGGTGACCACCTGCGCTTCGGCGAGCAGGTCGGCGCGGGCGTCACCGGCGACGGCTGGGGCCTGCTGCTGCCCACCGCCTACTTCCAGCGGCTGCACCACTGGCAGTCCGGGTTCCCGCCGAAGTCGCGGATCTACGTCAACGCCGCAGGCCGCCGGTTCATGGACGAGGACGCCTCCTACGCGGTGTCCAGCGGCATCATCGAGCGGCAGGGCGGCGCCGCGTGGGTGATCTTCGACGAGCGCGCCCGCCGCAGCCTGCCCGCCGGGTACGCGCACTGGGACGCCGGCCACGTGCTGGCCGAGGCGGAAGCCGGGCGCACGCTGCGCGCCGGTAGCCTCGAAGAACTGGCCGGCAAGGCCGGGATCCCCGCCGACGCGCTGGTCGCGACCGTGCGCCGGTGGAACGAGCAGCTGCCGTCCGGCCACGACCCGGAGTTCCTGCGGCACCGCACGCTCGCCAACAAGGGCTCGGCCGGCCACCCGGACCCAATCGGCGAACCTCCGTTCTACGCGGCGCGCCTGCTGCCCGCGGAGCTGGTGTGCACGCACGCCGGACTGGAGATCGACGCGCGCGCCGCGGTGCGCGACGAACGTGGCGAGGCCATCGCGGGCCTGTTCGCCGCGGGCGAGGCCGGAGCCGGCGTGCTCGGGCAGCGCTACGTCGGCGGCGGCAACGCGGTCGCCAACGCCCTGACCATGGGCCGCCTCGCCGGCGTCAACGCCGCGGCCTGACTTCGCGAGACACTCAACGAGGAGAGACATGAGCGAAACCACCGCTGCCGGGGAACTCGGCAGCCGGACGATCCGCAAGGTCAGCAAGAGAGTCCTGCCACTGGTCGCGCTGCTGTACGTGTTCAACTACATGGACCGGTCGAACATCAGCTACGCCCAGCTGGGCATGCAGCACGAGCTGCTGATCACCACGGCCGTGTTCGGCACCGCGTCGGCGATCTTCTTCCTCGCCTACGTGGTGTTCGAGATCCCCAGCAACATGATCATGAAGAAGATCGGCGCGCGGATCTGGCTCGCGCGCATCGCGATCAGCTGGGGCATCGTCACCGCCGTCACCGGGTTCGTGCAGAACATCCCGCAGCTCTACATCGCGCGGATCGTGCTCGGCGTCGCCGAGGCGGGGCTCTACCCGGGCCTGCTGCTGTACCTGACGCTGTGGTTCCGTCCGAAGGAACGCGGCCGCGCCATCGCGACGCTGGCGATCGCGCAACCGATCGCGATGATCCTCGGCAGCCTCACCGGCGGCCTGATCCTCGACCACATCAGCTGGTTCGGCCTGTCCGGCTGGCGCTGGGTGTTCATCCTGCAGGGCCTGCCCGCGGTGCTGGTCGGCCTGATCGTCCTGGTCTACCTGCCGAACAAGCCCAGCCAGGCGCGTTTCCTCTCGCGCGAGGAGAGCGAGTGGCTGGAGACCGAGATCAACTCCGACTACGCACCCGAGCAGAAGGAGACCTTCCTCGGCCAGCTGCGGGTCATGAAGGACCGCAAGGTGCTCTACATGGCCTTCGCGAACCTGTTCGCCGCGTGCGGCCTGTACGGGTTCACCTTCTTCCTGCCGCAGATCGTCAAGCAGATGGACCCGTCCTACTCGGCGACCAACATCGGGTTCCTCGGCGTGATCCCGTGGATCGTCGGCGCGGCCGGCATGCTGCTGGTGGCCCGCAACTCCGACCGGACGGGGGAGCGGCGCGGGCACGTCGTCGCGATGATGCTGCTGGCCGCGATCGGCCTGTTCGGCACGATCCAGTTCCGGCACACCCCGGTGGCGGCGCTGATCTGCCTGTCGCTGGTCGCGATCGGCGTGCTCGGCTACCTCGCGCCGTACTGGGCGCTGGCCTCGCGGGTGCTGTCCAAGGAGCACACCGCGGTCGGGCTGGCCGCGATCAACTCGATCGCCGCGCTGGGCGGGTTCTTCGGGCCGTACGTGATCGGCAAGAACGCCACCGCCGACGACGTGTCGGTGGGCCTGTACTTCCCGATCGCGTGCCTGGTCGTCTGCGCGGTGATGCTGTCCTTCGTCAAGGTGACGAGGGAACGGCGTGGCGCCGCGGCGGCCCGCGAGGTAGTTTAGATATTAACTACTTCCTCCGGCGATAGGGTTGCGGTCATGGCGGACGGTGGTGTTGGTGAGCTCGACTTCTGGTCCTTCGTCGAGCTCGCCAACCGCAGGCTCGCCGAGGAGTTCGGCTTCCGGCACCAGCTCGCCACCGAGGTGCTGCTGACGCTGAACCGGGCCTCCAACATCGTCACCTACGACCTGGAGGCCAGCGTCCACCGGCCGCGCGGCCAGTCCTGGTCCGGGTTCCGGCTGCTGTTCGTCACCTGGCTGGCCGGTCCGCTGGAGGCGAAGAAGGCCGCCGAGCTGACCGGCATGAGCCGCGCGGCGGTGTCCAACCTGTCGAAGACACTGGTGGCCGACGGGCTGCTGGAGCGCACGCCCGGCGAGCACGACGGCCGCTCGGTGCTGCTGTCGCTGTCCGAGCGCGGCCGCGCCGAGATGGTCGAGGTGTTCCGCGAGCACAACGAGCGGGAGCACGAGTGGACCAGCGTGCTCACCGAGGCCGAGCAGCGCATTCTCGTGATGCTGCTGGACAAGCTGATCACCAACCGCGACCAGTTCGACGTGCGCGGCCGCAACTGACCCTTGCGCGTCGACGAAGTAGTACATACATTTACTACATCGGACCGGCAAGGAGGCGAGGTCATGGCGTACTACCGGCAGGTCGGTGCGGTTCCGCCGAAGCGGCACACGCAGCACCGCACGCCCGAGGGTGGCCTGTACTACGAGGAGCTGATGGGGGAGGAGGGCTTCTCCAGCGACTCGTCGCTGCTCTACCACCGCAACATCCCGTCGGCGATCGTCGACTCGACGGTCTGGGAGCTCCCGGACCTGACCACCGAGGCCAACCACCCGCTCCGGCCGCGGCACCTCAAGCTGCACGAGCTGTTCCCCGGCGAGGAGTGGAAGTCCAACGACGTCGTCACCGGGCGCCGGCTCGTGCTCGGCAACGGAGACGTGCGCATCTCCTACGTCGTGGCGGGCGAAGCTTCTCCGCTGTACCGCAACTCGATCGGTGACGAGTGCGTCTACATCGAGTCCGGTGAGGGCGTCGTCGAGACCGTGTTCGGCGTGCTGCCGTTCCGCCAGGGCGACTACGTGATCCTGCCGCGCGCCACCACCCACCGCTGGGTGCCGGACGGCCCGGTGCGGGCGTACGCGATCGAGGCGAACTCGCACATCACGCCGCCGAAGCGGTACCTGTCCAAGTACGGCCAGCTGCTGGAGCACTCGCCCTACTGCGAGCGCGACCTGCACGGGCCCACCGAGCCGCTGCTGGTCGAGGGCACCGACGTCGAGGTGCTGATCAAGCACCGCGGCAGCAGTGGGATCGTCGGCACCCGGTTCGTGTACCCGCAGCACCCGTTCGACGTGGTCGGCTGGGACGGCTGCCTGTACCCGTACACGTTCAACGTCAGCGACTTCGAGCCGATCACCGGCCGTGTGCACCAGCCGCCGCCGGTGCACCAGGTGTTCGAGGGCGACAACTTCGTCATCTGCAACTTCGTGCCGCGCAAGGTGGACTACCACCCGCTGTCCATCCCGGTGCCGTACTACCACTCCAATGTGGACTCCGACGAGGTCATGTTCTACTGCGGCGGCGACTACGAGGCGCGCAAGGGCTCGGGCATCGGGCAGGGCTCGATCTCGCTGCACCCGGGCGGCCACTCGCACGGCCCGCAGCCGGGCGCCTACGAGCGCAGCATCGGCGTGGAGTACTTCGACGAGCTCGCCGTCATGGTCGACACGTTCCGCCCGCTGGAGCTGGGTGAGGGCGGCCGCGCGGCCGAGGACCCGAACTACGCGTGGACCTGGGCCGGGCGGGGGCCGAAGTGAGCGTGTTCGCCGGGTTCCTCGACGACGCGGCGGTGTTCCCGCCCGGTCTGAAGCCCCTGCCGCGGGCGGTGCCGGACCACGCCGCGCACCTCGCGTCGGGCTACGGCGACCTGGTCGGCCCGCTGGTCCTGGCCGCGCCCGCGCTCGCGGAGCTCGGCGCGGTCGCTGCGGAGCCGCTCGACCTGTCGGTGACCGCGCCGGGCGGCCCGGCCCAGCTGCCGGACGCTCTGGGCCGGGCCGCCGACCTGCCGGTGCGGCTGGCCGGGTTCGAGGTCGCGGTGCCCGCGGAATCGTCGGTGCCGGAGTTCTTCCGCGCGCTGGAGGTGGCCGGTGACGTGCCGGTGTTCGTCGAGGTGCCGCGGGACTCCCGCCGCGCCGAGGTGATCGCGACCTGCGCGAAGACCGGGCACGCCGCGAAGTTCCGGACCGGCGGGGTGAAAGCGGAGCTGTACCCGGACGAGGCGGAGCTGGCCGCGGCCGTGCACGCCGTGGTGCGGGCGGGGGTGCCGTTCAAGGCGACCGCCGGGCTGCACCACGCGGTGCGGAACACGGACCCGTCGACCGGGTTCGAGCAGCACGGGTTCCTGAACCTGCTGCTGGCGACGGCGGCGGCCCGCTCCGGTGCGGGCGAGGACGAGCTGGTCGCGTTGCTCGCGGAGCGGGACGGCGCGCGGGTGGCCGAACTGGTGTCCGAAGTGGATTTCTCGGCGCGGGAGTCGTTCCGGTCGTTCGGGACCTGCAGCATCGACGAACCGGTGGCCGAGCTGGTGGACCTGGAACTGGTCCCGGCTTCGGTGCTGGAAGGAGGAGTGACGGCGTGACCACGATCGACATCCCCGAGGGGTCGCTGTTCGGGCTGGACAACCTGCCCTACGGCGTGTTCTCCACGCCGGGGACGCAGCCGCGGGTCGGCGTGCGGGTGGGCGACTCGGTGGTCGACCTGGCGGTGGCGCTGGGCGACGACGTGTTCGCGCGGCCGTCGTTGAACGCGTTCATGGCGCAGGGCTACGACCGGTGGGCCGAGGTCCGGGCGCGTGTTTCGGACCTCGTGCGGGGAGAGGTGCCCGCCGGTGCGGTCTTCCCGGTGTCCGAAGTGGAGCTGCACCTGCCCGTCGAGGTCGCGGACTACGTGGACTTCTACGCGTCCGAGCACCACGCGTCCAACCTGGGACGGCTGTTCCGGCCGGACGCCGAGCCGCTGATGCCGAACTGGAAGCACCTGCCGGTGGGCTACCACGGGCGGTCCGGGACGGTCGTGGTGTCCGGGACGGACATCGTGCGGCCGTGCGGGCAGCGCAAGGCGCCGGACGAGGCCGCGCCGACGTTCGGCGAGTGCCGCAGGCTGGACATCGAGGCCGAGCTGGGATTCATCGTCGGGGTGCCGTCGCCGCTCGGTTCACCGGTGTCCACGGAGGACTTCCCGCGGCACGTGTTCGGCGCGGTGCTGGTGAACGACTGGTCGGCGCGGGACATCCAGGCCTGGGAGTACGTGCCGCTGGGCCCGTTCCTGGGCAAGAGCTTCGCGACGTCGATCTCGCCGTGGGTGGTGCCGCTGCTGGCGCTGGAGGCCGCGCGGGTCCCGACGCCGGAGCAGTCGCCGGAGCCGCTGCCGTACCTGCGGGAGTCGTCGCCGTGGGGGCTGGACATCGCGTTGTCGGTTTCGTGGAACGGGCAGGAGGTCAGCCGCCCGCCGTACCGGGAGATGTACTGGTCGCCGGCGCAGATGCTGGCGCACATGACGGTCAACGGGGCGTCCTCGCGCACGGGCGACCTGTACGCGTCCGGCACGATCTCCGGCCCGGAGAAGAACCAGCGCGGCGCGTTCATCGAGCTGACCTGGGGCGGCAAGGAGCCGATGGAGGTCAACGGCGAGCCACGAACATTCCTCCTGGACGGCGACGAGGTGGTCATCTCGGCGACCGCCCCGGGCACGGAAGGCCGCATCGGTTTCGGCGAGGTGCGGGGGAGGATCCTGCCGGCCACCGAAGCCAAGCGCTGAGCCTTCCTGCTCCGGCCTGGTGCGGGTGGCCAGGCCGGAGCCGGCGGCGTCACAAGACCCGCCGCCGCACCCGCCACAGGCCGGCTGCCAGGAGCAGAGCGCCCAGCACCACGTGGATCCCGCTCTCGATCCCCTGGAAAAGCCAGAACCGGTCGGCCGGGTGGAACGCGGCCCGTTGCGCCGCCACTCCCTGGTTCTCCAGGCAACTCCGCGCGGTGTCGGCGGACGTGCAGGCGGACGGTTCGAAGGCGACCTCGTGGCCGCTTGCGTCGTAGTACGCCGCCCCGAGCCGCCACGCGTCATACGGGACGGGGTTCTCCGCGGTGACGGGGGCCGTGGCCAGGGCGGGCGCGGCGTAATCGGCCCTCGCGAGGTTCGCGACCCCGATCACGACCACCAGGTAGACGAGCAGCGTCGCGGCCATCGCGGCGAGCGTGCTGCGGAAGAATAGCCCCGCCGTCGCGCCGATGGCGAACGCGAGTGCGGTGTAGGCGCCCAGGACCGGCCCCTGCGTTTCGAAACCCGGTGTCATGATCGCTCCGCGGGTCACGTAGTGCAGCGGTTCGAAGGCCCACGCGCTCACCAGGCCGAGCGCGAACATGCCGAGCAGGACCGGCGTGCCCACCACGAGCACCTTGCTCGCCCACCAGCGGAACCGGCTCACCGACTGCGTCAGCCCGAGGATGTGGGTCCCCTGCTCGAACTCGCGCGCGAACAGTGGCGCACCGGTGAACATGCCGAGCAGCACGGGGAGGCCGAGCAGCACCATCGGGAAGTTGCGCGCGAAGCTCTGGAACGCGTCCTCGAACGCCGCCATCGCCGGGGCGGTGCACCGTCCACTGTCGACCACATGGCACCCCTCGATGCCGTGGGCCGCCAGGTAACCGGTCGCTTGCGCGTGCTCGACGACCAGCACCGCCGCGACGGCAGCGATCAGCCCGAGACCGAGCAGCAGCTGGAGGCGGTGCAGCCGCCAGGTCACCCAGGTCACGCGGCCACCTCCCGCGCGCGTGCCGCGGCGCTGCCCGCCCGCAGGTGCGCCATCACCAGTTCCTCCAACGTGGGTTCGTGTGATTCCCAGCCGGGAGCGGGCGAGTGCCCCCGCACCAGGGCCGTGACCTGGCGTGCCGTCGTGCGCCGCTCGACCACCGTGTCCGCGGCGAGGTCGCCGTCCGCGGGGCCGACCAGCAGCCGGTGCCCGGCGAGCAGGTCCGCCACGTCGCCGCACAGCCGTGTCCGCCCGTCGGCGAGCAGCACCAGGTGATCGCACACGTTTTCCAGGTCCGACAGCACGTGCGAGGAGAGCAGCACGGTCATTCCGGTGTCGGCGGCTTCGGCCATCAAGGTCCGCATCACCTCGTCCCTGGCGATCGGGTCCAGATCCGCGAGCGGTTCGTCGAGCATGAGCACGCGCGGCCGCCGGCCGAGTGTCACCGCGAGCGCCACCCGCGTGCGCTGGCCGCCCGACAACGTGCCGATGCGCGCCGTGCGCGGGACACCGGCCTCGGAGACGAGCCGCTCCGCGTACGCCTGGTCCCACGTGGTGTTGAGCGCCCGGCCCGCGCGCAGCATGTCCGCGACCGTGAATCCGCGGTACAACGGCTTGTCCTGAGCCAGGAAGGCCAGGTCCGCGGGAATCCCGCGCCTGTCCGGCGCTCGGCCCATCACCCGCACCTGCCCCTCGGTCGGCTCCAGCAGGCCGGCGGCGAGCGCCATCAACGTCGTCTTGCCCGCGCCGTTGGGGCCGACCAGTGCGCTGATCCGGCCGTGTGGCACGGAAAAGTCGCAGTCCCGTAGCGCCCAGCCCCGGCGGTAGCGCTTGCCGAGGCCGGTCGCCGTCAACGCGTCACTGCTCGCCATGCCCCCTCCTTCACGTCCAGTGGTGTTCGTCGAGTACCGACTTGACCAGCGCTTCGACGTCCTCCCGCTCCAGCCCGGCCGCGCGGGACTCCCGGATCCAGCTCTCCAGCTTCTGGCGCAGCACGGCGCCGTCCACCGCGTCGCCGTGCCCGAGCGAACGCCGGACGAAGGTGCCGAGCCCGCGCCGCGCTTCGACGAGCCCTTCGCGTTCGAGTTCGCGGTACGCCTTGAGCACCGTGTTCGGGTTGATGGCGATGCTGCTCACCACCTCCTTGGCGGTGGGCAACCGGTCGCCCGGCCGGAGCCGGCCGAGCCGCAACGCCTGTTCGACCTGCTGCACCAACTGCAGGTAGGTGGCCACGCCGCTGCGCCGGTCGATCCGGAACTCGATCACAAGAACCCTTTCACTAATCAAGTAGTGAAAGGGTAGTACACGACGGCTCCGCCGAGCCACCGGTGTGCCCGGTCAGCGACCGGTGAACTTCGCCTTCCCCGGACCTTCCTCCAGAAACGACCGCACCGCGTTGCGCAGGTCCTCTGTGCGGTACAGGTCCGCCGCGATGGACGTGATGTGCTTGTTCGCCTCGGCGACGCCGCCGTTCGCGAAGTGTGACAGCACCTTCTTCGTCGCCGCGTGGGCGCGGGTCGGGCCCTCCGCCAGCGATGCCGCGAAGGACCGCGCGGCCTCGTCGAAACCGGCGTCCGGCAGCACCCGGTTCACCACGCCCCACCGCGCCAGCTCCGCCGCCGGGTATCGGTCGCCCGTCATCACGAACTCCGCGGCCCGCCCGACGCCCGCCCGCGCGGCCAGGCGCTGCGTGCCGCCCATCGTCGGGGTCAGGCCGACGACCTTCTCCACCAGCCCGAACGACGCCCGCTCCGCCGCGAGGATCAGGTCACACGCCACCGCGACCTCGAACGCCCACGTCAGGCACAACGCGTGCGCCGCGAACACCGTCGGGATCTCCAGCGCCGCGATCCGGTCCGGCAGCGCCAGCATCCGGTCGAACAGCTCCTTCGCCTGCCCGGGCGTCTCCTGCGCGGCGAACAGCGACACGTCGACGCCGCCGCTGACGACCTTGCCCTCGGCGCGGATCAGCAGCGCCCGCGCGTCCCCGAGGCGGTCCAGCGCGGCGTCGAAGTCCGCGTGCAGCTCCAGCGTGTACAGGTTGAGCGGCCCGGCGTCGACCGTCAGCACGGCCAGTCCGGTGGGCTCGAGGTCCAGGCGCACAGTCACAAGGCCGCAGACTAGACGGCCGCGCCCGGACGCACAGTGATCACCGCCGCATTGCCGACCGCCGCCCGCGGCACGGCGGCCCCCGACATCGGGTCCACCCCGGCGGTCGCCACCCGGATCGGGCCGCCGTGCGTCACCACGACCAGCTCCTCCCCGGCGTGCCGCGCCGCCAGCCTGCCCAGCGTCCGCCGCACCCGCAGGTGCATGTCGGCCACGCTCTCCCCGCCACCGGGCGGCAGCCGCAGCGGGTGCGCCCACAGGCCGTCGATCACCGGCTGCACCTCGGCGAACCGCCTGCCCTCCAGCGCGCCCAGCCGCTGCTCCCGCAACCCGGCGTCGACGAGCACCGGCAGCCCTAGCCGGGCCGCGATGATCTCCGCCGTCTCCCGCGCCCTGGGCAGATCGCTCGACACGAGCACCGTCCCGGTCACGTCCAGGGCGGCCGCCTGCGCCCGCCCCGCCGCCGTCAGCGAACCCGCCCGCGGCGACTGCCCCTGCACGCGGCCGGCGACGTTCCACGCGCTCTGCCCGTGCCGCACCAGGTGCACGGCCATCAGTACTGCAACCGCGGGTCGTCGTAGTTCTTGAACTCCAGGACGTTGTTCGACGGGTCCGCCAGGAACAACGTCCGGTGCTGCTCGGCCGTCCCCTCGAACCGCAGCGACGGCCCGGACAGCACCGTCAGCTTCCGGTGCTCGACCACCCGCACCAGCCGGTCGAAGTCCTCGGCCCGCGCGAAGCTCACCCCGAAGTGCCGCGGGTAGGCCACCGCCTCCGCCGGCACGGTCTCCGACAGGTGGCACACGAGCTGGTCGCCGAAGAAGTCGAACGTCACGCGGTCGTCGTAGCGGCGCGCCAGTTTCGCGCCGAGGCCGAACACGTAGAACTCGACGGCCTCGTCGAGGTCACGGGCGGGAATCGCGACGTGGCAGGCGTCCCTGGGGTCACGCATGGACGGTCCTTTCGAGAGTGGGGGTGAGCTGGATCAGGGTGTCGGCGCGCAGCCCGCGCCGCAGGGTTTCCACGCCGAGCACGTCGGTGGTGGCGATGTTGCCGAGGTTCACCGACGGCCCGAGCGCCTGGATCAGTTCGACCTGCAGGTCCTTGGTCGGCGCCTCGAACAGCAGGCGCCGGTGGTCGACCGCGGAGATCACCGCGTGCAGCACGTCCTCGCGCACGTGCCCGTCCGCCCGGGCCAGGCCGCTGCGGCCGCTCTCGCGTGTCTCGGTGATCACGAAGTCCGCGCCCGCGGCGAGGTCCTCGGCGATCGCGGCGACCCAGTCGCCCGGCCCGAGGCTCGCCGAACGGCCCGCGTCCTTGTAACCGACCTCGGCGAGCACCGGCCGGTACCGGGTCATCCGCTCGACGTAGAACGCCTTGTCGTGCTGCGACAACGGGATCGTGCCGTTGGACACCTCGATGTGGGTCGCCCCGGCGTCGTCGACGAACGCCAGGTAGTCGTCCAGCCGGTCGCGCACCAGGTAGTGCTCGAACAGCGTGCCGCCGAAGTAGCAGCCGATCCCGGCTTCCCGCAGCACGGCGATCTTGCGGTGCAGGTCCCTGGTCACCAGCGCGGTGCCCCAGCCGAACTTGAGCAGGTCGATGTGGTCGCCGTGGCTGGCCACCAGGTCGGTGAACGTGCCGGTCGGCAGACCGGGGTCGATCACCATGGTCACACCGGTGTTCATCGGGTTCCTCCTGTGGGGACGAGGGCGGGCGCGGGCACGCGAGCGCGCGGCCGGGGCCGCCCGGTGAGGGCGAGGCTGGCCGGGGTGCGCCGCGCCAGTGCGGTGACCAGGCCGGATGCGGAGTAGACGAGCGGGACGACCACCAGCACCAGCACGGGCAGCAGCACCGCGTCCGGCGGCTGCGCGGGTCCGGCGGCGACGACCGCGAGGAGCAGGCCCTGCAGCAGCAGCGGGTGGACCAGGTAGACGCCGAACGACGCGTCGGAGGCCGCCCGGACCAGACCGCGCCACGGCGTCCCGCGCTCCGCCCACACCAGACCGAGCGCGAGGAACGCCAAGGCCACGGCGAAACTCTCCACCACGACGACGGGCTGGAACACGATGCTGGCCACCAGCGGCGGTGTCCCGGCCGAGTAGACCTGTCCCAAGTAGACACCCACACCGAGCGCCAGCGCCGCCACGCAGCCGCCGAGGACCAGCGGAACGTGCGCGCGGGTCCACGCCACGAGCCGTTCCCGGTGCGTCCCGGCCAGCGCGCCGGCCAGCACGTAGCCGAGGTAGCTGGGCAGCCAGGCGTCCGGCGCGTGCACCCACCCGGACAGCCCGCCGAGGTCCCACTGCTGCTGCACGGCGAGCGAGAACACCAGCTGGAACGCCACCGCGAAGGCCAGCAGCGCCCAGTGGTACCGCCGGGTCACCGCGATCAGCGCCCGGACGAGCGGCCACACCAGGTAGATCTGCATCGACACGAGCAGGAAGTACAGGTGGTAGCGCGCGGTGCCGGTGAGCAGCTCGGGGACGAACGCCGCCGCCGAGTACGGTCCGCCGTTCGCCAGGAAGTAGACGACCGTCCACAGCAGATACGGCACGACCACGAACAGGTAGCGCCGTCGCCAGAACTCCCGCCACCGCGGCCTGCGGACCGTGCTGTAGGTGAGCACGAACGCGGTCAGCAGGAAGAACACCTCGCGGCTGACGTGGAAGACGATGATCAGCCCGCCGATCGGCACGCCCGGCGCGAACGGCGCCAGCGCCAGCACGTGCAGGCCGATCACCAGCCCGACGGTCAGGACCCGCACCAGGTCGACGTAGTGCAGGTGCGCGCCGCCCCGGCTCACCGGCCGCCCGCCGCGGCGCGCAGTTCACGGCGCAGCACCTTCCCGGTCGGGCCGAGCGGCAGGGCCGTCGTCACCTCGATCACCGACGGCCGCTTGTAGCGGGCCAGCCGCTGTTCGCACCAGCCGTGCAAAGCCCGCGCCAGCCCGGGGTCCGGCCGTCCGGTCACGAACGCGACGGGAACCTGGCCGAGGCGCTCGTCCGGCGCGCCGACGACCGCGACCGCGGTGACCGCCGGGTGCGCGAGCAGCACGTCCTCGATCTCCTGCGGGTAGATCTTCTCGCCGCCGCGGTTGATGACGTCGTCCACGCGCCCGGCGAGCGTCAGGTACCCGTGCTCGTCGAGCACGCCCACGTCACCGGTCGGCAGCCACCCGTCCGGCGTCCGGGCCGGGCGGATCCGTTCGCTGAGACCGTCCAGTTCGAGGTACTGGCTCACCACTTGACGACCGCGCAGCCGAACCTCGCCGCGTTCGCCCGGCGGCAGCACCGCGCCGTCCGGCCCGGCCACCACGACACCGACCCCGACGGGCAGGCCGACCGAGCCGGCGCGGCGCAGCCGGGGTTCGAGCGGGTTCGCGGTGATCTGGCCGGCGGCCTCGGACATCCCGTAGGTCTCCAGCACACCGACGCCGGTGCGCGCTGTGAAGCGCCGCGCGATCTCCGGTGACAACGGCGCCGACGCTGACCGTGCGAACCGGATGCGGCGGACGACGTGGTCCGGCGGCGCGGGCTGCCCAGCGAGCGAGGCGAGGATCGCGGGGACGGTGTTGAGCCAGGTCGGTGACCAGCGCTCGACGCGGTTCCAGTGGTCGACGGCGCTGAACCTCCGGTCGAGGACCAGCGAGCCGCCGCTGACCACGGTCGCCAGCAGGCCCATCACCTGCGCGTTCACGTGGAAGAGGGGGAGTGGCGTGTACCCGCGCTCGCCGGGGCCGAACCGGTGGTGCCGGGCGACGCGGCGAGCGGCGCGCACGAGCTGCCACTCGCTGAGCGGGATCCCCTTGGGCGCGCCGGTGGTGCCGGAACTGGTGAGCAGCACCGCGGGCCGCAGCGCGGTGCCGTCGGCGCGGATGCGACCGGTCCGGACGGGACGCGGGCCGTCGCGGTCGAGCGCCCAGGTCGGGTGTCCGGGCACCAGGTCCGGCTGGTCGGTCGCGACGACCGCGGCGCGCAGCCGGTCGAGGGCGGTGCCGAGTTCGGCGGCGGTGAGGCGGGGATCGACCGGCGCGGCGGTCAGGCCCGCGGCGAGGCAGCCGAGGTAGGCGGCGGTGAAGGCCAGCGGATCCGCTGCCACCAGGCCGATCCGGGTGCGAGGCGGCAGATCGCGGGCGAGTTCGCGCCAGCGCCGCGCGGTGGCCGCGACCGAACGCCAGGTCAGCTCGCGCCCGTCCGCGCCGTCGAGGAAGGCCACCTCGTCCGGCCGGTCCTGGGCGCGCACCTCCAGCATCCGGGAAATCACGGCCATCTGCACTCCTCTGGTTCGGCGAACGACCCGGCCGAGTGTCGTCCCCCTTTCTGGGCGGCCGGTGAGAACCGCCTGAGAAAACGCTGTGCTCACCCGCGCCCCACGGAATTCCGGTCAAACTGATTCCGTGCGGTGGTGGAAAGCGTTCCTGGTGAGCGTCCTGTGCGTGCTGCTCGTCGGCGGTTCGGTGTCCGCTGTGGCGCAAGGGGTTTCGATGACGACCCGGGTGGTGGCGGGACGGACTTATCTGGCGGTGCGGGCGGAATCCGCCCATTCCGGACTGCCGTTGCTGGTGGTGTTGCACGGTCGCGGAATGGATGTCCGGAATATGGCGACCCGGACCGGTTTTCTGCGGTTCGCGGAAAACGGGCTCGCCGATGTCGTGTATCCGGCGGGAATCGGGCAGTCGTGGAACGCGGGCAGCGGTTGCTGTGGTCTGGCGGCCCGTCGGCACGTCGACGACACGGCGTTCCTGCAGGCGGTGGTCGCGGACGCCACGCGGGCGTTCGGCACCGATCCGCGGCGGATCTACCTCGTCGGTTACAGCAACGGCGGGCGGCTCGCGTTCCACCTCGCGTGCGTCTCGCCGGCCACCTTCGCCGCGTTCGCGACCTACGGCGCCGCCCCGCCCACGACGTGCGCGAACCGGGCGGCGGCAGGGTTGTCCGCGCTCGTCGCCGCCGGGACCGCGGACCGGATCCTCCAGCACGGCGCCCAGGTGGTGCAGCACGCGACCACGACCTGGCGGGCACTGAACTTCTGTCCGGCACACTCCTCGACGCGGCGGACCGGCCCGGCGGTGGTGACGACGTGGCGCGGCTGCCACGGCGGCGCCGCCGTGCAGTCCATCGTATTCCCCGGGCTCACCCACGCCTGGCCGTCCTCCGTGGCCGGGCTGATGTGGAACTTCCTGTCCCGTCAGGTCAGGCGCGGCACCGGTGTCAGCGCGATGTCAGCGCAGTGACCGGCCGCCCGGCGACGGTGGACGCATCGGATTCCGGGACACGGAACAACACGGAGGAGATGTGTCATGCCTGCTTCCACCTCACCGGAGCACGGGCGCCTGACGCGCCGAACCGTTCTGCAGGGCGCCGGTGGCGCCGCCGCGCTCACCCTCGCCGGGGCCGGAACCGCCTCCGCGGAAAGCCACGAAGGCGACCGCGGTGAGCGTGGCGTCGCCCGCGGCTGGGGCAAGGTCGCCGACGCGTTCCGCGCGAACTTCGACGGCCCTGGCGAGGTCGGCGCGGCGTGCAGCGTCTACGTGGACGGCCGCCTCGTGGTCGACCTCTGGGACGGCCTCGCCGATCGCGAGGCGAACCGGCCGTGGCGCGCGAACACCATCGCCCAGGTCGCCTCGACGACGAAGGGCGCCACCGCGATCTGCGCGCACCTGCTGGTGCAACGCGGTCTGCTGGACCCGGACGCGCCAGTGGTCCGGTACTGGCCGGAGTTCGGCGCGCGCGGCAAGGACACGATCCCGGTGCGCCGGCTGCTGTCCCACCAGGCCGGCCTGCCGGTTGTGGACGGGCCGCTGACCTTCGCGGACGCGTGCGCCTGGCACCCGGTCATCCGGGCGCTCGAAGCGCAGCCGCCGCTGTGGCAGCCCGGCACCGAGCACATCTACCACGCCCACACCTTCGGGTTCCTGGTCGGCGAGGTGGTGCGCCGGATCACCGGCAAGTCGCTCGGCACCTTCTTCGCCGAGGAGGTGGCCCGCCCGCTCGGGCTCGACGCGTGGATCGGCCTGCCGGAGAAGCACGAACGGCGGGTCGCGCGGATCCACGACGCCGCCCCGTTCACCGTGGACGAGCTGCTCGCCGGGTTGATCAAGGTGACCGGGCTCGACGCCGACACGGTCACCGCGTGGGTGAACGCCCAGTACAGCCCGGGTTCCGTCGCCATCCGCGCGGGCGAGCTCGGCGGCGCCTTCGACAACACGACCAGCCACTTCACCACGCGTGCCTGGCGTGCGGCGGAGTTCCCGGCCGCGAACATGGTCGCCGACGCGCACTCGATCGCCCGGATGTACGCCGCCACCGTCAGCCGCGTCGACGGTGTGCGGCTGCTCAAGCCGTCGACCGTCGGCACGGCGACCGAGATCCAGACCGACCGCACGCGCATGCACGGGCTGCCGCCGGGGCTGAGCCTCCCGGCCGACCGCTCCTTCAACATGTCGCTGGGGTTCTGGCGGGCCTGCCCGCCGTACCCGATGCTCGGACCGCGGTCGTTCGGCCACCCGGGCTCGGGTGGATCGGTGGGTTTCGCCGACCCCGACGCCCGTGTCGGGTTCGGCTACGTCCCCAACCTGTGGAACTACCGCCCGGACGACCCGCGGGCGACGAACCTGGCCGACGCCGTCCGGGCCTGCCTCGGGTGACGCTCCCGCCGCCCGGGTGCCCGGCCGGTCAGGCGCACGGCTGCAGAGCCGGCGCGGGCACCCGGCGGCGCAGCAGTTCGGGCAGCACGGTCAGCAGCCCGAGCGCCGCGAGACCGGCGCCGAGCCACAGCGGCGCGCGCAGCCCGGACGTCTCGATCACCAGCCCGCCGAGCGACGACCCGAGGATGACGCCGAGCGTGATGAACGACGAGTGCACGGTGTTGACCAGCGGACGGGCGTTGCCGGCGCGCTGTACGCGGGTCACCATCGCCGGGTTCATCGTGACGCCGACCAGCCCGATGCCGAGCATCGCCACCACCGCGGGCGCGGGCAGGTCGGCGAGCACGGCGAACGCGGCGAGGAAGACCAGGTTCAACGCGAGGCCGGCCACCAGCACGTGCAGGGTGTGCCGGTCGGCGAGACGCCCGACGACGACGTTGCCCACGACCGTGGCCGCGCCGTAGGCGACGAGCAGCAGCGGCACGGTGCCGCCGTCGAACCCGGTGACCTCGGTGAGGATCGGCGTGAAGTAGCTGAACGCGGAGAACGTGGCCCCGATGATGAGCGTGCTGGTGGACAGCGCCAGCCACAATCGCGGGGCGCGGAACACGCCCAGTTCTTCCCGGAACGTGCCGCCCTCGGTGGACGCGGCGAGCGCGGGCACGCCGGCGAGCGTGGCCAGCGCCGCGACCACGGCCAGCACGCCGATCGCCCAGAACGCCGCGCGCCAGCCGAGGTTCTCGCCGACGACCGTGGCGAGCGGCAGGCCGAGCAGGGTGCCGAGCATCAGGCCGTTCATCACCACGGCGATCGCGCGGCCGCGGACCTCCGGGCGGGTGAGCTGCGCGGTCAGCGAGATGCCGATGCCGAAGAACGCCTGCGCGGCGACGCCGGTGACGACGCGGGCGACCAGCATCGTGCCGTAGCCGCTCGCGGTCGCGGCCAGGACGTTGCCCGCCAGGAAGACCGCGAACAACAGCATCAGCGCGGTCTTCGGCGCGAGCCGCAGCAGGGCGACGGTGAGGACCGGGCCGCCCGCCGCCATCGCGACCGCGAACGCGGTGATCAGGTAGCCGATCTGCGGCACCGTGACGCCGAGCCCGTCGGCCAGCTGGGGCATCAGCCCGGCGACGACGAACTCGCTCGTGACCATCGCGAACACGCCGAGGCTCAGCACGTAGATCGCGCGTGGCATGCGCACTCCTCTCATAGACAACCGTACGTTCCAGAATTGGGTCAAGCCGCGAGGGCTTTCAGGCGAGCAGCGACAAGGCCTGGTCGACGGCTTCGTCCAGGCGGCGGATGTCGTCGGTCTTGCCGACCACCCGGATGCCCTGGATGAACGTGACGAGGAAGCGGGCCAGCGCCCGCGGGTCCTTGTCCGGCGGGAGGTCGCCCTCCTGCTGGGCGCGGGAGAGGGTGCCGGCCAGTGCGGCCTCCAGTTCCCCGAAGGCGATGTCCACCCGTCGGGCCGCCTTCACGTCGCGTGGCAGCAGCTCGGTCGCGGTGTTGGTGACCAGGCAGCCCTTGCGCTCCGCGTCCTCGCGGCACTCGGTGACGTAGGAGTGGACGAAGTCGCGGACCGCGTCGAGCGCGGGGCCGGGCCGGTTGAGCGCGGTCATCGTCTCGGTGCCGCGCAGTTCGCAGTACCGGTCCAGCGCGCGCAGGTACAGGTCGTGCTTGCTGCCGTAGGTGGCGTACAGGCTGGCGCGGTTGACGCCGACGTGGTCGACCAGGTCCTGCATCGAGGTGGCCTCGTAGCCCTGTCGCCAGAACAGCTCCAGCGCCGCGTGCAACGCGGCGTCCGGATCGAACTCCTTGGTCCTCGCCATGATCGCAGCGTAGCGCATTGCCAACCGATCGTTCCAATACCCTGGTCTGTCTGCGCTCCTGCTGCCCGATTATCGAGTTGATCGTCAACCAAGGGAGGCGGGAATGTTGCACAATCGAATGATGGATCCGCCCGGGTGGGCGGTGACCGGAAGTCATCGGGAGGCGTGAACTGATGAGCCGCACGGGGCAGGCCGCGCGCGAAGCGGTACCGCCCGAAGCGGTGCTGACCCCTGCCGCGGTGGCGAGCAGGCTCGGTGTCGCGGTCGCGACACTGCGCAGCTGGGACCGCAGGCACGGGCTGGGGCCGAGCTCCCGCGAACCGGGGCGGCACCGCCGGTACACGGTCGGCGACCTGCGACGGCTGGAGCGCGTGGTGCACCTGGTGCGCCAGGGCGTGCCGGTGGCGAGCGCGGCCGCGAGCGTGAGCGCGGGTGCGGCGCCGCCGATCGCCCCACCCGGTCAGGTGCCCGACCGGGTGGCGAGCCGCCGGCGGCGGTCACTGCGCGGAGCCGCCGAGAAGCTCGACCCGGACGCGTTCCGCCGCATCGTGGTCGGCTTCCTCGACCGGCACGGCACCGTCGAAACCTGGCAGAAGCTGCTCGTCCCGTTCCTGCAGGAGCTGGGCGAGCGGTGCGCCGAGCCGGGCGGGCCCGTCGAGGTCGAGCACCTCGCCACCGACGGAATCATCGCCGCGCTGCACGCGGTCCCGCCGGGCGGCACCGGTTCGGCGTCCGTGCTGCTGGCGTGCGCGCCGGACGAACAGCACTCCCTGCCGCTGGAGGTCCTGCGGCACGCGCTCGCCGAACGCGGCCGCGGCACCATCTCGCTCGGCGCGCGCGTGCCGCCGCGGTCCCTGCTCACGACCGTGACGGTGCGCAAACCGGCGGCGACGGTCGTGTGGGCGCACACCCCCGAGCTGGCCAGTCAGGTCCCGGCGGGCGAGCTGACCGGCACGCGGCTGTTCGTGGCCGGCCCCGGCTGGGACGGCCTCGCCCTCCCCGACGGGACGCGGCACCTGCGCGATCTGGCCGAGGCGGTCGAGGCCCTGGCCTGAGCGTCAGGGGTTGACGCCGGTCAGCGCGAAGAACTCCTGGCGGGACCGGGCGTCTTCGCGCAGCGTGCCGAGCAGCGTCGAGGTGACGGTGCTCGAACCCGCGGCCTGCACGCCCCGCAGCGTCATGCAGGTGTGCTCGGCCTCGATCACCACCCCCACGCCCTTCGGGTGGACGTGTTCGGCGAGCCAGTCCGCCACCTGCTTGGTGAGCCGTTCCTGCACCTGCGGGCGCCGCGCGAAGTGCTCGACGATGCGGGCCAGTTTGGACAGTCCCAGGATGCGCTCGCCGGGCAGGTACCCGACGTGCGCGACGCCGACGAACGGCAGCAGGTGGTGCTCGCACACCGACCGCACCGGGATTCCCCGCGCCAGCACCAGTTCGTCGTACCCCTCGTCGTTGGGGAACGTGGTCAGGTCGAACGGCCGCGGCGAGAACAGCTCGGCGTAGGCGCGGGCCATCCGGCCGGGCGTCCCGCGGAGACTTTCCGACTCCAGCGACACCCCCAGTGCTTCGAGGAACTGGGCGGCGTGGAGCTCGGCGGCGGCGAGGTCCACTCCCTCGGCGGGCTCGTGGACGACTCGCAGGGCGGTTTCGGACTGCACGTGCTGCCTTTCGATCGGGTGGGTCAGTGGGCTGGGCGGGTGCGGTGGGCCGGCGGCGAGCGGTACCCCTCGGCCTGCACGTCCTCGGCGGCGACGCGGACGCCGAAGCGGTAGGCGAGCTTGCCGCCGAGGTAGCCGGACACCGCCAGGGCGGCGAGCGCGGCCGCGGACAGCACCAGCGGGCCGATGCCGACCCGCCCGTCGAGCTCGCCCTGCCGCCAGAAGAAGCCGGCGACGAACGCGCCGGTGACGGTGAGGTTGAGCCCCATGTGCGTGAGCCCGGTCCGGAAGGCCCGGGTGCCGCGCGGCACCGCCAGCAGGTCGAGCGCGCCGGTGGCCGCGGCCAGCACCGCGCCGATGACCCCGATGGCGATGAGCCAGACCGATCCCCGCGTCAGGAACCCCGGCCCGGCGACGATCCGGGACCCGATGTCGAACACCAGGCTGCTCACCCACGCCCCGATCGGCACCGTCACCAGGATCGGGTGGAACGGGTGACCGTAGGGCCCGGCGAGCACGGCGCTCGCCGGCCGTTTCGCGTCTGCCATGACGACCTCCGGCTACTCGGTTTTCGCCAATGAAGTTTGGTCTTATCGCTCCGGAACGTCAAGAGTGCGCAATTGCGCATGTGAGATTGGGTGATATCGTGATCCGATGAGCGAGGGGCCGATCCGGGCGCTGGCCGCGCTCGACGACGAGCTGCGGCGCAGCATGTACGCCTTCATCCGCCAGGCCCGGCGCCCGGTCACGCGGGACGAGGCCGCCGCGTCCGCCGGCATCTCGCGCAAGCTCGCCGCGTTCCACCTCGACAAGCTCGTGGCGGCCGGGTTGCTGCGGGCGCGCTACGAGTTCGTCGGCGAGCGCCGGGGCGCGGGCCGCACCCCCAAGGTCTACGAGCCCTCCGGCGCGGAGGTGCGGGTCAGCATCCCACCCCGCCACCACGACCTGCTCGCGGACATCCTCCTCGGCGCGGTGCTGGACGAAGGCGAACACGAGACCGCCCGCGACGCCGCGCTTCGCGTCGCCCGTGAGCGGGGCCGCGCGGTCGGGACCGCTGAGCGCGAGCGGACGCGGCCGGGCCGCCTCGGCGCCGAGCGGGCGCTGACCGTCGCCGCGGAAGTCGTGGAACGGCACGGTTTCGAACCCAGCCGCGAGTCCCCGGTCTGCGTGCGGCTGCGCAACTGCCCGTTCCACCCGCTGGCCGCGCGCGAGCCGGCCGTGGTGTGCGGCATCAACCAGTCCTTCCTCGGCGGTCTGCTGGACGGCCTCGACGCGACGAGCGTGGAGGCGGCTTTGGAACCACGGGCGGGGGAGTGCTGCGTGGAACTGCGCGCCAGGTCCTGAGCACCGAGCCGGCGCCCCGCCGGTGACGAACCACCCGGTGATTCGGCGTGGTGTCCTGTCGGTCATGGCAGTTTGGGGGCGCTGCGCCGGGGTGCTCCACGCCAGGAATCCTGTGTTCACGCAGCGCCGGATGTTGTTCATCGTCGCGGTGCACGCGTGCTTGCTGACCGCGTTCCAGCGGCTGACCCCGGCGAGCGGCCGCTTCCTGCGGCACGTGCCGCTGTGCGGGGTGGGTGGCGCTGGCATGGTGATCGTCGTCGTCACGGTCGGCCTGCGCCTAGCCCGCGGTGGCCGGCAGGCGCGCGTGACGCTCGGCTGAGTGACAACTCCGGGGTGTTGTGACAGCGTGGTGGCATGGTCGAACCTGCCGTCCGGGTCGAGCGCAGCGGCCCCGTCTGCACCGTGATCCTGTCGCGCCCGCACGCGCGCAACGCCGTCGACGGCCCGACCGCGCAGGCGCTGCTGGAGGCTTTCGAGGCGTTCGACGCCGACGACTCCGCCGCGGTCGCCGTGCTGTGGGGCGAGGGCGGCACGTTCTGCGCGGGCGCCGACCTCAAGGCGATCGGCACCGAGCGCGGCAACCGGCTGGGCGAGGACGGCCCCGGCCCGATGGGACCGACGCGGCTGCGGCTGGGCAAGCCGGTGATCGCCGCGATCGCCGGGCACGCCGTCGCGGGCGGGCTGGAACTCGCGCTGTGGTGCGATCTGCGGGTCGCGGCCGAGGACGCGGTGTTCGGGGTGTTCTGCCGGCGCTGGGGAGTGCCGCTGATCGACGGCGGCACCGTGCGGCTGCCGCGGCTGATCGGGGTGAGCCAGGCGATGGACCTGGTGCTGACCGGTCGCCCGGTGCCCGCGGAGGAGGCGCTGCGGATGGGCCTGGCGAACCGGGTCGTCCCGGCGGGCACTGAACGCGCCGCCGCGGAGGAACTGGCCGCGGCGATCGCCGGTTTCCCGCAGACGTGCCTCCGCGAGGACCGGCTGTCACTGCTGGAGCAGGACGGCATGGACGAGCAGGCCGCGATGGCGAACGAATGGCGGCACGGCCTTACCTCACTGGCCGCCGACGCGGTGCGAGGAGCACAACGCTTCGCGGCGGGCGCCGGGCGGGGTGGCTCGTTCGACTAGCGCTGCCGCCCGGAGCACCACCAGCGCGGCGTCCGCGGCGGCTCGATCGGCTAGCCGTTCTCGTTGTTCTCGTTGTTCTCGTTGTTCTCGTTGATCGCGTTGTTCGTGCCGGTCACGAGCCAGCGCGCGACCTCGTGCAGCTTCCGGTTCGTGTTCTGCGACGCGCGGACCAGCAGGTCGAACGCCTGGTCGTCGGTCACCTGGTGGCGTTCCATCAGGATGCCCTTGGCCATCGAGATGACGTCGCGCGACTCCAGCGCGCTGCGCAGCTGCGCCTGCGCCCGCGAACCGGCCAGCGCGACGGCCGCGTGCGCGGCGAACAGGCCGCACACGTGCTCGGAGGACTCGTCGAACGCGTCCCGCTGGGTGGAGAACAGGTTGAGCGCGCCGAGCAGCGTCTTGCCGGTGAACAGGCGCACCGCGAGCATCGAGTTGATCCCCAGCTCGGCGGCGGCGTAGCCGAACTTGGGCCAGCGCTCGTCGGCGGCGATGTCGGGGGTGCGGTACACGATGTCGGTGAACACCGCGTCCACGCAGGGGCCCTCGCCCAGCTTGTGCTGCAGCTCGTCGAGGCGCGCGACCCGCTCGCTGGACGGTGCGACGGACCTCAGGCTGCCCGACTCCAGCAGGGAGACGCCGGCGTCCTCGGTGCCCGGGACCGTCGCCGCGACGGCCTGCACGATGTTCGCGACCGTCTGCTCGACGTCCGGCTCCGGTTCGAGCGTGCGCACGACCGCGCTGAGCGCGTCCGCGAGCTCGAGGTCGGCCGGCTTGATGAGTTCGTCCGTCACCTGGACAGTCTTATCCATGGGGCTGGGCAGCGACAGAGGCTGCCCTCGCGTTTCAGATTCCGGGGTCCCTCGGTGGGCTGACGCGGTCCCGCCGGAAGGCCGCCGCGGTGCAGGCCGCGGACGCGAGCACGAGCAGCCCGGCCAGCACCCACGCCCATGCCGCGCCCATGGTGACGGCCAGGTAGACCTCGGCGGCGGCGGTGCCCGCGAACGCGAGCGCCACGAGCAGCCAGAACCACCGGATGGCGGATGCGCGCATGGGAACCACTCCTTGCCGGGTTGCTTCGCCTATCGCGCCCCGGCGGTGCAGGGTTACCTGCGTCGCTATTCGCAGTACTTGAGCAGCGGCAGGATCGCCCGTTCCGGCAGCTCCGCCGGTTCCGCACAGGCCGCCAGCCGCGCCAGCAGGTCGTCCTCGTCGAGACCGGTCCCGATCAGCACCAGCCGCGTCACCGGGGCCTCCGCGCCCCACGGCGACCGGTGGAACCGCAGGTAGGGGCCGACGGTCTGCAGCAGGAACCGGTCGTCGTAGCCGGGCACGGCGAACCGCACCGGCCCCTTCATCCGGTACAGCCCGGCCGGCCGCTCGGTCAGGAACGCCAGCAGGCGCCGCGGGTGGAGCGGCGTGCCGGAGGAGAACTCGACGCTGCGGTAGGCGTCGTGCAGGTGCTCGTGGACCCCGCCGTCGGAGTGCCGCAGGTCGTCGAACGACAGCTGCCGCGCCACCGGCTTCCGCTCACGCGCGTCGAACAGCAGCCCGGGGTCGATCGCGCCGAACGCGGACCGCACCACCGGGCGTCCGTTGCTCACCTTGCGCACCAGCTCGACCAGGCCGGGGTCGGCGCGCCGGTCGGTCTTGTTCAGCACCACCAGGTCGGCGAAGCGCAGGTGCTCGTCCAGCTCGGGGTGGCGCACCCGGTTGGCCTCGAACTCGACCGCGTCCACCACCTCGACGAGCCCGCCGTAGGCGACGCGCGGGTTCTCACTGGACAGCAGCATCCGCACCAGGTCGCGCGGCTCGGCCAGGCCGCTGGCCTCGATGACGATCGCGTCGATGCCCAGCTCCGGCTCGGCGAGCCGCTCCAGCATCCGGTCCAGGCCCGCGGTGTCGACCGCGCAGCACAGGCAGCCGTTGCCCATCGGCAGCATGGCGTCGACCTGCCCGGCGACGGCCAGGGCGTCCACGTTGACGCGGCCGAAGTCGTTGACGATCACGCCGATGCGGTGGTCGCGGGCGTGCGTCAGGAGGTGGTTGACCAGTGTCGTCTTGCCCGAGCCCAGGTAACCGGCGACCAGGACCACGGGAATCGCCTCGGAAGTGCTCACCGCGCGACACCCTAGCGCGCGGTGGGCCACGCCAGTGGGATCGCCGCCCCGGCCGGTCGCCCTGTGTGTGGGCGCACGGCGCTGCCGAGCGGGCGGGATGCGGCGGGAGCTCACCCGCGCCAGTGGTACTGCCTCTCCGGCCGCCCGGTGCCGCCGTAGCGCAGCCGCACCTCGGCCCGTCCGGCGGCCACGAAGTGCTCCAGGTACCGTCGCGCACTGGGTCGCGACAGGTCGGTCACCCCGGCGCACTCGCTCGCCGACAGCCCGTCCGGGTGCGCCTGCAGCGCCTGCCGCACCAGTTCGGCCGTCTGCTCGGTCAGCCCCTTCGGCAGCGCTTTCGGCGTGCGGGCCCCGAAGACCGCGTCCACGTCCTCCTGCCCGGCCGTGCTGCGCTGCGCCAGCCGGTGCAGCTTCCGCCGCAGCGTGGCGAACTCCTCCAGCTGCGCCTGCAACGCCGACGACGGGAACGGCTTGATCAGGTAGTGCAGCGCGCCGCCACGCAGGGCGCCGCGCACGGTCTCCACGTCCCGCGCGGCCGTGATGATCAGGACGTCGATGTCCTGCGTCGCCGGGTCGGCCCGCAGCTGCCGCAGCACCGACAGGCCGTCCACGTCGGGCAGGTAGATGTCCAGCAGCACCAGGTCCGGGTGCAGCTCCCGCGCCGCGCGCAGCGCCTCGGCGCCGGTGTGCGCCACCCCGGCGACGGTGAACCCGGGCGAGCGCGACACGTATCCACTGTGGACCTTCGCGACCATGAAGTCGTCGTCCACCACCAGAACCCGCATCACCGGGACACCTCCGCTCGCGTCGGCAGGACGGCGGTGAACACCGCGCCGTCGGCGTTGTGCACGGCCACCGAACCGCCGCGGCGCAGGCAGGTCTGCCGCGTCAGCGCCAGCCCGAGCCCGCGCCTGCCGCCGTGCTCGGCGGCCTTCGTGGTGAACCCGTGCGTGAACACCTCGGTCGCGATCTCCGGCGCCACTCCCGGCCCGGAGTCCCGCACCACCACCGAAACCGCGTCCGCGTCCTGCCGGATCTCGACCTCGATCCAGTCGCCGTCCCGGCCGGCCAGCGCGTCCAGGGCGTTGTCGACGAGGTTGCCGACCACGGTCACCAGGTCGGCCGACAACCGGTCGTCCACATCGTCCAGACCGGTCCCGGGCGCAAGCCGCAGTCCGACGCCCCGTTCGGCGGCCAGGCTGGCCTTCGCGATCAGCAGCGCCGCCACCGCCGAGTCCGCGATGTGCGCGGTGACCTCCTCCTGCCACTTCGTCTGCGCCTCGCTGACCAGGTCGACGTAGTGCCGCACCTCGTCGTACTCGCCCAGCTCGATCAGCCCGGCGATGGTGTGCAGGCGGTTGCTGAACTCGTGGGCCTGCGCCCGCAGCGTGTCCGTGGCCCGCGACGTGGCCTCCAGCTCCTCGCGCAGCGCGGCCAGCTCGGTGCGGTCCCGCAGCGTCACGACGGCGCCGCGCGCGATCGGCATCCGGTTGAGCGCCAGCACCCGCCCCGCCCGCAGGCCGATCTGGTCGACGCCGTGCGCGCGCCCGGTGAGCACGTCGGTGAGCCGCTCGTTGAGCCCGAGCTCCGCGACCGGCCGTCCGACGCAGTCCGCGGGCAGCGCCAGCAGGTCGCGGGCCTGGTCGTTGACGAGCGTGACCCGGTGCTGCGAGTCCAGGCCGAGCACGCCCTCCTTGATGCCGTGCAGCAGCGCTTCCCGGTGCTCGGCCAGCGCGGTGATCTCCCGCGGCTCCATGCCCAGCGTCTGCCGCTTCACCCGCCAGGTGAGCAGCAGCGACCCGGCGACTCCGACCACGGTCGCGATGCCCAGCATCGTCAGCGCCGCGCCGGGCGAGTTCGCCACGCCCTCGAAGAAACCGGGCGTCTCGGTGCCTGCCGCGACGATCCCGACGATCTGCCCGGCGTCCCCGATCACCGGCACGTGCGCGACCAGCTGCCCGGAGATCTCGCCGACCCACGCACGCCCCTGCAGCACCGTGCTCGCGCCCAGCGGCAGCTCCGTGCGCAGCTGGTTCGGGTCGGGGGAGGTGAGCACAATCCGGTCGGGCGCGGCGATGATCACCGAGTCCGCGCCGGACAGGGTCCGCGCGGACTCGGCGAAGGCGGGCAGCGCGTCCCGCCGGATCGGATCGGCGAGGCTCGCCCGCACCCCGGCGGTCGCCGCGACCTGCTCGGCGACGGCGAGCAGCTTGCGGCCCTGCGTGTCGGTGAACGTGCGGTCGGACTGCACGGCGGAGTAGCCGAACACGCACGCGAGCAGGGCGAACACGATGATCAGCTGCCAGCCCAGCAGCTGGCGGGCCAGCGATCCTTGCGCACCCACGCCCCTCACTATCGCATCCGCGGCGCCCGGTCGTGCCGTGACCACAATGACCACAACGACCGATAGGTGCCTAACGGGTGACAGCGGCGCGGCCCCGGTGCACGATGCCGGGCAACGAAGCTCCACAACGAGGTGTGCTGATGAAGAATCGCAAGGGCTGGCTCGCCGTTCTCGGCGCGGCCGTGGCTCTCCTCCTCGTCCCCCCGCTGGTGTCCGCGGGCGGCGAGGAGACCGGGCCCCAGATCAGGGGCCTGCGGATGATGGTCCCCAACTCGCCCGGCGGCGGCTACGACATCACGGCCCGCACGGCCGTGAAGGCGGTCGAGGACGCCGGGCTCAACGGCAACATCGAAGTGTTCAACCTGCCCGGTGCGGGCGGCACGGTCGGCCTGGGCCGCCTGGTGAACGAGCGCGGCAACGGCAAGCTCGCCATGTCCATGGGGCTCGGCGTGGTCGGCTCGGTCTACACCAACAAGTCGCCGTCGTCGCTGCAGGACACCACGGCCATCGCGAAGCTGACCGAAGAGGCCGACATCGTCGTGGTGAGCAAGGACTCGCCGTACCAGACGATCCAGCAGCTGGTCGAGGCGTGGCGCGCCGATCCGGGCAGCGTCCCGGTCGGCGGCGGCTCGGCGCCCGGCGGGCCGGACCACCTGGCGCCGATGCTGATGGCGCAGGCGGCCGGAATCCCGCCGACGCGGGTCAACTACATCCCGTTCGACGGCGGTGGCGAGCTGATGGCGTCCGTGCTGGGCGGCAAGGTCGGGTTCGGCGTCTCCGGCATCGGCGAGACCCGCGACCAGATCGCCTCCGGCGCGCTGCGGGCGCTGGCGGTGACCAGCCCGCAACGGGTGCCGGGCATCGACGCGCCGACGCTCCAGGAGTCCGGTGTGGACGTCTCGTTCACCAACTGGCGCGGGATCGTCGCGCCGCCGGGCCTGTCCGGCAGCGACCGGGAACGGCTCATCGGCCTGTTCACCCGGCTGCAGGACACGCCGCAGTGGCGGGAAGCGTTGCAGCGCAACGGGTGGACGCCGGCGTTCCAGCCGGGTGACGACTTCGCCGCGTTCCTCAAGACGGAGAACGACCGGGTGGCCGCGGTGCTGAAGGAGCTGGGGCTGGCATGAGCGTGGTCGAGGAGAAGACGGCCGCCGCGCCGAAGTCCTGGTGGCGCACGCACTCCGAGCTGGGTGTCTGCGTGTTCCTGTTCGCCGTCGGCGTGCTCGTGCTCGTCGACGCGCTGAGCATCCCGACCGACTTCACGCAGCGCGGGCCGGTCGGCCCGAAGGCGGTGCCGATCCTCGTCGGCTCGCTGCTGCTGCTCGTGTCGCTGCTGCTGGCGCGCGACGTGCTGCGCGGCGGCCGCGGCGAGGCGGAGGCGGGGGAGGACGTCGACCTGGACGCCCCCGCGGACTGGCGCACGGTGCTGCTGTTGTCGGGCGCGTTCCTGGCGAACGCCGCGCTGATCGACACGCTCGGGTTCCCGCTGTCCTCGGCGATCATGTTCTGGGGCGCTGCCTACGCGCTGGGCAGCAGGCACCTGGTGCGGGATCCGCTGATCGCGGCCGGCGTCTCGCTGGTCACCTGGTTCGTGTTCACGGTGCTGCTGGGCGTTCCGCTGCCCGGCGGCCCGCTGATGGGGGTGCTGTAGCTCATGGACCTGTCCAACCTGTGGGCGGGCTTCGGCACCGCGCTGACCCCGTCGCACCTGATGTTCGCCGCGATCGGTGTCCTGCTGGGCACCGCGATCGGCGTGCTGCCGGGCATCGGCCCGGCGATGGCGGTGGCGCTGCTGCTGCCGGTGACCTACGGTCTCGACCCGACGGCGGCGTTCATCATGTTCGCCGGCATCTACTACGGCGGCATGTTCGGCGGCTCGACGACGTCGATCCTGCTGAACACGCCGGGGGAGAGCGCGGCGGTGGTCACCGCGATCGAGGGCAATCCCATGGCGCGCAAGGGCCGCGGCCCGCAGGCGCTGGCCGCGGCGGCGATCGGGCACTTCACCGGCGGCATCATCGGCACGATCGCGCTGGTGCTGCTCGCGCCGCTGATCGCCGACCTGGCCGTGGACATCGGGGCGCCGGACTACTTCGCGATCATGGTGCTGTCGTTCGTCGCGGTGACCTCGGTGCTGGGCAAGTCCCGCGTCCGCGGCTACGCGTCGCTGCTGATCGGGTTGACGATCGGCCTGGTCGGGCTCGACGAGATGACCGGCCAGTCGCGGCTGACGTTCGGCGCGCTGCACCTGGCGGACGGCATCGACGTGGTGATCGTCGCGGTCGGCCTGTTCGCCGTGGGCGAGTCGCTGTGGGTTGCCGCGCACCTGCGGCACAACCAGTCCGAGGCCATTCCGGTGGGGCGGCCCTGGCTGTCCCGATCGGACCTGCGGCGGACGTGGAAGCCGTGGCTGCGCGGGCCGGTGATCGGGTTCCCCTTCGGCGCGATCCCCGCCGGTGGCGCGGAAATCCCCACGTTCCTGTCGTACGTGACCGAAAAGCGGTTGTCCCGCAGGCAGGACGAGTTCGGCAAGGGCGCGATCGAGGGCGTCGCAGGGCCGGAGTCGACGGCGAGCGCGTCGGCGGCGGGCACACTGGTGTCGATGCTGACGCTGGGCCTGCCGACCACGGCGGTCGCCGCGGTGATGCTGGCGGCGTTCCAGCAGTACGGCATCCAGCCGGGGCCGCTGCTGTTCCAGCGCGAGTCCGCGCTGGTGTGGGCGCTGATCGCGAGCCTGTTCATCGGGCTGGTGCTGTTGCTGCTGATCAACCTGCCGATGGCGCCGGTGTGGGCGAAGCTGCTGCGGATCCCGCGGCCGTACCTGTACGCCGGGATCCTGTTCTTCGCCAGCGTCGGGGCCTACGCGGTCAGCGGCTCGGTGATCGACCTGATCCTGCTGTACGTGATCGGCGTGATCGGGTTCGCCATGCGGCGCTTCGGGTTGCCGGTGCTGCCCGCGATCATCGGGGTCATCCTGGGCCCGGCCGCGGAGCAGCAGATGCGGCGGGCGCTGCAGATCAGCGACGGCGACCTGACCGGGCTGGTGAACTCGCCGCTCGCGATCGGCGTGTACGTGCTGGTCGCGGTGCTGCTGGCCTGGCCGCTGGCGCGGAAGCTGGTGCGCCGCCGGGAACCGGCGAAGGTGTGAATCCCGGGAGGGCGGCCGCGGGTGCGGCCGCCCTCCTTCTTTTCAGCTGTAGTTCGCACCTGGTGCGGCGCCGGGGATCGGCTTGGCGATGAGCGCGACCGGGACGAAGAAGCAGATCTGGGCGATCACCAGGGTGAGCGTCCACAGTTCCCGCTCGTCGTAGTGGGCGGCGGCCCTGGCGAACAGTTCGTCGGGAACGCGCTCGCCGGACGGATTCGGGGTGAGCACGGCCTCGGTCAGCTCCAGCGCCACCCGCTCCCCGTCGGTGAAGTACGGCGCGTTCCGCCACGACGCCACCGCGGTGATGCGCTCCTCGGTCTCCCCGGCTTTGCGCAGCTCCTCGGTTTGCCGGACGGTCTGGTAGGTGCTGCCGACCAGCTGACCGGCGCGCAGTTGCACCAGGTGGATGGTGGTGTCCGGGATGGCCCCGTTGTGGATGGCCTGCTGCGTGGCGCCGGCCCTCGTGCCCACTTCGGGGATGTAGCGGGCCGGGTCGGGCAGGCGGGAGCGAAGAGTGGTCATCGGCTTCCTTTCTCGATGGTTGCTGGAAGTCCGACGACTCGGCGGCCGTGGATGTGAGGTGCTACGGGCGCAGGCGGGCCACCTTGCCGTTCTCGAGCGCGACCCACACCTTGCCGTCCAGGACGGTCAGACCGTGTGGTTCCGAGCCGGGTGTCGGCAGCGGGTAGTGGTCGAACTCGCCGTCGGCGGTGACGTGCCCGACGCGGTTCGCGCCCCATTCGGTGAACCAGCAACCGCTTTCGCCGTCCGGCACGATCGCGTGCGGGCGCGCTTCGCGGTCGGGCAGCGGGAATTCGGTGACCTCGCCGTCCGGCGTGACGCGGCCGACCTGTCCGGCGCCGATCTCGACGAACCACACCGCCTGGTCGTCCGCCGTGATGCCGACCGGGGCGGCCTTCTCGGTGGGCAGGGCGAAGTGGGTCACCGCGCCCCCGGTGGTGACGCGCGTGATCGTGTCCGCCTGGTTCAGCGTCACCCACAGCGCGCCGTCCGGACCGCTGACTATTGTGGACGGATAGGAACCCTTGGCACCCAGGGGAAATTCCTCGAGGGCGCCGTCATCGAGACGGCCGACGCGGTCGGTGTTCATCTCGGTGAACCACATCGCGCCGTCCGGGCCCGCGGTGATCCCGTACGGACCGCACTCCGGCGGGAGTTCCACGGAGGTCGCCGTCCCGTCGGTGGTGATCCGGCCGATGCGGTGGTCGTGCAGGCGGCTGAACCAGAGGGCGCCGTCCGGGCCGGGGGTGATGACGGCGGGCCCGCAGCCCGGGTCGAGGTCGAAAACCGTTGTGCCGCCGGAGATCCGAGCGATCTGGCCACTGTGGACGAGGGTGACCCACGCGGCGCCGTCCGGCCCGGCGGTGATCCCGTAGGGGCCCTTGCCCGGGACGGTGAGTTCGTCGATCTTCACATGCTGCCTCCCTAACGCGACGGTTGTCGCGCTAAGATGATGGCATGAGCGACTCGGCACCCGCAAGCGGATTGCGCAGGCCCGGCGGCCGCACTGCACGAACGCGCGCGCTCGTGCTCGACGCCGTGACGTCTTTGCTGGTGGAGGCCGGGTATGACGGGCTGAGCATCGACGCGGTGGCGGAGCGCTCGGGCGTGCACCGGGCCACGGTCTACCGGCGGTGGCGGGATGTCGGCGGGCTGCTGGCGGACGTGTTCGACGCGGCCGCGGGGGACGACTGGGTCCCGGCCGACACGGGTTCGCTGGTTGGCGACCTCATCGCGCTCAACCAGGAGGTTTTCGAGTCGTTGCGGGACGAGTCGTCGGTGACGCGGGCGCTGATCGCCGCGTCGTTCCGGTCCGCGCAGGCCGCCGCGGCGCTGCGCGGGTTCTGGCGGGACCGGTACCGGCGGTGCGAGGTGGTGGTCTCGCGGGCGCAGCGGCGCGGCGAAATCGCGGGCGAGGTGGACGCGCACCGGTTGCTGGTGGCCGCGACGGCGCCGCTTTACCACCGGCTCGTCCTGATGGGTGAACCGGCGCGGGTGGAAATGGCCGAACAGGCCGCGCGGGACGCGGCCTGTTCGGTTGTGCCGGTTGTCGGCGGGCGCGGTTACCAGGCCCGTCCGACGGTGTAGGAACTGGTCCAGATGTTCTGCAGCCGGACCACGTCGCCCGATTCGGGGGCGGCCCAGATCTTGTTGTTCCCGGCGTAGATCCCCACGTGGTAGACGCTGCCACCGCTGGAGAAGAACACCAGGTCACCGGGTCGCATGTCCGACTTGGACACACTGCGCACGGCGGCCCGCTGGTCGCGGGCGGTGCGCGGCAGGTCGATCCCGACCTGCTTGTGGGCGTACTGCGTCAGGCCGGAGCAGTCGAAGCCGCTGGGTGTCTCGCCGCCCGATCGGTAGGGCGTCCCGGCCTGCGCAGCGGCCGCGTTCACGATGCGATCGCCGGTGGAGAGCTGGGTCGCGCCGGCCGGCGCGGTGAGCCCCAGCAGGGCGGCGGTCGCGATGGCACAGGTGATCGGAATGGCGATCATCCTGCGTATTCGAGTGGGCACGGTGTGAACCCCTCCTTCAGTCCTTGAAGGCATTTCGGTTCTTCTTTCCGGAACTGACCCACCGGCCGGAGTCAGAACCAGCGACCGAATTCCCAGGGCGCCGATCACGAAACGGTATACACCCGGAATGGTGAATTAGAACACCATCGGCTTGTGGGTTTCGTGGGCATGCGTGCGGCTACGTGCTGTAGCAGGGGTTTCACTGGCGGTCTTCTGCCGATGGGCGCGTGCGGACTAGCGCCCGCCGGCCGTGCGGACTCGCGCCGCCAGGCGCGCGAACCCCGCCACCAGCGTGGGAACCCGCGAGCCATGCGCCTCCGCACCGCCGGCCGCGCAAACCCGCCCTCGCTACGAAACCAATCGCCGCCGAGCGCTCAAACCCGCGCCGGCTCCGCCAGGTCGAACCGCACCTGCAAGCCCGGCCTCGCCTGTGCCGCTTTGTCGACGTCCTCCGCCACCACCACCGCGATCACCGGGTAGCCGCCGGTCACCGGGTGGTCGGCCAGGAACAGCGTCGGCTTCCCGGACGGCGGCACCTGCAGCGCCCCGGTCACCATGCCCTCGCTCACCAGCTCGCCGTGCCGCGCCCGCGGCAGCACCGGGCCCTCCAAGCGAATGCCGATCCGGTTGCTCTCCGACGTCACCGCGTACGGCTGGGCCAGCAGCGTCCGCAACGCCGACTCCGTGAACCAGTCGTCCCGCGGCCCGGGCAGGATCCGCAGCGCCAACTCGTCCGACGGGGGTGCCGTAACGGGCGTGAAACGCGGCGGCGACACCGGCGCGACAGCCGAGCCCAACGGCAGCAACACCCCGCGCCGCAACGGGTCCGGGCCCAAGCCGGACAGCAGATCAGTCGCCCGGGAGCCGAGCACCGGCTCCACCGCGATGCCGCCCCGCACGGCCACGTAACTGCGCAACCCGGTCGCCGGCCAGCCCAGCCGGAACTCCGACCCGGCCGGGACCCGCACGGCCGCGTTCATCGGCGCGCCCATCCGGTCGATCGTGATCGGGCACGGCGCGCCGGTCACCGCGATCGTCACGTCGGCGGTCGCGCGCGCCGCGAATCCGCCGAAGGTCACCTCGATCCCGGCGGCGCCTTCGTCGTTGCCCGCCAAGCGGTTCGCCAACCGCAGCGAGGCCCGGTCAGCGGCGCCGGACTCCGTCACGCCGATGTCGGCGTACCCGGGCCGGCCCAGGTCCTGCACGGTCGACAACGGCCCGCTGTCGACGACCTCGAGCACGGCGGCCATGACAACTCCGATTCGTTTCGGGTGTCGTGACCGTACAGATTGTTGAACGATCCTGCAAGAGGAATCTGTGACAGATGGACCCGAAACGTCAAAAACCGAAGGGGTCGTCCTGCCTCCGCGAGGCCGGCCGGCACCGGGGGCACGGCGCCTCGCGCGAAGTGATCAGACCGGTCACCGGATCGACGTCGGTCTCCAGGATCCAGCCACCCGAGTCCCCGCACGTCCGGCAGAGGGTGCTCGTGTCAGCCATGGTCAGCCTGCCCATCTTCCCCCTCGATGGTCGTTGCCCGATCGAGTGTGCGCCGCCGCGCTGGCGGATCGAGCGCACCGGCCTGACCGCCCGCGAAGATCGAAACCGCAGGTCAGCCACTCCGGTACGGCGGGACCACGGCGGGACTGCGGTTGTCCACGACGGACTCAGGAGACGTAGGCCTGCAGCCGGGCGGTGCGCGATTCCTCCCGCAGCTTGCCCAGCGTGCGCCGCTCGATCTGGCGGATCCGCTCCCGCGTCACGCCCAGCTCGCGGCCGACCTCCTCGAGCGTGCGCTGACGGCCGTCGTCCAGACCGCAGCGCAGCCGGATCACCTGCTGCTCCCGCGGTTTCAGCGTCGACAGCAGCTCGTCGATCTCCCGGCGCAGCACGTGGTAGGACGCCGGCACGCCGGGCCGGTCCGGGTGGCACAACAGGTCCGCGAGAACGCTGCTGCCGTCCGTGCCGACGGTCTGGTCGAGGCTGATCGGCTCCTCGTTGTAGGAGAGCAGCTCGATCACCTGGAACGGCGTCAGGCTCAGCTCCGCGGCGATGTCCTCGTGACCCGGCTCCCGGCCCAGCCGCGCGGCCAGTTCCCGGCGCGCGGCCAGCACGCGGTTGACCTGCTCGGCCAGGTGCACCGGGATGCGGATGGTGCGGGACTGGTCAGCCAGCGCGCGGCTGATCGCCTGCCGGATCCACCACGTCGCGTAGGTGGAGAACTTGAAACCGGGCGTGTAGTCGTACTTCTCCACGGCGCGGATCAGCCCGAGGTTGCCCTCCTGGATGAGGTCCAGCAGCGACATGCCGCGGCCGGTGTAGCGCTTGGCGATGCTCACCACCAGCCGCAGGTTCGCCTCCAGCAGCCGGTTCTTCGCCTCCCGGCCCTCCTCGGCGATCGTGAGCAGGTCGGCGCGCCGCTGCGGGTCGAGCACCCGCGTGGTCGCGAGCAGGTGCTGGGCGTAGAGCCCGGCCTCGATCCGTTTGGCGAGCGTGACCTCCTCCTCGATGGTCAGGAGGCCGGCGCGGCTGATGCCGGTGAGGTACGCGCGGACCGGATCGGCCGGCTCGAAGAGCGGTGGAGTCACCTGCCGTTGCCTCCGACAAGCCAGGGGGAGTCTGCTACGCCTGACAGAGTGGCCGAACGCGCTGGCACGGAACCGACAGCCGGTCGACGTGCGTCGAAGCGGAAAAGGCCAGGTCATGGGAAACCCGGTCGCGCCGGAGTGCGGTACGGTGCGGGTCGGCTACGGGACCGCCGTGCGCACCGCGGATTTTCGCTGGGTGATCACGGCCGGGTCCGGGGATATCGTTGGCTGGTGGAAGGGGCTCCGCAGGTGATCACGACTGGCCAGCAGCCGCAGGCAGCCGCGCAGTTCGACGCGCGCGGCGGCGGCTCCGCCGAGCTGCGCGCCCAGGCCAGGGGGCAGGCGTGGTTCCGGCCGGTCCGTGGCCGTGGGCGGCTCGGTGTGGTGAGCCTCGCCCGGCTGCTGGCGTTCGAGATCGTGCTCATGGTCGTCGCCGCGGTCGGCGTGCAGGAACTGTGGGCGATGATCGCCGCCGGCGTGATCGGGCTCGCGGTGATCATCGGCATGTTCGGCCGCTCGAAGGGCCGCTGGTGGACCGAAAGCCTGATGCTGTGGATGGGTTTCCGGTCGCGCCGCGGCACCTCGGGGGAGAAGCGGGACGACCCGCGGCTGACCGCGTTGTGCGAGCTGGCGCCGGACCTCGTCGTCGAGGACATCGACGGGCCGGGGGAGACCAAGCTCGGCATGGGCAGCGACGAGGCGGGCTGGTTCGCCGTGCTCGAGGTGTCCGGCGGCGCGGACGTGGCGACCCCGCCGGTGCCGCTGGCCGCGCTGGCCCGCACCGCCGCCGACGCCGAGCAGGCCGGTGTCGTGATGCAGGTCGTCACGCACTCCGTGCCGGGCCGCGAACCCGGGACGCGGGACCGCGCACTGTGGGTCGCGGTGCGGCTGGACGCGCGGGCCGTCGCCGAGTCCATGATCGATTCGCCGGGCGGGCGTCTCGACGTGCCCGCCGTGCTGGCCGAGATCACCCGCCGCGCTGAGCGCGTGCTGCGCCGGCGCGGGCTGCGGGCGCGGATGCTCACCGCGGACGAGGTCGTCGACGCGCTCGCCCGCTCCTGCGACCTGCTGCCCGGCGGCGGCCCGGCGCGGGTGCACGAGGCCTGGGAGTCGTGGCACTCCACGCGCCTGACCCACGGGTGCTTCTGGATCCAGTCCTGGCCCGACCCCGACCGCGGCACCGGGCTGCTCGCCGCGCTGGCCGAGCTGCCCGCGGACCTGGTCAGCATCGCGCTGCTGCTGGAGCCGTCGTTCGACGGGACCACGCTGCGCTGCCTGGTCCGGGTCGGCGCGACCGCGCAGCGGTACCCGCAGGTGTGCGACCTGGTCAAGAAGCTGGCCGAGCGCAACGGCGCCCGGGTGTCGCGTTTGGACGGTCAGCACGGCCCGGCCGTGTATGCTTCGGCACCGAGCGGGGGAGGTGCACGATGAACGCGGGACAGTACCCACCGTCGCGGCCGCAGCCGCCGGCGCAGGCGATGCCGCGGCCCATGCCGCCGGCACAGGCCCAGCCCGGGCCGCCGCCCGCGCAGCAGCAACAACAGCACCAGCCCATGCCGCCCGGTCAGGCCGTGCTCGGGGCGCCCGCGATGCCGCAGGCGCCCGCCGTCGTCAACGTCGCGGCGCCCGCGCCGCAGACCCAGCAGGCAGGCTCGGCCGAGGCGGCCGCCGCGACGACGGTCGAGGTCGCCCGTCCCGCGCTGGCCATCGGTGTGCCGACGCCGACGCCGCCGCAACCGCCCGGTCCCGGCCCCGCCGGTCCGGTCGTGGGCGCGCCACGCGAGCACCGCGACTGGCGCACCCGGCGGCACCGCTCGATCCCGCGGCTGCGGATCGGGGCGCACCACGCGTCTGATGCCGCGCTGGAGTTGCTGCAGGTGTCCGCGTCGTCGGTGGGGCTGCCGCTCGGGCGGGACCAGAACGGGTTCCCGGTGGCGCTGACGTTGTTCCGCCCGGAGCCGGTGTCGGTGAGCCTGATCGGCGGCGCCTGGGCGGCGCGGCTGATGGCGTACCGCGCGTTGCGGGCCGGCGCGCGGCTGCTGGTGTTCTCGCAGCACCCGGCGGACTGGGTCCAGCTCGGACAGTCGGCGACCGGCCGCACCGACCGGGTCGCCGTGGTGGCGCCGGGTTCGCCGCCCGCGGTCACCGCCAGCGCCGACGCGCCCGTGCTGTGCCTGCACGACGCGCCCCAGTCGCAGAGCGAGCCCGAGGCGTGGCAGACACGGGTGCTGCTGCACCGGCGGCTCACGCCCGAGCGGGTGGGTGCCGTGCCGGGCTCGGACCTGGTGCTCATGCAGCGGCTCACGCCCAACGAGGCGTCACTGCTCGCCCCGGCGCTCCGGCTGGCCCAGCGGACCACCCAGCAGTTGCAGATGCTGCGCGACGACATGCTGGCCGTGCTCGCGGGCGAGACCAACCACTACGTGTGGGTGGACCCGGCGCCGGCCGAGCGAGCGCGCCTGGGACGGCCCGGGCGGTACTGACTCCGGGCGGGGAAGGCCGACCCGCCTGCCGGTCTTCCCCGCCCGGTCCCTTGTGATCCGGTGCTGCCGGCCTCCCGTGCGGTCCCTCGTGGCTGGGTCCGACCTCCCCGGCCCGGTCCCTGTGGCTGGGTCCGGCCACCCCCGCCCCCTCTCCCGCCCCGATGCCTTGCGGCGGGTCCCCTCTGCCGTTTCCGGACATGGCAGCGCGGCCGCACTCCACCCCCAGGTGAGTGCGGCCGCGCAGCTCGGGAAGGACTACTTGGTCCAGATCAGCGGGGCGTCGCTGTACTCGTCGTCGTCGAATTCGGCTCCGGCGATCTGCGCGCCGTCCTGGGTGGCGGACAGGTCGCAGGCCTCGTACTTGGCGCCGGCCGTCGTGAAGTCCTCCGGGGCGCCGTCGTCGGTGCAGCTGCCCAGCTCGCCCGTGATCACCACGCCGGTCGGGCCGCCGTCGGCCATGGCGAGGCCGAAGTTCGGCGACGAGGCGAAGGCGTGGTCCGCGCCGTCGACGTTCTCCACGGTGTACCGGATGTAGTACGGCGTCAGCCCCTTGGCACGGTCGCCGTACTGGCGCTCCATCGCGGCCTTGTCACCGGCCTCGACGGCGGTGACCGTGACCGCCGCGGTGCCCTTGTCCCACGAGATGACCGCGCGGTCGCCGACCTTGAGCTTGGTGCCCGGGGCGGTCTTCTCGGCCGCACCGGCGGGCGCCGCCTGCGCCGACGAGCTCGGGGCCGCCGAGGACGACGAAGCCGCCGCGGTGGTGGTGGCCGGGCTGCTGGGCTCCTCGTCGCCACCACAGGCCGACAGCGCCAGCACGGCGGCGGCGAGAACGGGCAAGGCGGCGATACGGGTGCTCTTCATGAAGGGGTACAACTCGCTTTCCGGTGCGTCAGTCCACTGAGGACGCGGTCAACGTCTTCTGTGGATCCGACGCACCGGAAAGCGGTTCAGTTCCGTCCGTCCAAGGCGGACGGTTCGGCCGGCCGGTACCGCTTGTCCGGCTCCCCGCCCGCGACGACCGGCCCACCAGGGGTTTCCACCTCGAAGACCGACTCGTCGGTGACGGGCGCCTTCTCGTCCTTGCGGGCGACCCGCTTGGCCTGATCGGCGTGCACGACCGGCTTGGCGTGCCGGTCCGGAACCGCGACCACGGGCGCCGGGCCCTGCAGGCCGAGCGGGATCTCCCCGAAGGAGGTGACGACCCGCTCCTCGGCGGACAGCCGCCCGTCGAACACCGGGCTCGTGCCTGCCGGGAGGTTCGCCGCGAACTCGGCTCCCGGCATTCCGGGCAGGACACGGCGCCTGGCGCGCTCACGCTGCTTCTCGGTGAACGTCTTCTCCGGCGGCTTGCGGTGCGGATTGGACAGCACTGGCGGGGCGCCGAGGCCGAGCCCACCAGGCGGGGTTGCCGGCGCCTCGGCACTGCTGCCACCACGCCGGGCTTGCTTGGCGTTGTTGTTCAGCACCGGGGGCGTGGTGGTCGGCGGCGGCGTGAAGGCAGGCGCCTGCTCGGTGTAGCCGCCATCGGCGAACGCCGATGCGGGTGCGGCCTTGTCCACCTCGCGTGTGTTCGGCATGGACGTGCCCGGCGGCAATGGTGGCGGCGGGGTGGCGGCGGCCGCCTCTTGGGCGATGGCCTTCGCCTCCATGTCCAGGTGGTCCGTGAACGACTGCGAGCCGTACGACGGGATCCCTGGCTGGTTCTCGCCAGGGGCCTTCTCCTGCGGGGTCTGCGGCGCCTGCCCGCCGGGCGGCGGCGTGATCGTCCCCGGCGGATAGAGGCTGCTCTGGTTGAACGACGGCGGAAGACCGCCAGGTGGCGCGCCCAGAGCCTTGTTCAGCGACGTGTCGCCCAGCGTCGGCGGTGTCGTGGCCGGCGTCCGTGAGCCGTCGAACAGCCCAGGCGCCAACGTGTTCGCCGAGAACGCGTTCGGCGCGACCTTGCCCCCGCCGCCGTTGAACGCGAACGGCGTCACCATGGGCGGCACCCCGCCAAAGGCGGCCGGCGGCACGCTCGTCGCGTCCGGCGGAGTGGCGCCGGGTGGCATGGCCGGTGGTGCGCCGGGCGGAGTCCCGGGCGGGGTGACTTCGGGCGCGCCCGGCGGCGTGGCCCCCGGCGGCGTGGCGGTGGTCGTGGGCGGGTTGACCGCGGGATCACCGGGTGGGGTGCCGGGCGGCTGGGTGGTCAGGGCGTTGGGGGTGTTCGGGTTGGGCGCGCCCGGTGGCGTCGCGCCGGGTGGCGTCGCGCCGGGCGTTCCCGGTGGCGTCCCGCCGGGAGCACCCGGGGGAGCCACCGGCGGCATCTTCGGGATGTCCTGGCCCAGCGCGGTGGGGTGGGCGATCGCGTCGAGCGGCGGGCTGAGCGCCTTCGCCCGCCCGGCCTGCAGCTTCGCGAGGTATGGCGCGTACTCCCCGATGTACCGGTTCGCGAGGGCCCGCGCCTCCTTGTCGTACTTCTCCTTCTCCTCGTCGACCTTGCGCTGGGGCATGGCCTTCGCCACGCCGACCGGGGTGCCGACCGGCGGCAGGTCGGCCAGGTACTGCAGCCCGCCCACGACGTAGGAGTACTCGAGGTACAGCTTCCTCATCTCGGCCTGGGCCTCGTACATGACGTTCGACAGGCCGTACAACGCGACCGAGTTCTTGATCGCCGCGTCCTGCCACACCCGCAAGTACGCCAGCGTCTCGCCGACCTTGCTCAGGAACACGTCCTTCGCGCCTGGCGACTCCCAGTTCTCCGCGAGGGCCTGGGTCTGCTCGCGCAGGGTGTCGGCGGTGTTCTGCAGCAGCTGTGCGATGTTGGTCCACTGCTGGGAGCGCTCGGCGGTGGTGCCGGGCTGCTCACCCATGATCCACTTGTTGATGACCTCGATGTCGGCCCCGTCGACCTGAGCGCTCGCATCCCCGCCGCCGTCGTCGCCCTGGGCGCCGGTCTGGCCGTTCTGGCTGTTCTCGATGTCGGAGTAGTAGAAGTTGCTGCCGAGGAGCGGGCCCTGCGGTGGCTGGTAGCCGGGGGCGTACGGGACGGGCATGTAGCCCGGCTCGAGCGAGTTCGTGTTGAACCCGAAGTACGGGTCGTTTTCGTCCGCCATCCCGCGTCACATCCCCCCGGTGGCCCGCCGCGTGGCCTCCATCCGCTTCTGTGCCAGCTCCGTCCAGTCCTGGCCGGTGACCGGATCGCCCTGCACCCCGATGTGCCGCGTCTCCGACTTGTTCCCCTTGTCGTCGACCGAGTAGTAGTCCCGCGTGTGCGTCCCGTCCTGGAACGTCGTGGTGACCGCGTGGTCGTACGTGGTGCTCACGACGTCGCCGTCCGCGTCGTACTCGGTGTTCGTCGTGACCTCGTCGGTCATCCCCCGCGCCCGTTGCACCGTCTGCGTGCTGGTCACGGTCTTGCCGACCGGCTTGCCGTCCCGGTAGTTGACGGTGGTCGTCTGCCCGCTCGGCGTGGTCGTCGAGGTGTAGACGGTGTTGTTGTCCTTGTCTGTCACGGTCTCGGTGATGCCGTCGGCCGTCCTCGTGATGCTGCGGGTGCCGCCGTCGCCGGTCCGGTAGAGCTCGACGTGCACGCCGGGCATGTTGTACGAGCCGATCAGCTCGTCCTCGCCCGGTTCGGCGGTCTTCTTGTCCTGCTCGGCGGCGAGGCTCTGGAGGGTGTTCTTCGGATCCAGGTAGGCCGGAGCGTTGTCCGGCCTCTTGGCGCCCGGCATGCCCAGCGCCCACTGGATCGCGTTGAGCATCTCGGCGTTGTCGCCGTCCATGCCCTCGAACACGTCGCCCATGATGCAGGCGACCGAGGAGATCGCCATGCAGTTCTGGCCGATGTTCGGCAGGAACTGCGCCACCTCACCGGCGTTGCGCGCGGCCAGCTGCGCCATCTGGGTGCCAGGGGGGAAGCCACCGGTGCTCATCGACGTGTCCTTGCCGACGCCCTGCAGCGAGGTCGAGGCGGGCAGCATGTCGCTCTGGAGGTTGCTCTGCAGCGTCGCGATGTTCTTGCCGTACCCGCGGAACGAGTTCGGCTCCATCTTCAGCGGCTTGCCCTCGGTGACCCACTTCGCGAGAGGGGTGCCCTCGCCCTCGTCGGGAATAGCCATCGTGTCCCTCCCTGACCTCGTGCTGCCTGACGAGCCTGGCAGCGGGTGCCGACCGGGGGTAGGGGTCGGACGGCACCCGCCTCTCTCAGGTAACCATCCGATGTCAACCCCGGTGGAAAACTGTCCTATTCATCCGCGGGCAGGTGCGCGAGCTGGACCAGCCGGGCGCCCGCGCCGCGGGTGATGAACCAGCCGCGGCCCGGTGGCAGCTTCTGCGGCTTGATGTTGCCCAGCAGCGGCCCCTCCTCGCGGCTGCCCGACATCAGGATCCCCGGCGAGGCCAGGTCCCGGATCCGGGCGATCACCGGGTCGTACATCGCCCGCGCGGCGCCACCGATGCGCCGGGTGACGATCAGGTGGAGCCCGATGTCCCGGCCCTGCGTCATGAACTCCAGCAGCTGGGTCAGCGGGTTGTCGTGCGGGTTCGGTGCGACCAGGTCGTAGTCGTCGACCAGGATGAACAGCTCCGGGCCGCTCCACCAGCTGCGGGAGCGGAGCTGCTCCGGCGTGATGTCACCCCCCGGAAGTCGTTTCTGCATCGCGTCGATGGTCAGACGCGTCATTTCCTGAACGGTTCCGCTCGTCGTCGCGTAACCGATCAAGTACTCGTCCGGAACCAGGCCGAGCATGCTGCGCCGGAAGTCGATCAGCGCGATCTGGGCCTCGTCGGGGGTGTAGCGAGCCATGATGCTCTTGGCCAGCGCCCGCAGGAACGTGCTCTTGCCGGACTCGACGTCGCCGAAGAGGACCAGGTGGGGTTCGGTGACGAAGTCCAGGTGGACCGGCTGCAGGTCGGTCTCGGAGATCCCGATCGGGATTCCCCTCTTCTCGTCCGGCGCGGGCAGCTCGGCGTACGGCAGCACGTCCGGGAGCAGGCGCACCCTGGGGGCGGGCTTGCCGGTCCAGACGCCGCTGATGGTCTCCACCAAGTGCTGGACGCCGTCGGCGAGCCCGTCGGCGGTCTCCTGCCCGTCGATGCGGGGCACCCCGGACAGGAAGTGCATGGCGTCCGGCGACAGGCCGCGTCCCGGGGACTGCTCCGGCACACCGGCGGCCTGGCGGCGGCCGATGACCGAGTCGACCGGGTCGCCGAGGCGCAGCTCGATACGGCTGCCGAACATGTCGCGCACGTTCATCCGCAGGTCCAGCCAGCGGTTGGAGCTGGCGATGACGTGGATGCCGAACGCCAGGCCACGGTTGAGCAGCTCGGTCACGCCCGGTTCCAGGTCCTCGAACTCCGCGCGCACCGTGGCCCAGCCGTCGATGACCAGGAACAGGTCGCCGAACCGGTCCTCGGGGAACCGGCCTTCGCGCAGCAGCTTGCGATAGGTCGCCATGCCGTCGATGCCGTGCTCGGCGAACCGCTGCTCGCGCTCGGCGAGCAGCGTCCTGGCCTCGGCGATGCTGCGCCGGACCCGGTCGACGTCGCGCCGCGTCGCCACCCCGCCGACGTGGGCGAGGTCGCGCATGGCGGTCAATCCACCGCCGCCGAAGTCGAGGCAGAAGAACTGCACCTCCGCGGGGGTGTGGGTGAGCGCGAGGCTGCCGATGATCGTGCGGATCACCGTGCTCTTGCCGCTCTGCGGGCCGCCGACGACGGCGATGTTGCCGCCCGCGCCGGACAGGTCGAGCCAGCACACGTCGCGGCGCTGATCCGCGGGCCGGTCGATGATGCCCGCCGCCGCGTGCAGCGCGCCGCGGTACTGCTCCTGGCCGGTCGTGATCCCGCGCTGCGGGTCGTGCACCAGTGGTTCCAGCAGCTTGTCCAGCGACGGGGGCTCCGCCAGCGGCGGCAGCCACACCTGGTGCGCCGGCACGCCCTGGCCTTCGAGCCGCTCCACCAGCACGTCCATCAGCGTCTCGCCCAGGTCGTCGGACTCGGCGGGCTGCGGCTGCTCCACCGGCTTCTCCGCCAGCCGCGGGCGCAGGTAGGCCGTCGAGTAGTCCTGCACCGGGTCGATCTGGCGGCCCTCGTCGTCGGTGCGCTGGATCGTGCCGCGCCGGTGCACCCCCGACACGTACGCGGCCTTGAAGCGGGTCAGCTCGTCGACACCGGTCTTGAGGAAGCCGTTGCCGGGGGAGCGGGGCAGCTGGAACGCGTCCGGCGTGCCGAGCACGACCCGGCTCTCCATCGCCGAGAACGTCCGCAACGCGATGCGATAGGACAGGTGCGAGTCCAGCCCGCGCAGCCTGCCCTCCTCCAGCCGCTGCGAGGCGAGCAGCAGGTGAACGCCGAGCGAACGGCCGACGCGTCCAATCTGGACGAACATGTCGATGAAGTCCGGCCGCGCGGTCAGCAACTCGGAGAACTCGTCGACCACGATCAGCAGCGCGGGCAGCGGGTCGAGCGGGGCGCCCGCGGTGCGGGCCTTCTCGTAGTCGCGCTGTGAACCGTAGTTGCCCGCCTTGCGCAGCAGCTCCTGCCGCCGCACCAGCTCGCCGCCGATCGCGTCCAGCATGCGGTCCACCAGGTGCAGCTCGTCGGCCAGGTTGGTGATCACCGCGCTGGTGTGCGGCAGCCGGTCCAGCTTGGTGAACGTGGCGCCACCCTTGAAGTCCACCAGCACGAAGTTGAGGATCTCCGAATCGTGCGTGACCGCCAGCGCCAGCACCAGCGTGCGCAGCAGCTCGGACTTGCCCGAGCCGGTGGCGCCGACGAGCAGGCCGTGCGGGCCCATGCCGTCCTGTGCCGACTCCTTGAGGTCCAGCTCCATCGGGCGGCCGTCGGCGGTGATGCCGATCGGCACGCGGAGCCGGTCCCGGTTGGACCGCGTCTCCCAGCTCTTCGCCAGGTCGAACTCGTACGGGTCGCCCAGGCCGAGCAGGTCGGTCAGCTCCAGCGACCCGGACAGCGGCTGCTCGCTCGCGGTCAGCGCGGACAGCCGCAGCGGCGCGAGCGTGCGCACCAACCCGCGCATCTCCTCGACGCCCAGCCCGTCGGCGGTGCCGATGTTGCCGGCGCCGTCCATGGTGCGGCTGGTCAGGTTGCCGTCGGGCGAGATGTCCAGTACCAGGGTGGCGGCGTCCAGCAGGCGCGGCGGCTCGCCGGAGAGGTCGATGACGGTGACGCCCTCGACGCCGCCCTCGATCATCAGGTGCTCGGACCCGCCGGTGTCGCCGCCGTCGACGAACACGACCACGTGCGTGGAGCCCTCGATCGGCTGTGTGCCCGGGTTGAAGCGCGGCCGGTTGGCCACCACGTCGTCGAGCATCGCCTCCAGCGCAGTCACGCTCGGCGCCACCAGCCGGATCTGGCCGACCGCGTCGGTCTTGGTCGGGTGCAGCGCGTGCGGCAGCCACTTGGCCCAGTCCCACAGCTCGCGCTCGCGCACGCAGAACGCGGTCAGCACGTCGCCCGGCGCGTGGAAGGTGCCCAGCTGCGCGACCAGCGCGCGGGCGATCGCGCGCTTGCGGTCGTCGTCGCCGGTCAGGTAGATCCGGGAGAACCCGCGCAGGGCGACCGCGACCGGCAGGTCGGGCACCGTCGAATAGGTGGTGACGAACTTCCGCAGCGCCATCGCGCACAGCGGTTCCAGCTCGTCGATCGGTTTGGTCTCGGGCGGCACGAGCGGCGTGGCCAGCTCCTGCGAGCCCAGCCCGATCCGGATGACGGTGAAGTCCCAGTCGCCGGGGCGGCGCTCCCACAGCCGCGCGCTCTGCGCGGTCGACCACAGCCGCGACGGGTCCGGGTGGCGGTAGAACATCGCCTTGCGCTGCTGGTCGATGGTGTCCCGCACCTGTGCGCGCAGCTGCGACAGCCGCCGCATGTACCGGCGGCGGTTGGCGATCATCTCCTGTTTGCTCGGCCCCTGCCCGTTCTGGCTGATGATCTGGAACAGGATCATGCCGAGCACCGCGACGCCGTACAGACCGCCGGCGACGTACATCAGGGGACCGGACCGGCCGGCGCCGATCAGCAGCGCCATGCCGCCGGTGCCGGCGAGCATGGGCAGGATCATCAGCACCCGCGTCCAGCTCTTGCCCGCGGGCGGCGGATTTTCCGGCGGGGGATCGAGCACCACGTCGCCTGAGGGCAGGTCAGGCGCGGGCCGCCGCAGTGGCCGCTTGACTATGATCGTTCCCAAGACCGAAAACCTCCCGAGCGCCCGGGTGCGCCAGCATAGAGCTTTCCGCCAGCCTAGTGTCGCGCTTTAATTGATACTCTCCCAGCCGGTCTCGGGGTCCAATTTGGAGGTAGGGGCAGCATGACGTCGGCGATGGGCACGACCCTCGCGAAGGTGAGCATCACCACGCCCAAGCGCGGGATCGACGTCGCGCTCCCGGAGAACGTGCCGGTCGCGGAACTGCTCCCCTACATCCTGCGCCACGCGGGCGAGGACGCGCCGGACACCGGCGAGCAGCACGGCGGCTGGTCGCTGCGGCGGCCCACCGGCGAGCGCCTCGACGGGCAGCAGACGCTCGCCGCGCAGCAGGTGCGCGACGGCGAGATCCTGCACCTGGTCCCCGGCCCGGTCGACTGGCCCGAGATCGAGTACGACGACCTGGTCGAGGCCATCGCCAGCGGGGCCCGGCGCTACGGCCGCAGCTGGGGTCGCGCGGCCACTCGGCGGGCCGGGCTGGTGATCGCGGCCGTGCTGCTGTGCGCGGGCAGCCTCGCCGCCCTGTTGTTCGAACCACCGTGGCTGAGCGCCGGCCTGATCACGCTGGGGGCCGCGGTGGTCCTGACCGCGCTGGGCATCGTGGTGGCGCGCGCGGTGCCGGACGCCTACGCGGGCGCGGTGTTCGCCGGATCGGCGCTGCCGTACGCCTTCCTCGGCGGTTACCTGCCGACCGCGCCGGACCACCTGGGACTGTTCTCCTTCGGGTCCGCGCAGTTGCTGCTGGGGACCATTTCACTGCTGGTCTTCGGCATCGTCGGCTACCTCGGCGTGGGCGCGATGAGCCGCGTGTTCGTCGCCGCGATCAGCACCGGATTCCTCGGCGCGCTGGGCGCGTTGTTCGGCGGCTGGATGGACCCGGACGCGGCCGGCGCGCTGGTCCTGACCATCGCGATCGGCCTGCTGCCCGGGTACCCGTGGCTGGCGCTGCGGCTGGGCCGGGTCCCGCTGCCCGCGCTGCCGCAGCGCTCGGCGGACCTGCTCAACGACGAACCGCACCCGGCCACCCCGGCGGTGTTCGACGCCGCCGCCCGTGCCGACGAACTGCTCACCGGCTTCCTCACCGGCGCCGCGCTGATCAGCGCGTTGTCGTCGATCCCCCTCGCCGCACACGGCGGCGGATCGCGGCTGATCATGCTGATCCTCGCGTGCGCGGCGCTGCTCCTGCGGGCCCGGTTGTTCCCGGTGCCGCGCCAGCGGATTCCGCTGCTGGTCGCCGGGCTGTGGGTGTTCGCGCTGCTGGCCGACTGGTGTTTTTCCACCGCGTCCGGCAACGGCGGGATCGGGCTGTTCCTGCTGGCGCTGGTGGTGCTCGCGCTGCTGGTCGCGGCCGCCGGGCTGGTCTATTCCCGCAAGAACCCGTCGCCGTGGTTCGGCCGGATCGCGGACATCGTGGACGTCATGGCTATCGTGGCCCTGATCCCGTTCGCGGGGTTCATCACCGGATTCTTCGCATACGTCCAGGGCCTGATGGCCTCGATCGGCTGAGGGATAGGCGTGCCCACTCGTCGCGACCAGCTGCAGGCCTACCAGTTCATGATGCAGCGCGTCACCTCCGCGCTCATCGTGCACGAGACCGATCCGGAGCTGACCCCGTTGCGGCGCGGAGTGGGCGCGGTGTTCGCCGGGGTGATGATCGCGGTGCTGGTCGCCGCGGGCTTCGGTGTTTACGGGGTGTTCACCGGAGTCGGTGGCACGTCCTGGAAAGCCGACGGCGCGGTGGTGATCGAGCGCGAGACGGGCGCGACGTTCGTGTACCAGTCCGGTGAGCTGCAGCCGACCCTGAACTACGCCTCGGCGCGGCTGCTGACCAGCGCGGACAAGGCCGGACCGCACCGCGTGGCCGGCAAGGACCTCGCCGGGCTGCCGCGCAGGCCGGCCGTGGGCATCCCCGGCGCGCCTGCCTCGCTGCCGCCCGCGAACCGCGCGACCGCGACGCCGTGGACGATGTGCTCGGTGCTGGGGCAGAACCTGGCCGGCGCACCGCTGACCACGACGACGCTGATGGTCGGGCAATCGATGCCGGGCGGCGCCCCGCTCGGCCAGCGCGCGATCCTGGCCCGCGACTCCACCGACGGCACCGTCTACCTGGTGTGGAACAACCACCGCTACCGGATCAGCGACGCCGCCGTGATCCGCTCGGTGTTCGGCGCGCAGGCCAGCCCCGTCGAGGCGGGCACGGCCTGGCTGAACGGGCTTCCGGTGGGGCAGGACCTCGGCCGCATCGACGTGCCCGGCCAGGGATCGCCGTCCACAGTGCTGAGTGGGTTCGCCGTCGGCGATGTCGTCTACTACCCGTTGTCCCGCGGCGTGCAGTACTACCTGGTCCGGCAGGAGGGGCTGGCCCCGCTGACCGAGCTGCAGGTGCGGATCATCTCCGGCCAGTACTCCATGCAGCCCAAGGAGATCCCCGCCGCGGCCGCGAATGCCGCGCCGACCAGCAACGCGCTGGTGCCAGCTGAGGGCGAGGCGGCCCCGCCGTCGCTGCCGCCGGAGCTGGCCACCGTGCCCGACCAGGGCCGTGCGGCCCTGTGCGCGGAGACGCACGACGCCCGCACCGACCCGGTGATCTCGATCGGCGGCGACCCGAACGCGATGTCCGCGGCCATCACGACCAGCGTGGAGAGCGGCACCGGCACGAAGCTGGCCGACCGCGTCCTGGTCCCGCCGGGCAGTGTCGCGGTGGTGCGGGTGCTGCCGTCGGCCACGGCGACCACGGGCGCGTACACGCTGGTCACCGACACCGGACTGCGCTACCCGGTGCCGTCCGAGGACGTGCTCGGGCAGCTGGGGTACGCCGCCTCCTCGGCGGTCGACATGCCGGCCGCGCTCGTGCAGCGCATCCCGGAGGGCCCGACGCTGAACCCGTCCGCGGCGATGGTGTCGGCGGTCCCGTAGTCGGCCCGCACCGGGCGTCCGTGAATCTCTGGCAGAAAGTCTTGACCAGCGGTTTTGCTTCGTGCCAGGGTGGTACGGGGCGACGGGGGGATGTCAGCCGCGCCGCCTATTCTGCTGATAAATGTCCCGTGATATGGGGGTGATCAGGCGTGGTCCTGAAACTCGATGAGACACAGACCCAGCACCTGAGGACGCTGCTCAGCGATGCCAAGGACCAGGGTGAGCAGCTCTGCTCGAGCATCCACAGCGACTACGCCGGCGTGGTCGGCGCCAGCTGGCTGGGCGGCGCTTCGACCGCCGCTCTCGGCAAGCAGGACGAGATGCTGAACTTCTGGAAGAGCCAGCTGGCTCCCATCCTCGACAACCTGGTGAACGGCATCCTCAGCACCACCAACCTGCTGACCAACCAGGACCAGGACAGCCAGAACGTCATCAACGCCATCGCGCCGGGCTCCGGCGGCATGAACTTCGGCCGGCTCGGCGGAACCGCCTCCGCCTGACGGCGCAGCAGCTTCGGAAGGGGACAGACATGGTTCTGCGTTACGACGGCACGGTCGGTGACACCGGCACCACGAACATCACGAAATCCGGCGAGCTGATCCAGCTGTTCGAACAGTTCAAGCAGAAGGCCAAGAACATCCTGGCCGAAGACTGGAACGGTGCGGCCGCCACGGCGTTCGACGAGGCCCAGGAGATCTGGAACCAGCGCGTCAACAACTTCGGCAGCACCCACCAGGACATGGGTAACGCCGTCATCAGGGCAGCCGAGAACGCGTTCGACAAGGACATGCAGGCGAGGGGCTACTTCAACATCTGAGAGCTCGACCGCCGAAGCCGGTCCCGGAGCGCGAACACGCTCCGGGACCGGCTTGTCTCACGCTGGGAACACCGGGGAGGGAATCGTTGTGCAGCAGGGGATCAGGACCGCTTGGGGCGGTCGCTGAACAGTTCGACGGGCGGCTCCGGACGCTCGTCCTCGGGCCGGTCCTGCGGAACCGGGGCGAGTCCGGCGCGCCAGCGGCGGCGGCCAAGCGGTCCGAACACGACGATCGCGGTCACCAGCAGCACGAGCGCGAAACCGGCGGCCGCCAGGATGAACGCCCAGTCGTCACTGCGGTTTTCGGCGGCCTGTCGCGCGGCGACCTCGGGGTCGACGGTGACCGGGGTGAGCGGTGGCAGCGTCACCGGGTTGCCGGCGGCGATGTCGTCGGACACGGCCTGGTACGAGTTCACGACACCGAAGCCGTAGTACGCGCTGCCCGTGCCTTCGGGAGCCGGGGACGCGGTGGCGTACAGCCGCTGCACGACGTCCGTGTTGGACAGTTGCGGCCGGTAGGAACGGACGAGCGCGACCGTGGCCGCCACGTACGCGGTGGCGAACTGTGTGCCAGAAGCGGTGCCAAGGCCGGCGTTCGGGAAGGTCGTCACCACGTTCGCGCCCGGCGCCACCAGATCCACGGCCGTGGGGCGCGAGTTCTGGGTCACGACGCCGTTTTCGGCGATCGCGCCCACACCGACGACGCCGTCGTAAGCCGCCGGGTAGGGGACCAGGCCGGGCGGTTCGTTGCTCGCGGTTTCGCCGACGGCAGCCACGACCACGATGCCGCGGGAGAGCGCCCGCTGCACGGCGCCGCGCAGGGCGGCGTTGTCGTCGTAGGTGATGGTCGGGACCGCGATCACCGTCGCGCCGCGGTCGACGGCCCAGTTGATCGCCGCGGTCAGCGTTTCCGGGGCGACGGTCTCGCGCGGGTTTCGGTTGGACGGGTACTGGTCGGCGACGACCTTCGCGGACAGGACCTGCGCTCCCGGCGCAATGCCGTGGAACCCCACCGCGCCGCTCGGCTGTGCGGCGATGATGCCGCTGACCCCGGTGCCGTTGCCCAGGCAGTCGGGCAGGCCGCTGGGCTGACCGGTGCCGGCCGGAGCGAAGTTCGCGCGCTCCGCGATGTGCCCGGCCAGGAGCGGGTTGTCGCTGATGCCGGTGCTGAGGACCGCCACGCGTTGCCCGGCCCCCGTGCTCAGCGGCCACACCCGATCGGGTGCGAGCATTTTCTGGGACCACGGAACGGGAACCAGGAGCTCCCCCGAAACGACACAGTTCTGCTGGGCCTGCGCGGCCTGCGGGGTCACCGTGACGACGGCGAGCCCGGTGACCGCGGCGGCCAGTGCCGATCGAAGACGCTTGGCTTGCACGCGCCGAATGCTATCGGAGTGCCCGCCGCATGTGGCAATGTCGCCGCTGTGCCGGGTGGACGAACGGATGGGAGACGGGCTTGAACTTCTCTTCCGACCGGGTGGACCCGGTTTTCGAGGAAATGCTGGACGAACTGCGGCAGGCGACCGCGAACCTCCCGGCGGCGCAGGAGCGGATGCTCGGCATGACCGGGGTTGCCTGGTCGCCGGACCGCACGGTCAAGGTGGTCGTGGGGCTGCGCGGCCAGCTCGTCGACCTGGAGATCGACCCGCGGGTGTTCCGCAAGCCGGACGCCGCCGCGCTTCAGGCCGCGATCCTGGAGGCGTCCGCCGAGGCCGTGGCCCAGGTGCAGGCTCAGATCAAGGAAGTGATGGCCGAGAACTTCTCGCCCGTGTTCACCGAGCTGCAGAACCAGGTGCAGCCCGAACGCGCCGGCGCCATGGACTACCTCCAGCGGACCGACGCCGAAATCTACGCCGAGCGGAAGGCAGAGCAATGAGCGGTGGTTTCGTCTCCATCAACACCAGCGCCCACGAGATCGCGTCCATGGGCGGTCAGCTGAGCGGCATCGGCACCGAGTTCAGCGGACAGGCCGCGGCCGCGAAGGCCGAACACGCGAAACTGGCCACACTCGACACCTTCGGCAACGACCGCATGGGAGAGGGCTTCTTCGCCAAGTACGGCGAGAACGACAACCCCGAAAAGGTCCTCAAGGCGCAGGGCACTCTCGGTGATCAACTGGCCGAGATCGGCGGTATGGTCAAGAAGGCTGCGATGACGCAGTACGAGGGGGAGCTGGAGAACCTCAAGATGGTGAACGACGTTCAGACCTAGTTCTTCCGCGCCAGCAACGTTTTTTCGTGTCGTCGATTCGGGGAGGTGATCGGTGAGCAGTCCCACGGATGACTGGACCGAAGCCTTCGCGAACGCGATGATGGATTTCGCCGGGCAGGTCGACGCCTACATCGACGCCTGGGAGAAGTTCCTCGGGGTCACCCTCGTCCCGGTCAAGACCACCACGCTCATCCGCGGGTTGTTCGGCGAGTACCCGAAGGGCGACCCGGACAAGATCGTCGAGGTCGTCAAGTTCTGGGCGGACCAGCAGCAGGCGACCTACGACTTCCAGATCGACGCGTCGAAGCTCACCGAGCGGATCCAGCAGCAGTACCACGGAGCCGCGCCGGCCGAGTTCGGCATGATGATGTCGCAGTTCAACACCACGGTGCTGCAGCTGGCCGAGGGCAGCCGTCAGATGATGGAGGCCAGCCAGCAGTTCCTGCAGACCGTGGTGCTGACGAAGAACAGCTACCAGCTCAACCTGGCGATGATGGCGTTCGAGCTGGGGCGAGCGCTGTTCCAGGCGCTGGCGACGTGGGGCGTCTCGCTGATCGAGATCCCGATCATCATCACCACGGTGTCGATCACCCTCCGGCGCCTGATCATGGAGGCGCTGGACGCGATCCGCAACATCGCGATCCGGGTCGCCCTCCGCGAGTTCACCTGGGCGGGCGCCCGGAGTGCGGCGATCCACGGGCTGATCGAGGGGCTCGAGCGCCTGGGCAGCGGCCTCGTCCACCTCGGGGCGGCGGCGGGACGGCGCGGGCTGGAAATCGTCACCCATCTCCCGCAGAACCTCAGGTTCACCAACATCGCCGGACGCCAGGCCGCCCGCGAGGTCCAGCAGAAGATCATCCGCCAGGCGCTGGAGAACGCGGCCGGCCGCCAGCTCGGTTTCCAGGAGCTCCGGCAGCTCGGCGGCGGTGCGGTGCAGCGGGAGATCGCCATCCAGCTCGGCCGCGGGTTCCGCGGCGAGGCGATCGCGGCGGGCGCTCGGGTGCCTGCCGCGATGCGCGGCGTGATCGACGACGCCGTCCGGCACACGCTCCGGGTCGAGGGCCTGACGGCCAGGCGGGTCGTCGGCGGCCGGGTGGTCGGTTACGGCCTGCGCAGCGCGGCGATCTACGGCGTCATCCCCGATGTGGTCGGGCAAGCCAAGACTTACTTCCAGCTGAAGGAGTACGGCAAGTTCGACAACGGCAAGCCGGTCAGCGGCGACTTCTCGTACAACGGCATGAGCACCCTGGGGGCGTTCGCCGGTGCCGCTCTCGGTGGTGCGCCACTGGGCCTGTCGACGAAACTGCCCGGCTACCTGGCCGCCGGCGCCCTCGGCGGGGCGGCCGGCCAGTTCGGCTCCGTGGCGTTCACCAACCCGGAAGCCTTCAAGGGGTTCGGCAAGAGCCTCGTGGAGTTCGCGAAGACCGGCGAGTGGAACGAATACGGGGTCGACAGCAAAGGGGACGTGGTGCCCGTCGGCGCGCAGCGCGGTGGCGCCGACAACCCGCTCGGCTGGGAGGCGATCAAACAGGCCGCGTGGGGTGGTGCGGTCGGTGGCGCCTGGGAGAAGTACATCGGCGAGGCGAGCTGGAAGGAAGCGGGGCTCAACCTCCAGGTCCTCAACACGAGTTTCCAGCACCTGACGACCCCCGACTTCACCCGGTTCGTCGCGCCGTCCCCCACGGCGACACCGTCGACGGTCGGCGCCTGGGGCGGGTACAGCGATCCCGGTGGCGCGGGCTCGGCCGGGGGCTCTGGTGGTTCCGGTTCCGCGGGGTCGCAGGGCGGCGGGAACACGGGCGCACGCGGCGGCGACACCGGGACGCGTGCGCAGACGTCGGGCCAGAGCGGCGGCACCACCCGGGGAGATTCCGGCAGTGGTCCGGGACGGCAGACCGACGGCGGCAACACGGCGCAGCGTTCCGGCGGTGCGGGTGCCGATGGCGGGCAACGTTCCGCGGGCGCGGGTGCCGACGGCGGGCGACGTTCCGGAGGTGAGGGTGCCGATGGCGGGCAGCGTTCCGGCGAGGCAGACAGCGGCCGCACCGCCAGTACCGCTGCGGACAACGGTTCCCAGGCGCAGCCAGGACGGCAGGTCGCCGCGGGCGCGGGCCCCGGCACGACGGCGCCCGAAGGCGCTTCCGCCGCGAACGCCAACGGCGACGGCCGTCCGGCGGACGCCGGCAGCCAGGGCGCGGATGCCGGCGGGCGGTCCGCCGACACCGGTGACCAGGCTGCGAACGCCGGCGGCCGGGACGGTGGGTCCGCGGATGCCGGCGGCCAGGGTTCCGGTGGCCGGGACGGCGGGTCAGCCGACAGCGGCAGTCAGGGCGCGAACGCCGGTGGTGAGGGCAGCGGGCCCGCGGACGCCAGCCGCCAGGGCGCGGACACGGGCGGTCAGAACGACGGCCGGTCCGGCGACAGTCAGGGCGTGAACACCGGCGGCCAGGACGAAACCGGGCGCCAGGGCGACGACCGCACCGCTCCGGATCACGGCCGCACCGCTGACGACCACCGCACGGCCGGCGAGGAGGAGACCGGCCTCAAGGTCACCGACCGGCGCGGGGCTGGCGACCACGTCCCCGGTCTGGACGAGCAGCGCCACCGCACGCCGGACGACCAGATCCCGGACAGCGAGCGCGAGCCCACCGGCCCCAAGACCAGCGACACCCGTGCGGCCCCGGACGAGGTTCCTGGCCTCGACGAGCACCGGACCCGGACACCGGACGACCAGATCCCCGACAGCGAACGGGAACCGGCGGCCGGCCCCAGGACCACCGACCACCGGTCCGAAGCGGCGGGCGTCCAGCGCTTCGCGAGCCCGCAGACGCCGGAATCCACCACGGAGTGGCCCGACGCCGCGAAGTCCGTCGTCGCCCGGTTCCTGGAGGGGTTCCGGCCCGACGGTCACATCGAGCTGGACAAGAACACCGGCGTGTTCACCCTCACGTCGTCCGACGGCCAGGTCGTCCAGGTGCGGGTGGTGCTCGACAGCACCCTGCCCGCCGAGACGGTCGAGGTCCACGCGGGCCGGTTCGAGGGCGCCGTCCAGGTCGCTCCCGCGGTGCTCCACGTCTCTTCGCACGTCTCGCTCGACCGCGGGCAAGTGGTCAAGCGGCGGCTCATCCCGAAGTTCCGCCAGCCGCGCGAGTACGTCGAGGAGGTGTCGACCCTCGGCCGGAACGCCCACTTCGCGCTGAACCAGGCGATGGACCACCTGTTCGCGCAGTCGCCGGTGGTGCGGCCGGACTCGGTGTCCGCCGCGCACGGGCGGTCGGTTCCGCGCGGCGGTATGACCCGGCACCCCGAGGGGACGCACTGGCGCGCGCTGCCCCGCTCGCTGAGCGCCGGTGAGCCCCGGAGCGACGAGGTGACGACCGAGGACACCCTCGCCGGCGCGCTCCGCCACCGCCAGGAAAGCGCGTCCGTCCCCGGCTCCACCGCCTTGCCCGACCGCGGCCGCCTGCACGCCCTCACCGGGGACCCCGGCGAGGGCACCATGCTCGCCCACTTCGACGGCGGCACCCGCGTCGCGTTCGACGTCGGGCTGGACGGGCGTGTCCCGGCCGGCACGGTGCGTGTCGACCCCGGCTCCTGGCTGGTCGGCGCGGACGGCACGGCCCGGCAGGTGACCGAGGGGACCATCCTGATCGGCGAGGGCACCACGGCCGATCAGCTGGATTCCCTGCTGGACAACGGTTTGCGCACGCTCGCGCAGGGCGTGCCCGGGCTGGAGCAGCCGCACCAGGCGGTCGGCCTGCGGCAGATCCAGCAGGTGCCGACCGAACCGGTGCAGCGGACCGTGGGCACCCTGCGCTCGGAGACGGCCGACCACAGCGCCGAGGTCGGCAACCGCATCGAGGACTACCTCCGCGGCCTCGGGCAAGCCGCCGCACCGACCACGGTGCTGACCCCGACCGCGCCGTCCCTCGGTGACGCGATGCCGGTGCGGCTCGACGGCGACCAGCCAGTCCTGCCCAGCAGGGCGGAGATCGGCGCCCGCACCGCGCGGGTGTTCTACGACGACGTCAACCTCGACGTCGCTCCGGTGGTGGACTCCCAGTTGCCGCCAGGCACCTACGTCGTCGTCCCGCCGCGCGTGTCCGCCGAAGGCGTGCAGGTGAGCCCCGCGCAGATCCGCATCTCCGGCCAGGCCCCCGGCGACACCGCGCAGCAGCGGTTCGTGGTGAACATGCTGATGCGCCAGGCGCTCGGCACGTTGCACGGCATGGTGCGCGGCCTCGGCGACCTCTCCGACGGCTCCGTCGCCGCGCACATGGATCCCGCGCTACGGCCGGTGGCGCACGCGGTGGCGACCTCGGTGCGGGGTGCTCGGCTCGTGCCGGATCCGCTGGCGCCGGAACCCGGTCCCGGTGAGGCGGTGCGGTATTCGGTGCGGATGCCCGAGCCCGCGACGTTCGCGCACGACACCACGGCGGTGCTGCAAGCGCTTTCCGACGCCGGGCTCCGCCTCGACACCACCCGGCTCGTGTGGGACGGCGACGATCCCGGGGTGACGACCGAGTGGACCCGCACCGAGTCGGGCGAGCGGATCGTCCTCCGGTTCGAGACGCCCGATTCCGTGGCCGCGCGCGCCCACCTCGCCCGGCTGGACGACGCCTCGCCGCAGCAGCGGCAGGAGATCCTGGGCGCCGCGATCGCGCCGCACGGCGTCGACGAGATCGTGCTCCCGCAGGGAGCGGGAACCCGGCCCAGCGCCTGGGACGCCCCGGACGTGGCCGATCACCCGAAGCGCCCGGACCTGGTCGCGATCAGCCTGTCCGCCGACGTCCGCGACCAGCTCGCGGACGACCACGGCCCGGCGGCGACGGATCCGCGCCGCCTGCGGGTCGCGGCCCGCTGGTTCGCCGAGGGCGCGGATCCGCGGACGGAGCTCGGCGCCCTCGCACGCGACGTGGCGCGACGGCCGGACTGGGTGCGCTGGAACGCCGACGAGAAACGCTGGTTCGTGCGGGGCGAGCGGGACGGCGTTGTTCTCAACCTCATTCTGGACGAGCACGGCAACATCCTGCGTGGCCAGCCCTCGCCGGGCCCGCACACCGAGGCGGGACGCCCGGCTCCCGGTGACGCGGGCCGCTGGCTCTCGCCGCTGGTGGCGGCGGTCGGCGCGGCCGAGGGCGCACTGCTCCTGCCCGAGGCCGCCGCGTCGCTGGCCGACCTGACAACCGGACGCCCCATCCGGTACGTGGTGCACGTCAACGAGGCCGGCGACAGCCGGACGGTGCTCGACGCCTTGCAGGACAACGGTTTCCGCCGAACGGGGATGACGCCGGACGGCCGGGTCGCGGTCACGCACCAGGACTCCGGTCAGGTCCTGCACCTGCGCTTCGAGGAGCCGGCGACCGCTTCCCCCGACGCGCGTGACACGGACGTGCCCGCGGTCGGCGAAGCGGTGCGGGCGGTGCCGGGCGCGGCGGTGACGACGGACGAGCCGCTGAGCTACACGATCACCCTCGCCGAGGACTCCTTCGCCGACGGCGCGCAAACGGTGATCGACGACCTCGCGCGGCGCGGGCTCACCCTGCGGGACGCCGACATCGCGTGGGGCCGCCGCGGTGACCACGGCTGGCGCACCACCTGGCGTACCCTGGGTGGCCGCTCGCTCACGATCCGCTTCACGACGCCCGAGGCGGTGGCGCACGCCGGGCGGGTGGCCGAGATCGACCGCCGGATCGCCGAACTCGGCCGCGCCGACGCCCTCCAGCGCCGGTGGCTCGCCGCGCGCAGGCTGGAGATCCTGCGGACCGCGCCGGTGCCCTCCGGCGCCGACCAGCTGCGTCTGCCGGAGAACCGGAGCGCCGGGGTCGTCGTGCACCAGAACCCCGGTCAGCCGGCGGTCGTCGTCCTCGACGGCGAGGGCAGGTCGGCACCGGACGAGCTGGCGCGGCGGGCCGCGGAACAGTTGCGTGCCGAGGACAGCCCGTGGTCCGGCGAGGACGTGCTCGTCACGGTCGCGGCCGACGTCCCGCGCGACGCGCTGACCGGCGACCCCCGGGTCTTCGCCCGCACGCTCGCCGACGAACTCGGCGCCGTGCTCGACGGGCCGGACGTGGCCGGCTCGCCGCGGATCCACGGGGTGACCCCCGAGGGCTGGTCCGACGTCGCCTATCCCGGAACGGTCTCCGTCGCGGACGACGTGGTCGCCGCCGTGGCGGCGGAAGTGGGTGATGACGCCGCGGACCGGGTGCGGGAGGCGCTGCTGTCGGTCGCCAGCGAGCCCGAAGAGATCCTCGCCACCGCCCGGGGTCTGTTCGGCGCCTTCGAGGTCCGGGGCGCCCACGACGGATTGCCGCTCACCGTCGTCGTCCGCGCCGACGGCTCGATCGAGTCCGCGCGGATGGTCACCGCGGCGCCGGCGCCGTCGTCCGAACTGGCCGGTGTGCTGCGGTGGTCCGCCGGCCTGGACGGTCACGTCGTCCGCGCTGACGCCCTGCGCGATCTCGTCGGCTCGCTGGAGCCGGAGCAGCAGGTCGAAGTGCTGCGCGCCGGGATCACCGGGCAGCAGCTGTTCGAGACCGGCCGTTACCAGCGTCACTGGGAGGGCAAGGGCTGGCCGTACACCGACTCGGCGCTGCTGCGGGTTGCCGAGAACGACGCGAAGGTCCTCAACGCTGCGGTCGCCGGACAGTCGTTGCCCGGGCTCGACGACCTGAACCACGTGGGGGGCAGGCAGGGGTCGTTGCGCGGCGGCGTGTTCGAAGGCCCCGACGGCCGCTGGTACGTGAAGGCGCCGGTCACCGTCGAACAGGCGGAGGTGGAGGTGCTCGCCGCATCCTTCTACCGCATGGTGGCGGACGAGGTGCGCACCGCGACCGGGATCGACGCCCCGGTGCCGGAGACCAGGCTCGTGCGACTGGACGGCCGCTTCGGGGAGAGCCGGCCCGTCGGTGTCGCGAGCCGCTGGGTGGAGAACACCGGAGCGCTGACCGACTTCGCCGCCTTGGACGAGCAGCAGCAGCGGGTGTTCTGGGCGCTGTTCGGCGCGGATGCCTGGCTCGGCCACTCCGATCTGCGTGGCTTCGAGGGCAGCAACATCGTGATGACCGCGAAGGGGCCCATGCGGGTCGAGTTCGGCGGCACGATGACGCACGCCAACACCGGTGACCCGAAGAGCTCGATCGCCGGTCACCTCCCGTTCGGCGCAGTGGTGACCGAGGCGGAGCACCTCCGCTCGCCGGTGCGCAGCCCACAGACGGCCGAACTGTTCCGCGACATGCCCGCCGACCTGGAACGCGCCTCGGTGCGTGCGGTCACGTCGATCAGCGACGACGCGATCCGCCGGACCGTCCGTGGCATCATTTCGGACCCCGTCCTGGCCGGGCAGCTGGCCGAGATGGCGATCGCCCGCCGCGACGACCTCGCCGCCAGGTACCCGGACGGCACGACCGAGCCCGCGCGCGCCCCCGACACCGTGCGCGACGACCGGGAACCCGTCGACGTCGGTTTCCTGGAGCGCCTGGTCGTGGCCGAACGGGACGGTGGCGACTCAGCAGGGCCGATGCGCCAGTTCGCCGCCGGGAAGGTCGCCGCGTTCGCGGCCGCTAGCCTGGGTGTGCAGGGGCAGGTGACCCTCGTCCGGGTCGACGGTGAGCAGACCGGTGCGGTGCCCGCGCACTTCACGCTGCGGCGGGCCGACGGCACCGATGTCGCGGTGGTGCGGCTGCACGGCGACCTCGCGGCACTGCGTGCCGAGCTCGAAGTCGTGGGCCCCACCCTGCCGGTCGCACTCGTCGGGAAGGCGGCGCTGGGCGACGCCGTCGTCGGCATGGCCGTCGCGCCGCTCGTGGACGGCCGCACCGTGGCGGAGACGGTGGCCGCCTTCGCCGACGGCACCCGCCCGAACGGCTGGGACTCGCCCGAGGTGGCCAGGCATCCGCAGCGCCCTGACCTGTCCACGCTGCGCGTCGAGGAGGACCGGCGCCGACACATCTTCGAAGGCGACGAGACCGGCGGCGGGCACCGCTCTGGTCAGGGCGTGCCCAACAAGTCCGAGTTCCCGGCGCGGTGGGGCGAGGACCCGGCTGTCCTGGACATCATCCGGGCGATCGCCCGCCACCCCGACCGCGTCGAGTGGGACCCTGACCGGGGGCCGGCGTGGCGGCTCGAGGCCGAGCGGGACGGGGTGCTCGTCCGGGTCGTGGTGCTGCCGGGCGGGCAGATCAAGACCGCCTACCCGATCGACGGCCGCGGTGTCGTCAAGAACCCGGCGGGGCCGCCGCGGCACGCCACACCGGCCAGCATCCTGCCCAAGACGCTCGACAAGCTCCTGAAGCGGCGCGGGCCGGCGAGCCGGGCGCCGGGAGTGACCCTGTTCCCCGAGGCCTGGACCCGGGAACCGGGCGGTATCGAGGGCGTCCTGACGCGGATCACCGACGAGGCGCTCCTGGCGGGGAACTTCGAACCGGCGCCGGGATCGGATGACCGGGACGTCGTGCACGCGCACTACGCTGGCGTCGACGTCGAGATCTTCATCGACCAGCAGAACAGGATCCGCGACGCCGTGCCGGACGCCGACGCGCCGGGCGTCCGGACGAATCCGCCGAGGGGAGAGGGTGGAAGCGGTGGCGCTGTCCGAGGACGAGGTGGCCGCGCTGATGGCGAAGCTGCCGGAACGGCTGGCCGACCGGATTCCGCCGGACAGGCTGCGGACGGTGCGGCAGGACCGCGACGCGGGGGAGTGGCTGGAGACCGCACAGGTGCTGATCGGGACGCTGGCGCGGACGGACAGGCCGGTGTCGACCCGGGAACGGGCACAGCTGCGGGAACTGCTGCGGACGTTCGCGAAGCCGGGACAGCCGGAGTGGCTGGCGACGACGCTGGACGGGTTGCGCAGGGCGCTGACCGGGCTGCCCGAGGTGACCAGCCTGAGCGAGCCGCAGATCGCGGAGAAGGCGAAGACCCTACGGGCGACGTTCGGCGAGCGGATTCCGGAGACGGACCGCTGGGAACTGGAGGACGCCGAGGACGAACAGGACTGGGAGGACCTGACGCAGGCGACGGTACGGTTGCTGTCGCGGCACCGGATCCCGGTGACGGCGGCGGAACGCCGGACCCTGTGGCTGCTGCTGGACGCGATGGATCTGTCCCGGGAGGGACTGCTGGCGATCCCGGAGCGCTGATCGCGGACGCCCGTGCCGTCACCGACCTCGCCGACGGCACGCGGCAGGCGCTGGCCGACTTCGGCAAGTCCGGCGCCCAGGCGATCGCCGACGCGCTTGGCGTGCCGCTGTCCACAGTGGAGGCCCGGTTCGACGAGCTGGCGGCGACGGCGTTCGCACTGGGGGAGCAGGGCATCGCCCGCGCGTTCCCCGGAGATGACGCCGCTCGGGAGCGGCTAGCACCGTACGTGACCGCGGCGAGCGTGTACGACGCGGAGGCCGGCCGCGTCGGTGTCCGGCTCGGCGTACCGGCAGCTGACGTGGTCACCGAACTCGCCCGGGGTGTCATCGCCTCGCTGAGACCGACGACCCTGGCCGAGGACGTCCGCGGTCTCGACTCCCGCGACCCGGCCGAGGTCCGGCGATTGACGGCCCGGCGCCGGGCGGCGGACCACCGTGTCGTGATGGCCTGGCTCGACAGTTTCGACGGTCCGCGGCGCGAGGTGCTCGCGGACGTGCGGGCCCGGGAAGGTCGAGTGCTCGGCGCCGCGCCCCAGCTCGGATTCCATGACCGGATCGACCACGTCGGCGAGGTGCTGTCGGCGGCGGACGGCAGACGCGCGATGCCCGAGCCGAACCTGGGTGCCGAGCAGCGCGCCGGGCGCGTGCTGCAGGTGGCGCTGCCGCGCTCCTCGTCGATCTTCGTGACGGCACCCGACCAGAACGGGATGGCCGATGCGGTCGAACGAGCGCTCGCCGGCGCCGGCGTGCACGCCGACCGCGAGGCCCATGGCGCGACCACGACCTGGACGCTGACGGACCGAGGCGTCTCGTGGCGGTTGGCGGTTCGCGTGGACCCGGACGCCACCGAGCCCGCGGTGACGGTGCCGCCGCCACGGTTCGATGGTGCGCGCTGGGTCCAGGACCCGGTGACGGTTCTGGTCCCTCAGGTGCCGGTGCATCCGATGTGGCAGGCCGAGGTGGCCGAAGCGCTGGTCCAGGCGCTCCTGACGCGGGTGCCTCCCGCCATCCGCGGGCTCGCTAAAAACGTGGCGTCCACCGGGTGGCCGGCGCTGGCCACCCGGGAGATCACCGCGCCCGAATCCGGCACGGCCGCGGCCGACCCGTCCGTGGTGCTGGCGGTCGACCCGGCACTGGTGTTCCACACCCTGGACGGCACCGTGGCACTCGACGTCGCCCCGGTGTTGCCTTGGCTGACCACGTCGGCCGACCCGGCGCTCGTGGCCGCCATTATCAACGGCACGCTGGACGACACCGGCGCCCGCGACGTCACCTTCGACGGCACCACGGTGTCCGGGGTCTTCGGTCCAGAGGGGTTCGGGTTCACCGTCCGGGTCGACCCCCGGGCAACCCACCCGTCCGTGACGCTGCCGGTCGTCCGGTTGCGCGTCGATCCAGCCGCGGACCCGGCGACCCGGCTGCGGGACGGCCGCTGGGAGCAGTCACACGCCGTCGAGATCGTGCTGCCCCCGGTTGCGGTGGATCCGGTTTCCCGGCACCCGATGGTGGTGTCCGCGCTGCGGGACGCGCAGTCCAAGGCCGGTCAGCCCGTGAAGCGGGTCATCGAGAACCTGCGGCAGGATGACCTGCCGTCCCTGACGGACCTTTCCTCGAACGCCCATTCCCGCGCCGCCGTGGCGGTCGAGCCGCCCCGGGGTGAGCAGACCGTCGTGACGCTGCCGGGACGCGAGCGGGATGTGCCGGTGCGGCTGGATGGCGGGTCGTGGCGCACCAGCACCACGGACGTGCACCGGATCGAGAGCACGCTCCTGGACATGCTCACCGGCGCGTACTGGGCCGGCGATGTCCGCCCCGACCCGGACGGTGACGGGACGACGTGGCTGCTCGTGGCTCGCGACGCCGGACCGGTGATCCGGTTCCGCGTGCGGGTCGATCCGGCCGCCACCGCTGCCCGGGTCGTGCAGCCGGGCCTGGAGCTTCGCGCCGACGTCACAGCCGCGGCGGAGGGCGGTTCGTGGGCGCGGCTGGCCGGCGGACGCTGGGTGCAGGACGGCGTCGCCGAGGTCGTGGTGCCCCCCATGCCCGTCGAACCGTCCTGGCAGCGCCGCGCGCTGGTCCCCGTCGCCGTCGCCCTGGGCGTCACCCTGCCGGAAGCCCTGCGCTCCTCCGTAGAGGACCTCCGGGGGCGGTGGGCGGTGACTCTGCCCGACCTCGCCCACCTCGCCACCGAACCTCTCGCCGGCACGGCGACGGTCGCGCCGCCGGCACCGGCCTCGACCGCTGTGCTGGCGACCGGGCCGTCGGAGATGGGGCTGCCGTCCTCCGCCGTGGATCCCACCGCCGATCCGGACGGGGTCGTCCGTGCCGTGCACGAGGCGTTCGCCGCCGCCGGCGTCGGCACATCTGTCGACGGTGTGGCGATCGGCATAGTGCGTGCCGACGGGTTGCGCTGGCAGTACCAGGTGCGTGTCGATCCGGACGCGTCCGCGCCGCGGGTGCACGTCCCGGCCATCGAACTGCACCTCGGCCACAGCTCGATGGCCGGCCACGGCCGTTCCGGCAGCCGCGTCGCGGACGGCCGCTGGATCCAAGCGGCCCCCGTGGAGCTCGCCTTGCCGCCGACGACGGACGCGGCGGCGCTCACCGAACTGGCCACTGCGACGGTCGAACTGGTGAACGGCCACATCCGCGGCGACGTGCGGTTCCTGGACAGCGCGCTGACCGGGGAACCGCCACTCCCGCACCCCGGTGACCTCGTCCCGTCCCCGTACCCGGTCGTGACGTCCCCGACCGCGTTGCGCGCGGAAATCGGGGCCTTCGCCAAGCAGGGCAGTGAGGCGGTCGCCGAAGCCCTCGGGGTGACAGTGGTCGAGGTCGAGCGCCGCATCGACGAGAAGCTCGCGTCGGTCTTCGACCTCACGCCGCGCGGAATCGTCCGCGCGTTCGGCGGTGACCGGGCGGCCTGGGACCGCCTCACGCCGTACCTCGACTCGGCGGCGGTCTACGACTGGGCGTCGGGCCGGGTCGGCCTCGCGGCCGGCGCGGCGCTTGACGTCGTCGCGGCCGGCCTGGTGAAGGAAGTCGTCACCTCGTTCCGCGAATCCCCCGCCGAAGCCGCCCACAATTCCGCCGGCTCCCCGGCCGACCTGCTGCTCGACCGTGAGATCGCCGACCACCAGGCGGTGCTGGCCTGGATCCGGTCCCTCGACGCACCGCTCAGCGCCGAGCTGGCGGAGGTGCGGACCTGGACGCCGGAGCTGCTGACGGAGGTCCTGCGATGGCGGTATCCGTCCACAGTGGACCACGTCGACCGGTTCACCACGGCGATCCGCGAGGGCAAGCCCGTGGTCGAGCCGAGCCTGGGCGGGGAACGCACGACGAGGCAGGCGCTCGCCGAAGCCGTCCACGATCGGCTGCCCGGCGCTGTCGCCGAAGTAGAGGCTCACCCGTCGGGCGTGACGATCCGGGTGTCGACGGCCGATCGTGACACCACCATCGTCGTCCGGGAGGGCTCCGGCAGGGTCGATCTCCCGGCGCTGCGGGCTCGGCTGGCCGACGCCGGGGCGGACCGCGGCGAGGTCGCACTGGAGCTGCCGCTGGCTCGGCTGGGAGACCTGGTCGTGCCGGTTCTCGGCGACATCGCCGCCACTCTCGCCGGCCCAGAGGCGTCAGCCGGGGAGTCCGGTGCCGCGGCGACCACGGCCGCCGGCATCGCGGCCCAGGGCATCGGCCAGGCCGATCTCGAAGAGATCGTCCGTCGCGGGATTTCGCGCGCCGGGCTGTCCGAATACGTCCCGGACCTCGTCCTCATGCCCATCGCTCCGCATGGCGTCGCAGTGGCGGGAACGGACGCCGCGGGTCGGAGGTTCCGGTTGGTCATCACCGCCCCGTTCGGGAATGACCCGGCGCTGCGGCTGCACACGGGCGATCCCGCAGTCCACCGGCTCGAGCTGTCACCGTTGTTGCTGGCTCCGGGCAGGCGGGAGCGCGAGGTCGCGCTGGCCCTGCACGCGGTGGTCGCGTACCGGGCGCTGCTGACCGGCGAGGGTGGTTTTCCGGCACCGGGCGAGCGAGGCCCGCAAGTCCCCGCCGGGTGGATTTCCGCGTGGGATCTGGGGCAGGTTCTCGAGGAGGCGGCACAGAACATCGCGGCGGCGGCGCAGTTCTTCCGCACAATCAAACAAATCGGGGGACGCCAGTCGCCGACCGACCGCTGGTCTGCGCGCTACCTCGCTCGCGCGATCGAGAACACGAGCTCGACGCTGATGGCGCCGACCCACGAGAAGGATCTCGTGAGCTTGACCGAGGAAGTCCAAAGCACGCACAGCAACATGGTGTTCCTCGACGAGTGGCTGCACCACGAGGAGCCGAACCTCGTCACACGGGCGCACCCGGCTCCGGCTTCGTCGTTGCTCGAGACCCTGCGCGGACAGCAGGCCTTCACCACCTGGATGCGCGAGATCGGCGGGCCCCTCGACCGCCGCTACCTGAGCCGGTTGCCGGCACGGGGCACGTTCGCGCAGGCGCACCTGGTCGCCGCGCTAGGACGGCACATCGGCCCCGAGGAGAACGCCCGTTGGATCCCGGCGGCGCAGAAGCTCCTGCCGGTGGGTCCGGGCACACCGTCCTACGAGGACGGTGTGTCGGTCGTTGACCTGGTGGACCTCGCCACTGCCGTGTACGGGCCCGGCGCCGAAGTGGCTCTCGTGTCCAGGATCCTGACTGCGGTCGACGACGCGTTGCGCGTGACGGGGTTGACGGATGCGGAGCGCGAGGCACTGACGGAAGTCGCGAAACGGGTGGAGCGGCTCGACGACGCGGTGCACGACGCCGAGCGTGGCCAGATCGATCCGGTCGCGAACGCGTTGTCGGACCTGCGCGAGAGTCTGCGGCACCTCGCCGTCTTCGGCATCGATGTCTCGTCGCCGACCTGGACCTCGCCGGCCGCGCACAGCACGGGCGCCGAAGTTTTCCTGCCTCCCGCGCCACCGAAGCCCGCCATGGGCGAGAACCTCATGGGCGGCGGTTCCGGTCAATGGGGCTCGGAGCGGCCCACTGTGTGGTCCCAGGGGTTCAAGGCACTCGGAAGGGCCATCGTGCTCGGCGGTCTGGCGCGGGGAATGCCTGCCGCCGCCGGGATGTTGCGTCACTACCTCGGCAACTCCGGGCAGGACTTCGTGGTCCAGCCCGATGTCCTGTTGCGCGAGATCCCTGGTTTGCGTGAGCGCGTGACGCAGCGCGTGCGGTTCGAGGCGCTCCGGCTCGCCCAGGCCGCCGAAGCGCGTGATGAGGGCGGGACGTACACGTTCTCGACGCGCTGGTGGCGCTACGAGCCTGGATCGACCGGAGCCAGCAATGACTGGTTCCACGCGGTCGGCACGTTCTACTACGCCGTCACCGGAGTCGTGACCGTCGGCCCGAGCCCCACGGGCGGACGCCCCCAGGTGCAGGTGGAGTACCAGGTCCACGTGTACGACCGGTACAGCTGGCACGCCGGACCGGGTCTCACCCTCACCAAGTTCAACATTCCGCCCGCGTTGTGGGGTCGCGTCGCAGGCACCAAACTGGGACGGCTGCTCGAACGAGCGAACGATCCTGGTCGCCTGTTCCAGGTCGGGCCCTTCCCGCAGGGGCTGGTCCACGTTCAAGACGAGGCGTGGCAAACCCTGCATCGCGCGGGCCTGGCGCGGGAGTTCGACATCGTCGGCTCGACGGGGCGAAAGGTCCACCACGGGACGATGGCGTCGCTGTACGACCTGGAGGTGCCTGCCGGACGCGTGCCCTCCCGCTGGGACCGCCTGCTGGACGGCGTGCTGCGCCCCGTCCTGCCCCACGCCCTCGAGCCGGAGAAGGTCGAGCAGGTCGCAGGCACGTGGATCCACTACGCCGCTTCCGAAGACGGAACCGCGGCCACGTGGATCCGGTTCGACGCGCCGTCGCGATCCGTGCTCGTCAGCCGTCCCGGTGACGACCCGGACGGCGAATGGACCGCACGGCTGCACTGGGACGAGGCAGAGCGAGCGTACGTCGGCGACGCCGGCCGGATCGAGCTGCTCCTCGACGGCACGCGGACGAACGGCCTCGACGGAGTGGCAGACACCTTGCGGGTCCGGTTCGCGGACGGGTTGCGGGGAACTCTCGCGTTCCAGGGCGTCCACACCCCTGATCAGCTCCGGGTGAACGGGCATCCGGCGCACTCGGGAATCGTCGGCGTGCGTGACGCCGTCACCGAAGACGTGGTCGCCCGGTACGAGATTCGCGAAGATTGGCGACGGCAGGAGCCGGTGCGCATCCCGGGGCGCGACGTCGCGCTGACGTCCGAGCTGCCCGGTGGCGCTCCCACCACCAGCGATGCCGGCGCCGTCGAAGTCACGGTCGCCGAGTTGTTCGGGGAGGGTGTGCCGGATGTCGAAAGCGCACGCCGGATCCCGGATCCCTCCGGTTCCGGTGTGCTCTGGCTCGTCCGGCTGACCGGCGGTTCCGAGTTCGCGCTGCGCGTCACGTCCGAGACAACGCAGACCGGCGCCTGGCTGCACGTCGCTCCGCTGAGCGTGTCCAAGCGGGTGGAGCAGCTCATTCCGATGGAACTCGCCGTTCCCGCACTCCCCGCCGACGGCGGCGCACGGCGCGCCGTGCTCGGGCGGATCCTGCAACAGGCGGTGGACTTGCTGCCGCAGGCCCTCGATTCGATGCTCGCGGCGGTCGCCGAAGCCAAGGGACCGGAGTTGGCGGAGCCCGGTGACCTCGTCCCGGAGGTGATCCGCGAACAAGACGGCGAGCGGACGGGCCTCCGCGAGTGGACGCTCCGGCGGTGGCGGCTCGACGAGATCTTGATCGGGCAGGCACGTGGGCGGAAGCAACCGCCGCAAGACCTCGAGATCGTCTACGCCGGGACCCGGCCGCGCACTCCGCTCTACGTCGCCACCACTGACCTGAGCCCGCGTGCACTGGACTCCCACCGAACTCTGCTGACCAAGTCCCCGCTCGTGTCGACCGCCGACCTCGCGAACGCTGTGGCGGTCGCGACGGCCGATGAGGTGGAGACGGTTTGGATCTACGAGCACCACGCCGGCGGGGGCGAGGCGGAAACCGATGACGCGACGGGGGAGACGCGCATCCGGCACGACCGGGTCCCGATCGAGGAGATCGCCGGCTGGTGGGAGATCACCCGGCGATCCGGCCGGTTCCTGGAACAGGTCACCTGGTACGAGAATCCCCGCTTCCGGGGGGTGCCCGGTCCCGCTGAAGCCGTGGTGGACACCCTCGACGACGGCGCCCGGCGAGACTTGTCCACGTTCGCGAAGCAGAACGTCGAGAAGCTGGCCGACGCACTGGGCATACCGGCCGAGGAGGTCGAGCGGCGGATCGACGAGAAGCTTGCTTCGTCGTTCGAGTTGAGCGAAAGCGGGTTGGCGGAAGCGTTCCCGGACGACGAGGCCGCACGGACCCGTCTGTCGCCCTACCTGGACTCGGCGGCGGTGTACGACTGGGGGACGGGCCGCGTCGGTCTGCGGCCGGGGACCCCGCTCGCCGTGATGGCGACGGGTCTGGTGAAGGAAGTCGTCACCTCGTTCCGGACGGTGCCGACGGCTCTGGACGGTTCACCCGCGGACGTGCTGATGCGGCGGGAGGTCCAGGATCACCTGGTCGTGCTGCGCTGGGTCAAGGCACTGAAGGGAGCGTTGCCGGACGAGCTGGCGGAGGTGCGGACCTGGACGCCGGAGCTGCTGACCGAGGTGCTGCAGTGGCGGTATCCGTCCACCGTCGACCATGTCGACCGGTTCACCACCGCGATCCGGGAAGGTTCTCCGGTCGTCGAGCCGAGTCTCGGACGGGATCGGAGCGTCGCGCAGGCTGTCGCCGCAGCCGTCACCGACGGCATGGCCGGCGTCCGCGCGCGCGTGTTCGATCTGGTGGACAAGCCGGCGGTCGGCCTGCTCCTCGACGTCGCGATGGGCGACGTGAGCTTCACCATGGTCGTGCGCGACGGAATCGCGGCCAGGCCATCCCGGTCTGCTGACGCGACGAACACCTTCGAGGCCTCGTTGCCGCTCGCGAAGCTCGGCGAGCTGTCGTCGCCGCTGTTGGGCGAGATGATCGCCGACCTCATGAAGATCGAGTTCGGGCAGGACCAGACGAGCGGCGCTCCGGTTGCCGCCGAGCGGACACGGGGAGCGGAACCGGGGCAGACCCGCGAGTCGTGGGACGGGGTGGTCCGGAGCGGCCTGGGCAAGGCTCGCCTCGACGGGTTCCTCCGCGGCGTCGAGATCGTGCACAGCCCGCCCACGGTCACGATCACCGGTGTCGACCGGGCCGGTCGTGAGTTCGCACTGCGGATCAGCTCGGAAGCGGAACTCGCTGAGCCGCGGTTGCGGTTGTCGACCGGCGACCCGTCGACCCACCTGCTCGACCTGCCGACCGCGATGGACCGTGCGGACCAGGAGCGGGCGATCGCGGACGCCTTGCGGGCGATGACCGCGTACCGGGCGCTGACCGCCGGGACCGAGGACATTCCGCCACCGGGACGGGACAGTGCGCGGGGCTGGATCGACAACGACGACTTCGAACAGCTTCTGCGGGACGTCGCGGATGCCGTCGAGCGGTCCTACGGCTACCTGGACCGGACCAGGGACCCGTCGGACGCGCTGCACATCTCCGAGCAGTACCGGACGCATTCGGGCGCGGTGGCGCTCGCGCGTGGCTGGCCCGAGCTGCACGGGCCGCGACGGTCCTTCGCGCCGGCCGAGGGAATCTCGGCCCTGCACGACAACATGGTGCGGGCCGCGGAGTGGTTCCTCCGCTACGCGCCGGAACTGACCGTGCGCGCGAACGCGTTCCCGGGCGTTTCGATGCTCGAGCACCTGCGCACCCAGCGCGCTCTGATGTCCTGGATGGACACGACCGGCGGTCCGCTCGACCGGCGGTTCCTGGACCGTGTTCCCGCTCGCGGCGAACTCGCGCGGCTGCACCTGGTTGCCGCACTGGGCAGGCACATCGGCCCCGAGCTGTCCGCCAAGTGGCACCTCGTCGCGATGCAGCTGTTGCCCACGGGAACGTCGGCTCCGGCGTTCCTCGACGGGGTTTCGCTGGGCGACCTCCTCGACATCACCGCTGCGGTGCATGGAGCGGGCGGGGGAACGGACCTGACGGGCAGGGTGCTCACCGCCGCCGCACGTGCGGCGGAGCAGCCCGGCCGCACCACCGAAGCGCGCGCGGCGCTGGACGCGGTCGTGGCGGACGCCCGTGCTCTCGACAATGCGCTCGCCGAGGCTGAGCCCGGCGAAATCGGCACGGTGGCCCATGCGCTCGCACGGCTGCGCGACAGCCTGCTCACGCTCGGGATGCACGGCGTGGACGTGTCGACCCCGGATTGGGTGGCACCGGCACAAGGGGACGGTAGTGCCGGCCCCGTCCTGCCCGGCCGCCCCGCCAAGCCCGCGCCGGGTGCCAACATGATGGGCGGCGGCTCGGGCCTTTGGAACAGTGAGACGCCGAGTCTTCGGGCGTACCGGACCAAGGCCCTCGGGTACGCCATCGTCCTTGGCGGGTTGCTGACCGGCAGGCCAGTCGCCGCGGGGATGATGCGTCACTTCCTCGGCAACACCGGCGAGGATTTCATCGTCGAGCCCGACCGTCTCCTCCGGGACATCCCGCAACTGCGCGAGAACGCGGCGGCCCAAGTGCGCTACGAGGCGCTCCGCCTCGCCCAGGCCGCGGAGGCACGAGGCGAGACAGGCAGGTTCACGTTCTCGTCGGGGTGGCAGCGGTTCGACACGGTCACCGTCGCGGAGCAGAGCCAGGACTGGTACCTGGGTGTCGGCACGTTCTACTACGCGGTGAGCGGGTCCGTCACCGTCGTGCCGGGTGCCGACGGTGCTCGCCCGGACGTCCGGGTTGACTACCAGGTGCACGTCTACGACCGGTACAACTGGCATCCGGGGCCGGGGCTTCCGGTCGGTCCGTTCGTGATCCCCGACGCCAGCTGGCAGGTCCTCCACCGCAGTGGTCTGGCCCGGGAGTTCGACATCGTCGGCTCCACCCCGCGGAAGGTCCACACGGGATCGATCGCGTCGCTGTACGACCTCGAGGTGCCCACGCCCGGAAAGCGCCTGTGGGAGCGGATGCTCGACGGCGCCACCACGCTCGCCGTGCACCACGTGCCTGAACCGGTGGCGGTGGACCGGTTGTCCGGGCGGTGGTTGTACTACTCGTCCCCTGGCCACGACGCCGGTATCGTCTGGATTCAGCCGGATCCCACGACCGGGTCGCTCGTGGTCAGTGTGCCCGGGGCCGAGGACGGCGCCCCCGGCTGGGACGCGCGGCTGACGTGGAACACCGCGGAGGGCGCCTACGTCGGTGATCACGGTCGAGTCGAGCTCTTGATCGACGGCGTGAGGACGGACGGGCGCTCCGGTGTCGCCGACGCGGTGCGCGTGACCCGTCCTGACGGCACGATCGACACCCTCGGGTTCCAGGGTCTCTACTCGCCGGAGGCCGACACCAGGAGCGAGCACCCGGTGCGGTCCGCCCTCGTCCCTGAGATGGGCAGGGCGGCCAGGACCGCGGTGATGCGGTTCGCGAGCAACGGCTCGGTGCGGCTGCCCGGGCGCGCTCTCGCGTTGTCGGAGGTCTGGCCGCGAGGCGAGAGCACCGCGGACCCGGCGGCGATCGACTCGACCCTCGCGGAGTTGTTCGCCGAGGGGGTGGCGGGCGTGGAGTCGGTGCGTACCGTGCCGGACCCCGGTGACGACGGCGTTCTCTGGCTCGTCACGACTACGGGCGGTCTCGAATTCGCGCTGCGGTTCCGGGCCGACGACCAGCTGACCGGGCCGTGGCTGCAGGTCGGCGCGCTCCGGGTCGGCGACCGGATCGAGCAGGAAGCACCGATCGAGGTCGTCACGCCGGGTGTGCCAGTCGACGGCGCCGCCCGGCGGATCGCATTGGAACTCGTGCTCCGCCAGGGGCTCGACATGGTGCCGCGCACCATCGACGCGATGACCGGTCCCGTCATCGCCGCGGTCCCCGAGCACCGCCGACCGGTTCCCGGCCGGCTCGTGCCGGACGAGATCGCCGGCGAGAGCCGCCGCGGGTCCCGAGCGCGGGTGTGGGAACTGAACCGCGCACTGGCCCAGCACGAACAAGGCGCGACGCGTGAGCGCGGTACCGTCGCTCCTCGCCCCGGCGATCCGTTGCCGGCCAACCTGCGGACGGTGCCGCTGAGCGATCCCGGTGGTGAGCCGGTCCCGGGCGCCCAGCGCACCCGGCTGCATCCCCAGGCTCCGGTCTATCACGTGAGTACGCTCAGCCCCGCCGAAGTGGCGGCCCGCAGTGGAATCACCGCCGTGAACCGCGGCCGGACGCCCACCGCCGCGGACGTCCGCGGGCTGGATGGCGGCGAGACGCCGTGGCACCTGGTCGTGTCCGGCGGCGACCTCGTGGCCGCGCTGCGGATCCTGGGTTCGCGAAGCGGGTGGATCTACGAACATCACGCTCCGGGTGGTCTCGACGTCGATGCCACCAACGCCCTCCAGGGGAACGAAGCGACGGAGCAGAACCTCGTTCTGCACTCCGGTGTTCCGCTGAGCGAGATCTCCGGCTGGTGGCAGGTCAGCCGGGACCTCGCGGACGAGATCGAATCCGTCACGTGGTTGCCGAACCCGGACTTCCACGGCGTGCGGACACCGGCCGAGACCGTGGTCGGGACCCTGGACGCGGGGGCGCGCCAGGACATCGCCGACTTCGCGAAGCGGGATCTCCGGGCGCTGGCCGACGTGCTGGGTGTGTCGATCGCCGAGCTGGAGCGGCGGATCGAGGAGAAGGCCGTTTCGGCGTTCGAGCTGACCGATGACGGTCTGGCTGCGGAGTTCGTCTCCGACGGCGCGGCGTACGAGCGGTTGTCGCCGTACGTCGGTGCGGCGGCGGTGTACGACTGGGCATCGGGCCGGGTGGGGTTGCGACCGGGCGACCCGCTCGCGGTGATGGCGACGGGCTTGATGAAGGAGGTCATCACCTCCTTCCGCCCCGACCCCGCAGTGGCCGCGGCGGAGTTCGAGGGATCGCCGGCGGACTTGATGTTGCAGCGCGAGATCGAGGACCACCTCGCTCTGCTGGAGTGGGTGCGGGGGTTGCAGGGAGCGTTGCCTGCGGAGCTGGCGGAGGTGCGGACCTGGACGCCGGAGCTGTTGACCGAGGTCCTGCGGTGGCGGTACCCGTCCACAACGGACCACGTCGATCGCTTCACACTCGCCCTGAGCCGGGGAGAGCCGATCGTCGAGCCGAGTCTGGGGCGTGACGAGGACCTCTGGCTGCTGCGGATGGCGGAGAACCGTCTGCCGGCGGAGCTCGGAGCCCCGGTCCACGTGAGTGCGCACGTCGACGGGGATCGCGTGGCGGTGCGAGTGCACTACCGCGGGCAGCGCACCGCGACGGTGTTCCTGCAGCCCATCGCGCCCGCCGAAGAGCTGGCTGAGCAGGTCCGGCTTGTCGAGGAGCGGTTCGGGACCGAGCCACCGGCAACCGGAGTCGTCGAGGACGTGACGACTGCTCTCGCCCGGCTGGGAGTGCGGGACGGCTCGTTCATGCTGACCGAACACACCGACGGGGCCGACCTGACGGTGCGCGACCGCGCCGGCGGGACGCACCGGGTCGAGATCCGGTCTGGGGACGACGCCGACGTCTTCACCGTCTCCTCACCCGGTGGATCGAACCAGGTGGTGGTCTCGGAGTGGGCCGGGGACGGCAGCCGGGCGGACCGGATCGCGGACGCGCTGCGCCAGATCGTGGAGTCGACCGCGCGTGTCGTCGACGTGGATGAGGTCGTGCCCCCGGCCGAAGGGAACGCGGATGACCAGTGGCTGTTGACGATGGCCCTGGACGGTGCCCCGGCCGGCCGGGGCACTCCGGTGCACGTGATGGCGCGGGTCCGCAACGGCCTGGTGCTGGTCCAGCTGTACTACGCCGACGGCTCGATCCAGTCCGTCCACCTGTCGCCCCGCGCGCCGGCGGAGGACATCACGGAGCAGGTCCGGCGCATCGAGGAGCGGTTCGGCACGGACCTGCCTTCCGGACTCACCGCGGCGCCCGAGCTGGTGAGCACCGGCGAGATCGCGGCCGCGATGCGCGAGCTGGGGTGGAGCGACTCCGAGTTCACCGTGGTGCGAGAAGCGGACGGCATCACCGTGAGCGCGGCCGGTCGGGAGCGGTCCGTCGAGATCCGGACGGCGATCTACCCGTACATCGCCACACTGCCCAACCGGGACGACGGCGTCGAACGGATGGCGATTCCCGCGTTCACCGACGAGGACGGTCGGGCGCGCGACCTGAACAGGCTCCTCCGCTCGGTTGTCGGAGCGCGGTCCCAGGAGCCGGAGATCCTGCTGCCGAGCATCGGGCACACCATCCCGAGTCCGACGCCGGCGGAGCTGGCTCAGCGAGCGCTGGACAGGCTGCTGCCGACGGCGGCGCCGGAACCCGCCGCGGCGCCGGACGAGGCCCAGCAGGCCGCCATCGCCGCGCTGCACGCCTCCGTCGAACGCGCCGTCGTCGACGCCGGCCTGCGGAGCCATGGCGGCCAGGCCGCCAGCGTGCGCGAGGCCGACCACGTCGAGGTCGTCGTGATCGACCGCGCCGGCCGCTCGTTCCGCGCTCGGATCAGCCTCGGCGACGGGCACTTCGTGGAGCCGGAGGGCCGCTGGGTCGGGACGGCCCGGTTCACGGTGCCGCGCGACGTCTCCGACGACATCCGCACCCAGATGATCACCGCCGAGCTGCGGAGCCTCGCCGCCGAATGGGCGCTCGCCGAGGCCGAGCCGTTGCGGCCCGGCCCGCAGGAGATCCAGTCGCCGGCGCCGGCCGAGATCCGGTCCCGTCCCGCGCCCGTCGTGGAACCCGTTGCTCCCGCCTGGATCCGCCAGGGCGACGGCAGCGACGGTCCGATGCGGACACTCGCCGAGACGGTCGTCGCCCGGATGGCCGGGCATCCGGTCCAGGTCACCGCGACCCGTGCCGCCGCCGACGAGGTCCACCTGCGTGTCGCCTACGGTGACCAGCGGCCCTTCACCGTCGTGGTCCGCGAAGGCAGCGAGGTGTGGCCGTACTTCCAGGACCTGCGCGACGGCGTCCCACCGCGCGACGACACGTTCGGGCTGCGGACCGGCAACACCTACGACATCCAGCTGCCCCTGGCGGCGCTCGGTGACACGCTGCCCGCGGTCGTCGCCGACGCGGTCCTGCAGATCACCCTGTCCCGCTTCCGGGCGCAGCTCAACACCCCGGACGCGGTCCGGTTCTCGCACGAGCGGGGCGAAGCCATCCCGGCCGCGGTGGCCGAGCGCGGGGTGGCGCGGGCGAGTCTGGGGAGCTCGGCTCGCGACCTGCTCGTCACGGCGGGCCCGGAAACCGGCACGGTCACCGTCCGGGCCACCGACTCCGGCGGGAGGCCCTTCCGCGTCGAGTTCCGGACCGTCGAGGGCATCGACGCCCCGCGGCTGCGGGTCGCGGTCGGCGACCACCGGCCCTACGTCGTCGAGGTGCCGCCGGGCGCCACGCAGGCGACCCAGGTCCGCATGGTCGCCGACGGGCTGCGAAACGTCCTCGGGTACCGGCACGCCGCGCTCGGGCTGGGGGACCCGCCGCCGCCCCGCGCGGCGACCGCGCCGGACAGCCAGGCGGACCTGCTGCCCGCGATCCCCGCCGACCCGGCGCTGCCTGCGGAGTTCGGCATCCGGTCGATGGACCTCACCGCGCTGTTCCCGCAGGCAGAGCCGCTGCGCACCGCGGTGGACGGGATCGCCGACCGGGTCGGCGAGGCGCACGCGGAATTCCTCCGCGCGCAGCAGGCGCACCTGGCCGCGCTGAACGCGATCGAGGACGACGAGTCCTACCTGCCGTGGGTCGCGCAGCGGCTGTCCGACCTGCTCGGCGTCCCGCTCAACGACGGCCGGGTGCTCGACGCCCTGGAGACGGCGTACGACCTTCCCCGCGCGGAGATCGAGGCGCGCATCGTCGAACCGGCGAAGGTGCTCCCGAACGCGCGCGTGGTCGAGCCGCCGCCGAAGATCGCGCGCGAGATCATCGGGCAGGACGCCGCGGACACCGTGCGGCTGGTCGCCGACCACCGTGATCGCCTCCTGGTGGCGGCCGAGAACGCCGGCAACCGCAAGGTCGAGGCCGAGCAGCGGTGGACCCGGGAGCGCGACGGCGGCGTCCGCGAACTGGAACGGGTCCGCCAGGACGCGATCGACGACGGCCTGCCGGACTGGGCCGCGCGGAACGCGACTTCCCAGGCGCTCGCTCGCATCCTCGACGCGAGCAGGCGGCCCGGCTTCACACCGCGGGAGTTCGACCACCGCACGAACAAGATCACCTACGGGGTGCGCCGGTTCCGCGCGAGCGACCTGGTGGGCACCCGCCGCGATCTCTCCCGTGCCGTGCGGGCCAACGAACCGGCTCGCCGCGCCGCGGAGCGGCGATACCGCGCGGCCGCGGCGGACCTGCGCCAGGCGCGGTCGCGGCTCAACGAACGCCGTGGCTGGGTGCCGGGCCTGCTGCGCAACGAGGGCGACTCGCCCGGCGCCGCGCAGGTGGTGGCCAACGCCCTCAACCTCCCGGTGCGGTACGTCACCGCGAGCCAGGCCGCCGACGCCGAGCTGCCGTTCCGGGGCAACCGGGCCGAAGTGCTGCGCCAGGCCGCGAACTCCGTCCGCGCCGCGCAGGCCGAGCTGGACCGGGCGATCGACGCCTACCTGGCCGCCGAGCGTGAGCGGGACGCCGCGCACGAGCAATACGTGAACGCACTGCGCCCGGCGGTCAACGCCGCCGCCGACGACGGGGTCCGGCTCGTCGAGATCGCGCACCGCACCGGCCTGACCGACGCCGAGGTCAGCGAGATCACCGGGCGAGTGGTCGCCTCCGGCCGAGCCGAGACGGAGTCGCGATACAGCCTGCCGTACGTCGACCGCTACCTCGAGGGCCGCGGCCTGCTGGCCAAGCTCGGCCGCCGGTTCCTCGGCACGCAGGCGCTGATCGACATCGACGGGCTCATCGCGCAGGTCGAGGCGATCGACCCGAACTCGCCGGACGCCCTGCAGCAGTTGCTCGACCTGGGCACGTCGATGGACACGGCGCTGGCGATGTTCACCAACCGCCTGTCCACCCGCGACATCAGCGACGTGCACCACCACCTGCTCAGCTACGCGCTGGACAACCAGTACCTGGGGGCGGGCCGGGAGAACACCGAAGAAGCCAAGACCCGGATGAAGCAGCTGCTCGAGTGGCTCAAGCAGGAGCCGAAGATGAGCCTCGCCGAGCGGCAGTTGCGTTACCGGGCGGCGCGCGGCGACCTCGGCCGGATCCTGTACTCGGCGATCCGCGAGCGGGCGTTCGGCCTCGCCGCGGCCAGTGGCGCGACCTACTACGGCCTGGTCCACTCGCTGCGCGCCGGCCTGATCGACAAGAAGAACGTCCTGGAACTGCAGGGCAAGCTCGCCGACGCGCTGATGCTCAAGATGTACCGCGAGATGTCCGAGGACGTGCGGTGGCGGGCCGACGTGGGCCTGGTCGGCACCCGCTGGGACATCACCGGCGCCGAGGGCTACGACCTGACCATGCTGATGGCCGAGTTCGCCTACCTCGGCGCCGAGCAGACCGACGACAAGGAGGCCATCAAGCAGCTCCTCGGCGACGAAGCCAACACCACCTACAACCCCCGGTGGATCAACCAGCTGAAGCTGACCGTCGCCGCCGCCGTGCAGGTCAAGAAGGACCTGGCCGAGGGCAGCCTGACCGGCACCGCGGCCGAGGAGGCCCGCGCGTTGGTCGGCGACTCCCAGTCCGTGACCTCGCCCGTGGACCAGGCCGACTACCTGGAGCACTTGGTGCGCAACGGTGACACCCTGCGGTACCTGCTGCGCGCGGCCGGGCATCCGGAGATGGCGGCGAGCCTGCCCGCGGAGGTGCCGGGAATGTTCAACCCGCACCTGCTGTCGAAGCTGCGCGGGAACCGGATGACGGGCCAGACCTTCCTGCTGCACAAGGACAACGGGTTCGCCACCGTCGACCTGAACGGGCTGTTCCGGGCGGGCGAGCCGGACGAGCGCGGCCTGATCCCGATGATGGCGCTGATGAAGCACCACCCCGAGTTCCGGGACAACCGGATCATCTGGGCGCACCTCGGCGTTGGGAACTGGACCCACCTGACCCCCGAGCACATCGACATGCTCGACCGGATGATGCAGCTGGTCCCCGGCCTGCACTACGACTTCTCGTGGACGCCGCTCGGCCAGTACATGCGCGACGACCCCGCGGTGTTCGAGCGGTTCATCGAGTTCGCGGTGAAGTACCAGGACCGGCTGATCTTCGGGTCGGACGGCATCAGCATGATGCCCAGCACCCAGCTGGACCGGCACTCCACCGAGATGGAGCCGGTCTACCGGGCGATCATGCAGCGCTTCCCGGACGGGGAGGCGATCGTCGCGAAGATGCGCGGCGGCAACTACGTCCGGGTGATGAACGAGGCCGAGCGGGACGCGAGCCAGCGGTTCGTCGACGAGTACTTCTCCCGGCACCACAACGCCTGGGTGGAGCTGCTGTCGAACTACCCGCAGCACGTCCAGGAGGGTTTCCACCGCAAGGCTGCCGAGCTCGTCGAAAAGGGGTTCGTGCCGCACCCCGACCAGGCCGTCGGCCCCGGTGTCGGCATGGGCGACGGGTCCGACGCGCGGCAGGCCGAAACCCCGGACGACCGCAGCCAGCGGTTCGTCGACGAGTACTACTCCGACCACCGCGACGCCTGGCTGGACACCATGGCCGACGCGCCCGAGGAGGTGCGGCAGGCCTTCCACGCCCGCGCGCAGGAGCTGTGGGACCAGGGCTTCCGCCCGCGCGAAGGCCAGGCGGCCGGTCCGGCCGGCACCCGGGATGGGATCTGGCGCGAGAACCCGCAGATCCAGTCGTCGATTCAGGCCTACCGGATCGCCTACGGCGACTTCCGGCGTACGGAGGCCGCCGGGCAGGTCGTGCGCGACATGCGGTCGCAGATCCGCCGGACGGTGGCCGAGCGCTGGGCCCAGCTGCGCAACCGCAACCGGCTCGAGCCCGTGGAGCGGGACGGCTCGAAGACGCCGGTGGAGGCGCTGATCGCCGCGCACTTCGCGTTGCAGGCGGCGGAAGACCTGAGCCCGGAGGACCGGCGGAAGTTCGTCGGCAAGGTGTTCGGCGACGTAACCAGGACCGAGGAGCAGCGCCTCGCGACCGAGGAGACGCAGCGGAAGCTGCACAAGTACTGGCGCAACCGCGGCCTGGTCGGCTGGACGACCGTCACGGCAGGGACCGCGGCCGCGGCCACCGCCGTCGTGGTCGGTGCCGTGCCCGCGGCGATCGTCGGCTCGGCCACCGCGATCGCGGGTTTGGCGTTCGTCACGCGGTCGCTGCTGTCGAACCTGAAGGTCGCGCACGGGCAGGACCTCCGCGTCACTGTCGAGTCGATGATGGAGCGGGAGCGCGTCGACGTCGAGTCGGTGCACCGGCTCATGAAGATGACCCGGCAGCTGATGGTCAACGACATCGCGCCGGGCGGGAAGAACCTCCGCGAGCAGTTCGCGCACATCGTCGAGCGCGTCGTCACGCAGTTCGAGCAGCGGGTCAAGCAGATGCTGATCGACTACATCGTGACCGTCCACTTCAGACTTCCGGACGGCGTGACCGCGCAGAGCAGGCGGGTCTGGGCGAACATGAAGTTCTCCCAGCTCAAGGACTACGTCAACCGGATCATCGGCGCCACGGCCGACTCGATGAACCGGATGAACCCGACCGCCGGCTTCTTCGGCCGCGGTTCGCACGTGGTCACGGCACTGACGTGGCTGGTGAACGGGCTGAACCAGCTGTACCAGGGGTTGCACACGGTGGGGCTGGCCGCGTGGGTGTCGCTGGCCTACGTGCCGTCCTCGCTGTTCTTCGCGATCACCGCGGTGCCCGGCATCTGGGCGCAGTACGACCCGGTGGCGCGGCCGGGCATGCGCAAGCTCCAGAACCTGTTGGCGTTCCCGTTGCTGACCCTGGGCAACGCGGCTCTCACCGTGCAGTACATCGCGGAAGGGAACTGGCTCAACGCCGTCGTCGCGACCAGCCTCACCGCGGCCACCGCGAAGCTGACCCAGATCGGCTTCAAGATCGAGCGCAAGGAGGGCCGGGTCGGCGCCAAGCTCGGCCCTGGCGCGATGTTCTTCGCGCAGAGCGCCCTGACCGCGATCGGCACGTCGATGATCACCACCAATCCGGTGGTGCTGGCGGCCACCGGAGCGTTCGCGCTCGCCGGCCCGGCGATCTACCTCGCCCGCGGCGCGTGGGCGAGGTTCCGGGCGATCGAGCGGTTCAAGCCGGCCGTGCACACCCGGTACGAGGGCAGCTCGCCGGAGCGGGCGGAGCGGCCGGAGATCGCCGCGACCGCGCTGGGCGACGGCACCCAGCTGTCGTGGGGACGGGTCCGGCGAGGCCTGGACGCGGTCAGCCGCCTCTCCCACCAGCCCGAGCCCGCCACCCCGGCCGAACGGTCCACGCTCGCCGCCAAGGTCGCCGAGAACCTTCGCGAGGGCGACGCGGAGAAGCTGGCCGAGCACACCAGGCGTGCGTCGCGCGGCCCGGCGACCGGCCCGGGCACCCGTCGCGACCCGGCACAGGGCCCGGCCCGCCCGGCGCGGACCGTGCACCGCGGCGATGGTCCGGCGGAGGCCGGTGGTCCGGCGCGGACCGCGCACCGCGGTGACGACCCGTTCGGCACCGGCCGCGTCGACACCGACACCGCGCCGGTTCCGGCGCCGCGCACCGGCCGCGACCCCGGCGGCCTCGCCGGCGGCGCGTTCGCCTACCACTCCGCGCCGGGCGAGACCCCGGGTGAGGGAAACGTCTTCGGGGAACCCGAGGTCGTCCCGTTCCGGGAACGGCCGCACCACGTCCTGGGACGTCCCTGGAACGTCGACCAGGCGGCCGACCCGGAGGACGGATTCGCCGAGGCGCTGGGCGCCTGGATGCGCAACCGCCACGGTGAGCAGGACGAGCAGGGCGTGTGGCAGTTCACCGACCCGCAGGGCAACACCTTCCGCGCCCGGGTGACGGTCGATCCGGACGCGCCGCGGCCACGCCTGTACCCGCCAGGGGACGACGGTCTCGCCGAGGTGAAGCTGCCGTGGATGCCGGCCGATGCCGCCCACCGCACCGTGCTCCTGGGCAAGACGATGACCCACGCCCTGCGGCTGCTGCCCAACCTCGTGCAGCCCGCGGTGCCGGCGCCGGCGGGGATCGGTGACTTCGTTCCGCGCCCCGGCACGCCACTGTCCTCCGCGGACGCCGGTCGCGGGTTCGCCCGCTTGGTCCGGGGAACCACCTTCGCGGGCGCTGAAGTTCACCTCGCCGACGCTCGCACCGACGAGAACTCGGTCCACCTCCGCTTCGCCTCCGCCGACGAAGAGTTCGTCGCCCTGCGCACCTTCTTCTGGGACGGCGACACGCTCCGGGCGCGGCACGACCACCTCGCCGATTCGCCGGCCGCCACGGCTCTGGACGAGTTCCTGCGCGAGCGCTACCGCGAGTGGGGCGTGTCCTCTGTGGACGAGTTCGCCGCGGGCGAGACGGCCGTGGCCAGGGCGCTGGCGGGCCAGGACTGGGCACCGGGCGCCTCCGGGCGGAACGCCGCAGGCGAAGTCATCGGCGCACTCTCCGAGAAGCTCGGCACCCTGCGCGACAGTGCCGCACGGTTGGACCGCCAGCTCGCGCTCGGGGCGCGGGCAGGCGTCGAACAGACTCTCCGCCGTCACGGCGTGCCGGACGCCGGGGCGTTGCAGAGCCAAATCGCGGCAATCGAGGACCTGCTGCGCCGCGCGGATGCGAACGAGTACGCGACGGCGGGTTACCCGACGCCGCGGGAGATCGCCGAGCTCGGCGCGCCCGGCCGGGCCGCGCTGACCGAGCCGGCGTCGCTCCGCTTCCGGGAGGACCTGACGGCGCCCGCGCGGGAACCGTCGTGGCGGCCAGGGCCGGTGGCCGTGCTGGAACTCGCGACCGGCGCGGACCTGGTGCTGCAGCGCCGCGACGTCGTGCACGACGAAATCGTCCTCGGCGAGCTGCCCCGGCACGAGCGGACCGGCGGGTTCGGCCGGACGGCCGGGGAGGCGTGGCACCTGCTCAGCGCCGAGGGCAGGCTCGTCGTGCGCATCCCGGACACAGCGGCGCCGGAGTACGTCAGCGAGCTGCGGGACAGCCTGGGCAAGTGGTTCGCCCGCACCCGCGAAGAGCGGGCTTCCGACGGGGCGCGGCAGATCGTCGCCAGGGTGCCGCGCGGCCGCCCGGTCCTGACCGCACCCGGACCCGGGCCGGTGTTCACCGCCGGGGCGGACATCGCGCGCACCGTGCCGGACGGCGAGTTCGCCCAGGTCTTGTTGGAGGACCTGCCGCCGGCGGCGTTCACCGGGCCGGCGATCGCGGCGGTGGCGAACGGGATGTCGGCTGTGCGCACGGACGGCACGCTGACGATCACGGGTGGCGTCCGGGTCGCTCCGCACCTGCCCGATCTGGTGCGCGCCCTGATCGCTTCGGGGGCCGTCTCGATCACCGCGACCGGGGATGTGGGCGTTGCGATCACGGCCCGCAAGGGCGGCCCCGCCATCGAACAGCTCGACGGCCGACCCAGCCGGTACGCCGAGGACCAGGACCCCGATTACGCGCGGGTGTACACCGAAGCGGTGCGGCGCCTCGAAGCGGCAGGAGCGGCGAACGCGGACGCCCCGGCCGAGCTGCGGGACGCGCTGGCGCACGCGCGCGAGCGGCTCGCCGCCCACACCGCGACGGGACGGCGCCCTGGCCCGGTCGAGCTGCGCCTGGACCACTGGAACCACCGGGACCTGACGAGCGAGACGCTCGCCCAGCTGGCTGAGGCACTGCCTGCGGGGTCGACCGTCCACATCAGCACGTCCGCCGCCGCTCCGGTGGCCGTGATCCGGACGATCCTGGACACCGCGGGTGTCCAGGTCACCCTGGAGACGAGCACCGACAAGGCCGTCCTCCGCGGATACACCCGGTCGCCGATGGACGTGCCGCTCCAGGGCGCCCCCGCGCCGGAGCCGGGTGAGCGGCCGGACGGCATCGCCGGGTTCTTCCCGCACCGCGGACAATGGGCGCCGGACATCGAGCAGACGGTGCGCGGCTGGTTCCCCTACATCGACCTGACCAGCCGGGAGGTCCGGCTCGCCGACTTGGCCACCGTCAGCGCCGCCGGCCGGGACACCGTCACGCTGACCTTCGCGATCGGCCGCGGCAACGCGGACGACGCGACGTTGCAGGTGCGCCTGCACCGCGAGCCGGACGGCCGGATGTGGGCCGAGCACCGCAACCCGGACTCTCCTGATGCTCGCCGGTACTCGGAGCGAACCTCGCAGGTGAACCAGATTCTGGTGGCGAACTACCGCGAGGCCGGTCTCACCCATCTCCTGCACGAGGTGAGCGGGCACCGTGGCGTCGACCTCGCCAAGGCCGGGTACGGCTGGCACCCGGGGGAGCGCGGCAGGCAGGACGCCGCGCGGGCACTGGCACACCTGCGCGAGCAGCGCGACGCGATGGCCCGAGCGCTCGGGCAGGGCAGCCCGTTCCAGACCGAGCACGGCCCGCTGCACGCCGACCGGCTGCGGCTCGCGGTACGGGATGCCGACACCGTGCTGCTCCGGGCAGCAGAGCACGAGTTCGGCACCACCGGATTCCCGTCTCCGAACGACGTCGTCGAGGTGGGTGCACCGGTCCTGCTGCACGGCTACACCGATCCCTGGCCGGGCGAGGACGTCCTGCGCGCCGCAGGCACGTGGGCCGCGTTCCAGGACCTGTCCCGGGACGACGGTGGTGACGATCCGGGCACCGCGCCGGGTCCGCGGCCGGCGCCGTCCGGACAGCTGGTGGTCGACGACGCCACCGCCGACGCCGTGCGATCGGCACGCGGGGAGCCCGCCCCGGAGATCGTGCTGCGCGGCGTCCGGCCGGAGCCGGCGACCGGTGGCGTCGCCGAGGTCGTCGGCGCGGCCTGGCGCTCGCTGCGCCACGACGGACGTCTCGTGGTCGAGGTCGAACGCGGCGCTCCCGTGGCGGAGATCCGCGCCGCCCTGGAGTGGTACTTCGGTGAGACCGGCGCCGAGATCGACGACTGGGGCGACGGACGTCTCGTCGGCTGGGCGAAGCGCGCACGGCCGGTGGACCCGGACATCCCGGCCGGAAACCGGCTTGTGATCGGGGGCGATCGCGCGCCCGGCACGCCGCCCCCGGGCCCCGGCGACCTCGCGGTGAACACCGACGCCGTGACCCAGCCTGATGCCGCGGCGAACCCGCTGCCCGTGGGCGAGTTCGACGCCGTCCACTTCGAGGGTGTGCAGATCGACGCCTTCACCGGCCCGGCGATCGGGGCGCTGCCCAACGCCTTCGAGGCCGTGCCGGAGGGCGGCCGGGTGTCGATGGTCACGAGTGCGGACCTCGCGCCGCACGCCGGCGACCTGGTCGCCGCCGCGGTCTCGCTCGGCGCGACCGACCTGACGTTCACCGGCCTCTGGACCGACACCGTCGCGGTGCACATGGTCAAGGGTCCCTCCGACGCGTCCGGCTACGCCCAGGTCTACGCCACGGCGATCGACCGGATCGAAGCGGAGCTTTCGCGGAGCGACGACGCGCGGCTGCGGGCGATGCTCGAGCACGCCCACGCGGAGCACGCCCGGCACCAGGCGGCGGCCGCCGCGCAGACCGTGGAGCCGCGGCCGCCGGTGCGGCTGCGGATCGAACGGTGGGACCACGCGGACCTGACCGGTGAGGTCCTCCGCGCGGCAGGTGCGGCGCTGCCGGTCGGATCGACCGTGTCGATCACCACCGGCCGGAACGCCGACCGCGCCGTCATCGAGAACGCCCTGCGCGGCGCCGGCTTCGACCTCGATCACCTGCCCTCGCGTGCCATCACCGGCGTCAAGCGGTTCGAGCCGGGCGCCCATGGCTGGGCCGCCGACGACCAGGGCCGCCGGGACGCCGCGGAGGTCGTGGAGCTGTTGCGGGAACGGCGCGCCGTCGTGACAGACCTGCTCGCCCGCGTCGAGGGCGCCAAGCGCTGGGACACCGAGACGGTCAAGGACGTCGAGCGTCGCGTGCGGGGCCACCGGCTGACCCCTTCCGAGCTGCGGGGAGACCAGGACGCCGTACGCGCCCACCTGGCCGAGGTCCTGCGTGGTGAGGTCGCGCGGGCGGACGAGGTCCTCCGCCGCGCCGCCGAGCACCCGTTCGGCACGGAGCGCTTCCCGTCGCCCGCAGATGTCGCGGCGGTGGGCGCCACCGGGCTGCTCGCGCTGGAGTTCGCCGCGGACGGGCGGTACGAGCAACCGCGGGCGCAGATGGACGAACCCGGGCTGCCGTGGCACGCCGAGACCCCGTGGACAGGGACGCTCGACGCACGGCGCTTGGACGAGGTGGCGGACTCGGCGCAGTACGACGAGATCGTCCTGGACCGGCTCGCCCGCGATCCGGTCACCGGCGGCATGGGCGCGGCCGCGGCCCGCGTGGCACGTCTGCTGTACAGCGACGGCCGCGTCGTGCTCGCCTTCGGCCCGGACACCGACGCGGACCTCATCGCGGAGGCGCGTGCGGCGTTCGGCGAATGGTTCTTGCGCGTGCACGAGGAGACGTCGGATTCCGGCGAACGCCGGCTCGTCGCCGCGCTGCCGCGCGAGTTCCCCGCCGTGCCGCGAGCCGAGGGCCCGCGCCTGCTGGTCGGCGAGGCGTCCGCGTTGCCGGCCCCCGGCCCCGCCGATGTCGTCCTGTCCGCCCGGCATCTGACCTGGCCCGAGTCGCGACGGGACATCGCCCCCGCGGCCCCGGCACGCGGCTCCTTCGCCGAAGTCACGATCGACGGCCTGCAGGCGATCTCGCACCCACCGTCCACGGGCGAGATCGTGGCCGCGTTCGAAGCCCTCCGCGACGGCGGCCTGTTCCGGGCACGGGCCGCCGAGCAGAGCGCCGTGACCTTCCCGGCGAGCAAGGTGCGCAACGAGGCAGGCGATCTCGTCGACCTCCTCGTCACCCTCGGCGCCACCGAGATCGTGCTGACCGGCGAGCCGGGGGTGACGGTGACCGCGCGCAAGGGCGCCACCGACGCGGCGGCTTACGTGGCGGCCTACACCGAGGCGGTCAAGCGTCTCTCCGCCCGGCCGAACGACCACACCTACGAGCTGCAGCACGCTCAGGAGCGGCTCGCGGTCCACCGGGCCGAGGCCGCCGGCGCCCCGGCCGCCACCCGTGACCCGGTGACCGTCCACATGGAACACTGGCCGACCCGGCAGCTCAGCTGGTACCAGCTGGAGAAGCTCGGCGCCACGCTGCCTCCGGGATCGGAGGTGCGGATCACCACCGGCACGCGCGACCTGGACCCGGCACCGCCCGCGCGGCGAGGGCGGCTGGAGATCACCACGTCACGTGAGGACGGCCGGGTCGTGATCTCCGCTCGCGTCGTGGACACGAGCGCCGGTGAAGTGCTGGCCCCCGCGATGCAGTCCGTGCGTGCCGGCCTGCCGCGCGTCAGGATCGACGAGGAGGGCAGCGGCCGCGTCCGGTTCCACGTCGGCAGCGTTCCGGCCGAGGTGGTCATCGGGGACGACGGCGAACTCGGCGGCGCCAGGTCCGCGTCGAGACTGGAACCAGGCGGCCGGGGTGGCCCCGCGATCCGGATCGCGGTCGCGGCGGGACTGACTCCGGAAGTGACCGCGCGGGAGATCGCCTTCCAGATCGGCAAGTCCCGTCACGAACTGGAGGAACTGCCCGCGGAGCGGCTGTTCCGCGGATTGCGGCGGCGCAAGCTCCCGGTTCCGTCGGCTGAGGTGGTCGGCCGGCTGGCCGTGCTCGAGGTCATGGCCCAGCAGCGTGCCGGCCGTCAGCTCACCACGCTGGCCGACATGCTCGCGCTCGAGGACGAGATCCGGCGGGCGTTGCCGGCGGGACTCGACTTCGAGCAGGTCAAGCTGGAGCGGCTGAGCACGCGGACCCGCGAGATGCTGGCCGAGCGGCCCGTGCCGCGGCCACCCGCGCCGACCGAGGTGGCCCCGTGGAACGTGCGGCGCGTCGAGCGCGGGTTCACCTTCAACCGGTTCGATCCGGCGTGGCAGGGCGCCGAAATCCCCGCCGTGCCGGCCCGCCCGACGCCGTCGGTGCCGTTCGACGTCCTGCGGGAGACCGTCGAGCACGCGGACAACGCCTACGCGCTGCTGACCCAGACCCTCGACCTCCCCGCGCTGCACCGGACCTTCGGTGACCTCCTGCCGCAGGCCGTGCGGGTCGCGCACATCCACGGCACCGGCTACCTGACCCAGCTGGCGGAGCGCTGGCAGGGCGATCTGCGCACCGGGTTGAACGCCGCGCTGAGCGGCACCGCGCCGCGCACGACCCCGCGGACCCTCTCCGACGCCGCGCCCTGGTTCGGCTTCCGCGCCGACGCTCTCCCCGCCTTCACAGCCTGGCTGGAGCGGGCCGGCATCCCCGCCGACCTGACGCAGGCGGACCTACTGCGGCTGCGGGAGGTGGCCGCGCTGATGGTGCTGGGCGACCACTTCGTCACCGCCGCGCAGCGGCGCCAGTTCGCCGAAGCGGAGCCGACGGCCCTCGGCGACGCGTTCCACAGCCTGCCCGACGGGCTGACCGCGCACGCGCTGCTCCCCGGCTCGGACGCCGACTTCGTGCCGGCCGCGCTCGCCGAGATCGAGCGCCTCCCGCGCGCTCGCCAGGCGGAACTCAGCCGCGACGCGGACGCCATGCTGCACCGCTTCTTCTCCGGCGGAAGCGGCGGCGCCGAGGTGTCCCCAGCGGTGCGCGACCGCATCCGGGCGGCGCTGCACGCCCACGGCGCGACCTTCGCCGCCTGGCTCACCGGGCAGATCCCGGGCGCCGCCGTCACCCACGGGTACGCGCAAATGGACGTGGCCGCCGAGCTGACCGCGCTCGTGCCCGCCACCCCCGCGGCGCCGGTGACCGAGCCGGACTTCCGCGACGACCGCCAGGTGCGGGCCCGGCTGCAGGACCTGCTCACGCTCGTCGACGCCCACCAGCGCGGATCCGGCGGGCTGGTGCAGGCGGAACAGCGGCTCCGGGAGGCCGCCGAGGAAGGGCCGGCCGCCGCGATCGCGCTCGCCGACGAACTCGCGGAACCGATGACGAAGCTGCTGGAAGCCATCGGGGAGCGCGTCAACGAGCTGCGGGGCCAGGTGGCCGAGCTGGCCCGGCGGCACGAACCGGGAGAGAGCCGCGCCGAAGTCGCCCTCACCCGCCGGTACCAGCGCCTGACCGGGGCCCTCGACCTGGTGCGGACGCGCTGGGAGGACCAGCAGGAGCAGCTGACCTTCGCGCACACTGCGCTCGACGGGCTCACGGCGTGGACCGAACTCGCCGAAGAGGCGCGGGCCGCGGAAGCCGCGAACGGGCCGCTGCCGGTGCTGGGCGGCGAAACGGTGACGCCGGCTCTCGCGGACCTGTACGCGCGCGAGGCCGCACGCGAGCTGGAGACCGAGCTCCGGCGCGTCGACGAGCTGCGCAGGCCGTTCGAGGTCGCACTCGGCGAACTGGTCCGGGAAACCGAGTCCCTGGAGCAGATCCACGAGGAGCACCCCCGCCTCGCCGCGCACGGCGAGGACATCGACCCGGCCGAGGACCGGTCCAGGGTCTTCCGCGCGGACGTCGAAGGACTCGGGCGGCAGACGGCATCGACCGTGGCCGAGCGGGATCTGGCGGCCATCGAGCACCTGGTCGAACTGCTCGGCCAGCACGACGCGATCGTGCGGGCCCTGCGCGAGCAGGGTCACGAGGGCCGTCGCGCGGCGGACTTCGCCGCGCTGGCCCAGCACGCCGACCCGGCGCTCCGCCAGCTGGGGGCGGAGCTGGCGGCGGTCGAGGAGGAGCTTCGGCGCCTCGTCAGCGGCGACGCCGCCGCCACCGACCACGGGCTGGGCCTCAGCGTCGCGCTCGCCCGCAGCGACCACCGGTTCAAGCTGATCGAAGAGGTCATGATCAGCCACCGCCGGTTCCGTGGCCGCGTGCGTCCCGCCGGGGTGCGGTTGCTCGCGCAGCTCGCCCAGGCGGACGAGCACCCCGCGGGCGCCTGGGCCGCCGTCATGAAGGAGGTCCTGCAGGGCACCTTCGGCAACTCCGAGGTCAAGGGCGTCTTCGGCGATCGGCTCTACAACATCAAGCTGACGCAGGTCAACGAGTTCCCGATCAAGGGCCTGTACGTGCCGGTCGAGGAGCAGGCGCCGCCGGACATGGTGTCCGTCGGCGAGCCGTCGTTCCACAACATCGTCAAGGTCGTGTGGTACTCGGGCACGGACAAGACCCGCGGCGGGCGCGTCTTCCGGTCCGGCTTCACCATGCAGATCAACGTCGGCCCGACCGCCGAGCAGATCCGGGCCGGCGACCACCCACTGGCGGAGCAGTTCCGCTTCCACGGCAAGGCGGCCTGGATCGAGCAGAACCACCCCGGTGAACGCATCGAGAGCGAAGCCGACCTCGCGAAGTTCATCAGCCGGCTCGGGCACGACCCGACGGCGGGCCTCGACCTACCGTTGCCAGCGCTGATCCCGGTCTACTGGGTCGAGGGCGGGCAGCTGGTCGTCGCCGTCCGGCCGGACGCCGACCCGGAGGCGGCCAAGAAGGCCCTGCACCGGCTGGTGTTGCGGGAGGTCGCCGCCTTCCGGTCGCAGAACCCGTCGGCGGGCATCGAGGCGCGGACCACGATGCTGGCGCAGGGCGGCAACCTCATCGGCATCGTGGTCGGCACCGCCGCGGGGCTGCTCTCCGGTCTGGGCGTGAGCGCGCTGTACCTGCTGGGCCGGTTGTTCTACTTCGCGTGGGCCGGGTTGTTCGCCCCGTGGTCCTACGTCACGGCCACGGGCAAGCAGACCGAGGCCGCCAACGAGATGCGGCGGCAGCGCGCGTTCATGATGCGCGGTGGCATCGGCCCGACCGCCGACTCGCTCGAGGAGGGCAAACACCAGGCCGCTGAGGAGCTGCGCCCGATGGCCGACCTGGCCGCCGTCCGCAGCGTCCCGGAGACCGTCCCGCCGAGCAAGCCGGAGCCGCTCACCGGGAACGAGCCGGCCGACTTCCAGAACAAGCTCAGCGCCGTCGGTGGCGAGGTCGCCCAGCAGCTCGTGGACGACGACTTCCCGCGGACTCACCTGCGCGGCCGGGAAGATCTGATCGAGACGTTCGCGAAGCTGACCGACGTGCGGTGGTCCGACGAGCGCATCGCCCACCGCGACGCCGGCACCGTGGCCGTGCAGGACGCCGGCACGCTGATGTTCACGATGCCGACCGGCGAGCACGTCAAGGTCTCGCTGGAGGTCGGCCGGTTCGACCGGTCGTACCAGCTGCTCAAGGGCGGCGACGTGCCCTCCACCGAGCTGCGGTACTGGATCGGCATCTCGCCGGACGTCTACCGCGCCGGCGACGCCGCGATCCGCGCGGCGGTCTCCGAGCAGCTGGTCGATGTGGTCATCAAGGCGGGACAGCTGTGGCTCCAGCCGCCGCTGCGGTCCCTGATCACTGAGCTGTACGGGACCTACCCCCTGGAAGTCCTGATCACCGCCGGGTTCGCCGCCGCGACGGGCGGCTGGAACATGCTCGGGTCCTCGATCGGCTCCAGCGCCGGTGGCCGCGGCGGCATGGTGAGCTCGCGCTACCTGAACTTCAAGTACCTGGCGCTGGCCCGGAAGCTGTGGGAGGACGCGGTACGGGAACGCCAGGGCTTCAAGGCGCTGGTCGGCACGGGCGCGCGGACGGCGATGGCCGAGGATTCCCTGCGGCTCATGGGTTCCGCGGCCGAGCTGAACCGGAAGCTCGGCGCGGAGATCCGCCGCTTCCTGCCCGCCAGTCAGGCGGATCCCGAGTACGTGCCCGACGATCCGGGGCGGATGCTCCACGAGGGCGCCATCCAGATGCGGGACCGCATCCGCACCCGGCCGGGAATCGAGGACGCCCGGCTGCTCACCGCCGACGAAGTCCGCGCGGAACAGGCCGTCGCCGCGCACAAGAGCGCCGTCGAGGCCGCCGCCAAGGCCAAGACCGCCGCGGAGAAGGCCGCCAAGGCCATGAAGGGGGCCGCCGCGGACGAGCTCGCGGAGAAGGCCGCGGCGGCCGAGCGGGCCCGGGCCGCCCTGCGGGACGCCGGAGAGGCAGTCAAGACCACGAAGGCCGCGTCCGAGGAGGCGGCCAGGGTGGCGGAAGAGGCCAGGCGCGTGTCGGTCGAGCGGGAGCGACGGCTGATCGAGCTGGCCGAGACGATCGCGGCCGGCCGCGGAACGCCCGAGGACGAGCGGGCCGCGGCGGAGCTGGCCGAGGAAATCAGGTTCGAGCAGGCCGAGGCGCTGGAGGCCGGTGGCGGGTCGTTCACGCTCGTCGCGCTGGCGAAGGGCCGGATGCGGACCCCGAAGATCCCCGCGGAAATCCGGCTCCGGATCGGGGTCAGCGCCGAACTGCCCGTGCCAACCATGCCCGCGGTCACTCGGGCGGGTGTGTACAAGCGCGAGCGGACCGACGTCCGCGAGTTCAACGTGCTGCTCCCGGCTCAGTGGACGACGGGCGACACCCGGCTGCCCGCCGCCGAGCTCACGGAGTGGATGCACCGGGAGGCCGACGACCTCGTCGAGCGGGAGCGCTTCCTGCACCCGCGGTCGATGGGACAGCTGGGCAGCGCGGCCGGCGGCAAGGCGGCGGGCAGCGGCGGGATGAGCGTCGCTCTGAGCCTGCAGCAGGACAACATCCCCGCCGCGGGCCAGACCGTCACCGACGTCATCCAGAAAACGCTCGACGGGATCATGCGGATGGTCACCGGCCGCAGCGGGTTCGAGCGCCTGTCGATCCGGATGCAGAAGGAGGTCAGCCCGCTCATCGCGACCCCGCGGGCGATGGACGACCTCGCCTGGATGACGGCCCGCGAAATCCGCCGGGAGGAGGAGAACCTGCGGGAGGTGCTGGCGTCCTATGCCGACCACCCCGAGTTCGGGGCCAACGCACGGGAGATCCTGGCGCGCCGGGACGCCGAGTTCGCGGAGCCCGAGTCGCTGATCGCGAAGCTGGACGAGATGATCGAGAGCGGCGAGCTCACCCGCCGCATCGAGCACCTGGCCATGGCGCGCCGGATGGGCCGCGGCGAACTCGTGCTCTACATCGACAAGGTCCGCCATCCCGGGCCGTGGGAGCTGGGCGCGAAGGCGCAGGGCGCGCACCGCCAGCAACTGATCTTCCGGTTCCAGGCCGGCGTGCCCGGCGCCCCCACGCACCTCGTGGTCAACAGCTACGACTCCGCCTACGTGATCAAGGGCGAGGACCCGGAGACAGCGGTCCAGCTGATGGCCCTCCTCGTCAAGGCCGCGCACCTGGGGTACACGGGTGTGCCCGGGATGCTCGACCTGATGTACGGCGACCTGGCCACCGGCAACGTCCCGAACCTCCTCGCCCGGCTGCTCACCGCGTGGATCGGGCCGGCGACGAACCTCTTCCACGCCGCCATGCAGGTGCTGACCGCGAAGGTGTCGGTCCTGTTCAACGTCCTGTCGGCAGGCTGGAACCGCCGAGGCGAGTTCCTGACGCTGGAGCAGAACCGGTTGCGCTACGGCTACGACGGCGCCGTGATGGGCGAGGACCGCAACCAGCTCGCTCACTACGCGACCCGGCAGATCACCGATCACCTGCGCCGCCGCCAGCTCGACTTCCTGGAGTTCGCGGAGGTGGCCGGCTTCTACAGCCCGAAGACGATCGAGATCATGCGCGATGTCTTCGCCGAGGGCGCGCGCCCGCTCGCCGAGGTGTTCGTGCACCACGGCGTCCGGGCCGACCAGCTGCCCGACGGCTGGACGTGGGCGGACCTCGACCAGCACGTGCGCGACAACCAGCCGCCCACGCTCGCCGAGCGCGAAGCTGCTGAGCTGCTGGCGCTGATCGAGGACGAGATGCGGGAGCAGGGCGTGCACCCGGCCGACCGCGACCTCGAGCACCGGGAGTTGCGGGAGAAGTGGGGCGAGACGGTCATCGCCCTGGCCATGGCCAAGGCCCAGGACGGCGCCGGCCTCGCGGGGAACTACAACACCAACGTCATGGTCCGGACCGGGTTCGGGAAGGTTATCGTCCGCGTCCCGGCCGCCGACGCGACCTACATGGACCTCCGGATCTGGCACGAGGCGGACCTGTACCAGGCGATGGCCCCGGCCGCCCGGAACGCGTTCGTGTCGAACGCCGCTCGCATGTGGCAGTCGCTCGGCGGCAGTCAGGTCCACGCGTTCGAAGACGGTCGGCTCCTCGCTACGGACGAGGCCGCACCCGATCACCTGCTCGACGGCATCGCGGCGCTGCTCGCCGAGGCCAGCCACGCCGTGGCCGCCGAGCTGCCGATGCTTCCGGCCGGCTGGCCGGCCAGCGGGGACACGGCGGGCTTCGCGCGCCGGCTGTCCGACATGACCGAGACGGTGCACGACCAGGTTGCCGACGAGCACGGCGCCTTGCTGGACGCGTTCGGCGTGCCGGACGATCCGCTCGCGGTGGTGCGCGACAGCTGGCAGGAGCTGACCCGGCGCCGGTTCGGCCTGGTGCACATGGACCTGCACCGGGGCAACATCCTCGTCCGCGAGAACGACATCGCCGTGCTGGACTGGGAACTGGCGCTGTACGGCGACCCGGTCGCCGACCTCGCGAACCACCTCTACTACATGGGCTACTCCGACGCCGAGCACGCGAAGCTGATGGAGCGCTGGACCCGGTTGATGCCCGCCGAGGCCATCGCCGGGTGGGAGGAGGACCTGCCGCGCTACCAGAACCACGCCTGGATCAAGTCGGCCCTCGTTGACACCGCGCGGGTCGCGGAGGCCTTCGCCGACACGGCGACCACCGACGCGCGCAAGGACGTGCTGGTCGCCGACCTCACGGCGAAACTGAACAAGGCGCACGAGCTGTGGGGCACCGGTCGCCGGTTCAGCGAACCCGCGGTGCGTGCGCTCATCGAGGAGCACACCGGCGGCACCACCGCGGTCACCGAGCTGCCGGAGCTGCCGTCCGGCCCGCTGGAGGTCTCGCCGGAGACGGTTCGCTGGGTCGCCGCGCGGGCGGGTCTCGACACGACCGGTGTCGAAATCGGGATGGTGCAGGACGCCGAGCTGGCCCGGACGATGCGGGAGGAGGGCCAGAAGGGTGTCACGCCGACGCACCTGAACGGCAGGGCGATCTGGCTGATGCCGGAGGCGTTCGAGTCGGTCGAGACGCTGGTCCGAGTGCTGGCCCACGAGCTGGCGCACGCCGCGCAGCTGCGCGCGGGGGTCGTGCCCACCAAGCCGCTGGTCGACGCGCTGGAGCGCAATGCCGAGGCGCACGCGGATGCCGCCGTGGACCGCCTGCACGGCCGCCCCTCGCGGCCGCCGGTCGCCGAGCCGGACCAGCTGCCCGATCCGGGCGACGGTGAGCCGGTGAAGTACCTGTTCCACGGCGGGCGTCCCGCGCCGTCGGAGGACTTCGCGGCCGACCGGTCGGTGCGGGCGCAGCTCGACGAGATGATCACGCTCGCCGAGGCGCACCAGCGCGGGTGGGCAGCGCTGGCCGCGGTTCCCGCACGGGCGGACGACCCGATCGCGGCGATGCAGCGCGCCGAGGAACTGGCGGCCCCGATGATCGGCCTGCTGGACTCGATCGGTGCGCGCGCCGAGCGGTTGTCGCGCGAGGTCGCCGAGCTGGTGGCGCGGCGCGAGACCGGTGCGAGCGAGGCCGACCTCGCGCTCACCGAGCGGTACCGGCGGCTCGCCGGCCTGCTGGAGCAGATCCGAACCGCCCGGGACGACCACCAGGCGCAACTGGAACGCGCCGCGGTCGCGCTGGCGCAGCACACGTTGTGGAGCCAGGTCGTCGAGCAGGAGCGGGCGAGCGGCCGGCCGCAGCCGGACGGCGCCTCGGCGACCATTGCCGAGCAGCGCGCCGAAGCCGCGCGGTCGCGCCTGGAACGCGAGCTCCAGCGCGCCGAGGAGCTGCACGTCCCGTTCGCCGCCGCCCTGTCGGAACTCGCCGGGGAAAACCAGGCGCTCGACCGGGTGTACGCGGAACACCCGCGTCTCGTCGCGCACGGCGAGGACATCGACCCGGACCAGGACGCGCCCCGGGCGCTGCGCCCCGACCCTGTCGGCACCAGCGGCAAGCTGACGGTGGCGGGACTGTCCGAACGCGACCTCGCCGCCGTCCAGCGATTGTTCGACCTCGCCGAGCACCACCAGCGGATCGTGCGGTCCCTGACCGCGCAGGATCTGTCCGGCGCGAGGGCTCGCGACTTCGCGGACAACCCCGACCCGGCGGTGCGGCAGGCGGCGGCCGAGCTCCGAACCCTGGAGGACGAGCTCAAGCGCCTGGTGAGCGGTGACGCGGCGGGCCAGGACCACGGTCTCGGGCTGAACAAGGCGATCAGCCGCAGCGACGCGAGGTTCAACCTCCTCGAGGACGTCCTGCTGACGCACCCCCGCTTCCGCGGCCGGAGCACCGACGCCTTCGCGATGCTCAAACTGCTCGCGCAGTTGCGCAGCGCGGAGGAGCACCCCGCGCCTGGGTTCGCGCACTGGCTGTCCAGCCTGCGCGAGAAGGGCCTCGGGTTCCCGGGCGCCAAGGGCGTGCTGGACGACCGGATCTACCACGTGTCGGTGACGCAGACCGACCAGTTCCCGGTCACGTCGCTGTACACCCCCGTGCACGAGCAGGAACCGCCCGACCGGCTCGCCGCCGTCGAGCGGTCCTACCACAACGTCGACAAGGTCGACTGGTGGTCGGGCACCGAAGACTCGCGGGGCGGCCGGCTGCCCCGCGCCGGGTTCACCCTGCAGTCCATCGTGGGGCCCTCGCTCGCCGAGATCGAGGCGGGGACGCACCCGCTGGCCGCCGAGTTCCGGTTGCGCAGGAAGGCCGACTGGATCGAGGACCGGTTCGGGGTGACCATCTCCACCGCGGAGGACCTCGAGGAGTACATCCGGGAGCACGGTGATCCCACCGAGGGTGTGGACCTGCCGATGCCGGCGGCGGTGCCGGTGCGGTGGGTCCACGCGGCCCAGTCGGTCGTCGCGGTGCGGCCGGACGCCACCCGCGGTGAAGCCGACGACGCCCGGGACCGGATCCTGGAGGCACAGGTCTCCGCCTACCGGTCGGAGCTGCCCGACGCCGTGGTGCAGATCCGCGCCGCGCTCATGGCGCAGCTCGGCGGTGGTGCGGGTGTGGCCGCCGGGACGCTCGCGTCCCTGCTGGCCGGCCAGGGGCTCAGCACCGTGTTCCTCGTCGGTCGCGGGGTCTACCTCGGCTGGTCCGTCGTCCTCGGCCCGGTCGCGGACTACATCGCGTACGCCAACCTGATCAACGCGCTGATGGACTTCGCGCTCCAGGACGCGGCCCTCATGCGCGGCGGCATCGGCCCCACCGCGACTTCGATCGCCGAGGGTGCACGCGAAGCCGCCACGGCGCTGCAGCCTCTGGCCGAACTCACCGGCAACCGGATGCCGGACGTGCCCCCGGCCGAGCTGCCCGCCCGGCTGACCACCGCGGAACTCGCCGAGTTCCAGGAACTGATCGGGCGCGCCGGCGCGGAGATCGCGGCGCAGCTGGCGGTGGGCGAGTTCCCGCGGACCTACCTGTACAGCACCGATCTGCAGCGGACGTTCGAGCGGATGCGGTCGGCGCGCTGGGAGGACGAGCGGATCGCCGCGCGGGACGCGGGCAAGCAGTCCGTCCGGGACGCCGGCACGCTCGTGCTGGAACTGCCGAGCGGCGAGACGCTGAAGGTCTCGCTGGTGGTGGGAGGTCTCGAGCGCTCGTACCAGATCCTCAAGGGCGGGCACGTGCCCACGCTGGAGCAGCGCTACTGGATCGGCGTCTCGCCCAACACCTACTCCGCCGGGCCCGACGCCATCCGGGCCGCCGTGTCCGAGCAGTTGGTCGACGTCGTGGTCAAGGGCGAGCAGATGTGGATCCAGCCCAGCCTGGCGACCCTGGCGAAGGAGCACTTCGCGACGTTGCCGATGGAAGCCGCGATCACCACCGCCTTCAACCTCGCCGCGGGCAGCCCGGAGCTGATCGCACCGCTGGTCGCGGGCAGCGGCGGAGCCCGCGGCGGCGTGGTGAAGGCACGGCACCGCAACTGGCTGGACCTGATGCTCGCGTACAAGCTGTGGGAGGACGGCGTCCGGGCGCAGCAGGGGTTCCAGGAGATCATCGGCGTCGGCGCCAAGATCCAGGCGGCGGACACGGCGCTGCGGTTGATGGACGCTGCGCACGGGATCGTCCGGGGCGTGCGCGCGGAGATCGACGCGCACCTGCCCACGGAAGCCGCGCGGCCACTGGCGCCCGCTGAGCCGGCCGCGCTGATCGCACAGGCGGCCGGGGAGATGGTCCTCCGTGCCGCGAGCCACCCCGGGGTGAAGGCTGTCCGGTTCCTGACCGCGGAGGAGATCGCGGCCGAAAAGGCGGCAGCCGCGCACGAGGCGGCCAAGAACGCGGTCGCCGCCGCGGAGGAGGCCGGCGAGGCGGAGCTCGCCGCGGCCCGGGCGGAGGCGGCAGCGGCGGAGCGCGTCGCCCGCGAGACGGCGGTGGCAGCGGCGGAACAGGCGAAGCGGAAGGCCGCGGGCGAAGCGTTCACCGAGGAGGAGATCGCCGCGGCGATCCGCGAGGGCGACGGGCTGACGGTGATCATCACCGCCAAACCGCGCCCGCACACTCCCAAGCTGCCGGGCGAGCTGCGGATCACGATCGGTGTCTCCGACGAGCTGCCCACCACGGCCGCGCCGATGACGAGCCACACCGGCATCTACAAGCGGGGCGCGACCGACGTCCGGGAGTTCCTCACGTACCTGCCCGCGCAGTGGGCGGGCACCCTGCCCGCGGACGACCTGGCGCGGTTGGTCCACCGGCAGATCGACGACCTCCTCATGCGCGAGCGCTACCTGCATCGCAGGAGCAGCAGGCAGCTCGCCGCCGCCGCGTTCGGGCAGGCCGCGGGCAGTGGCGCGGTGAACGCCGCGGTCAGCCTCGAACAGGGCAACACCGCGGCCGCCGGGCAGTCGGCCGCGGAGGCCGCCCAGCGGACCGCGGACGGCGCCATGAGGTTCGTGACCACCCGCGCCACCGTCGAGCGGTTCGCGGTCAAGGTGCGCAAGGAAATGCCCGGCGCCGGTGCCACGCCGCGGGCGATGGACGACGTGGCGTGGGCGACCGCCACCGAGGCGCAGGCGGCGGAAACCCGCCTCCGGGCACTGCTCACCGCCCACCTCGACGACGCGGTCCTGGGCGCGAAGGCGCGGGAGATCCTCGACCGGCGCGGCCCCGAACCGGTCCCGCCCGGGACGTTGCTCGAAGAGATCCGCCGGATGCGCGAGACCGGTGAGCTGACGCGCCGCGTTCGGCACCTGGCCGACGCGGAGGACCGGGGCGACAACCAGCTGCTCCTGAAGGTCGACCGGCTGTCGCGGCCGGGCCCCAAGGAGCTGTTCGCCAAGCTGCGCGGCGCGCACCGGCAGCACCTGTTGTTCCAGTTCGTGCCCGGCGAGCCCGGCGGCGCGACGCGCGTGATCCGCAACTCCGTCGACTCGAGCTTCGTCGTCATCGGCGAGGACGTGGACGCCGCGCTGGACCTGATCTCCCGGATCACCGAGGTGTTCCACCGCGGCGCGTTCGGCATGCCGAGCGGGCGTGCGCTGCTGGTCAACGAGCTGGGACCGGGCAACCTCGGCAGCGCGATCAGCCGCGGCACCACCGAAGGGATGCGCCCGGACCCGAGGCCGCGCAACTTCGCCCTGCACGTGCTGGCGGGCGGCCTGTCCAGCTGGGCGAACCAGCTGGTGAACAAGTGGTTCGGGCGCGGGGATTTCATCGCACTCGACCTGTTCCGCCGCGGCTACGCCTACGACGGCGTGGTGATGTCGGCGGACCGCGACCAGCTCGCGCACTACCTCGCGCAGCGGATGGCCGAGTACAGCCGGCGCCAGGTGCTCGACCTGCTGGAGTTCGCCGAGGAGGCGGGCTGGCACGAGCCGCAGACGGTGGCGCAGCTGCGCGAAGTCCTCGAGGACGGCACGCCGGCGGCCGAGGTGTTCGCGCGGCACGGTGTCAGCGCCGAGCAGCTGGAGGAGGGCTGGCGGTGGTCCGACCTCGACCGGCACGTGCGCGAGGCCGGGTCATCGGCAGCGGAGGGGCACCAGAACGGGGAAGGAGACGGCGATGACGACGCTGCAGGTGACCAAGGTGGACGATCTGTCGGCGTTCCCGGGGATCCGGCTACTGGGGCCGGAGGACGGGGAGCCGATCGAACCGGGGCTGACGCTGACCGACTCGGCGACTGGTCGCGTCTGGACGGTTCTGTCCGTGGAGTTCCCGACACCGCTGGCGCGCCGCAACGGGTGGACGACGGTGCTGCTGCGACGGACGGGGGAACCGGCGCCGGCCGTGGGGACGATGTTGAGCAACGAGTCCGGCACGACCGCGAGCAGCTCCACCTCGCACTGACCGCTCTCGCGCGGCTGCTGCCCGAGTTGCACCTGTCCCGGACGGACGGGGAGCTGCAAGCCCACCTGTCGGGCGTGCCGATCGTGGTGGACTACAGCGACGCCAGGACCCGGCGCGGTCCACGTCTGATGCCGGCGTTCGCCGGAAGTCCCGCCGGGCCGTCCGCCACCATCCGGCTCGAGCTGGACCCCGGCACCAGGCGGGATCAGGCCATGCTGGAGCTCGCCGGCCCGCTCGGCGAGGCGCGGCACGAACTGCGCCACGAGACCCGGCTCGAGCGGCTGCGTCGCGGCAGGTTGCGCGGCCCGGACGAGGCGACGGCCGTCGACGCCCCGCTGGCCGGACGGCTCCTCACCCTGGACGTGCTCGCGCTCCAGCAGGCCGAGGCCGTCGCCGAGCACGGGGACGGGGCAGTGAGGGGCGATCTGGCCGAGCAGGCCGGGGACATCGTGATCGCGCTGCCCGAGGGCCGGGATTTCGACGCCATCGCCCAGGCGCACTTGCAGCCGCTGACCCGCGCTCTGCTCGCCGAGCAGGAGGACCTCCTCGACCTCGCCACCCGCGAGGAGCTGCGCCGGCTGACGACGGAGGAGCAGCGCAGCCTTCCGGAGCCGGAGTGGGCGGCGCACAACGTCGTCCGCGGCGAGGTCCGCGCAATCACGCGCGAATCGCCGTTCCCGCCGGCGCGTGCGTCGCGGGTGCTCGGTGAGCGCGGTGGCCTGGTGCCCTCGCCCGGCTCGCGGCTGGCGATGGCGCAGGCGGTGCTGAGCGAGGACGGCGAGCGCACCGCGGACGACCTGGCACGTGCGGTGCGGCTGCTCGCGCCGTGGCCGGCCGATCCGGCCGGGCCGCTGGCGCACGCCGACGCCGCGATGGTGCTCCACGACTACTGGATCGGCCTCGACATCGACGTCGCGGCGCGGCGGACGTTCGACGGGTTCGCCGACGGCGACCCCGGCAAGCCGCTGGGCAGCGAGCCGGTCGGCCGCATCGAGGACCGTGGTGGACGGTTCCAGCGCCTGGTCGACGTGCGTCGGTTGGATCCGGCTCAGCGGGCCGAGGCGATCGACGCCGCCTACCAGACAGTCGTGAACGCCCTGGCGCGCACCAGCGGCAACGCGTTCGCCTACGTCGTGGTGCACCGGGCAGGCGCCGAACCGCACGTCACTGCCATCGCCGCCCGCGACGGACAATCACCGGTGTTCCTCGACCCCGCGCACGGCAGGTCCGCGTCCGAACCGTTGTACCGGCACGAGGACGGCGTGTACGCCCTCGACGTCATCGTTCACGGCGGACCGAGCAGGTCCGCGGCGATGGCCGCCGCCGTGCCGATCAACGGCCTGGAGCTGTCCGAGCTCAGCTCCCGTCCGCCCACCCGGAGCTACCTGGAGGCGATCCCCCAGGCCGATCGCGGCGCCTGGAAGAGCCTGGCCGAGCAGATCCACGTCCTCGAGATGATCAACGACGATGTCGCGGCCCACCCCACGTCGTTCCCGCCCGAGGTCGCCGCTCTCTACAATTCGCTGGTCGACGACCGGCCTGCCCGGCTGCAGCTGCGGGCCCTCGCGCACACGACCGGCGACCCGGCCGCGTTCGCGATGGCGGTGCGGAGCCTGCAGAACACCGCCCGGTCGCAGGGAATCCCCGTCGCCGAGCTGCTCACCAGGATGTGGGAACGCGAGCTCGGGGTCCTGCCCACCGGCGTGGTAACCGCGACACCGATCCGGTACCCGGCGAGCAAGATGTCCGACGAGGAGTGGATCTATCACGTCCTGAAACTGATCGACGCCGAGAAGCTGACCCCCGCCCAGCTGCTCCGCCTCGGCGAGGTACGGCCAGATCTGCTCGCCCTGCTGAACTCCACGCACGGCGCCGCGGACACGAGCGCCGAGGTCGACGCACCCTACGACGAGCCGGGCGGGCTGCGGCCGGTGATCGCCCGCGCCCTCGAGAAGGTTGCGGACACTATCAGCGACGCGACCGGCGCGTTCCTGAAGAAGGTGCACCCGAAGAAGTGGGCCCACCTGTTGTGGCGGCCGGGGATTTCGGCGTTCGAGGCGTTCCTCGCCGCCCGGTCGATCTACCACCTCGGCATCCCCAAGCTCCCCGCGATGGTCGCCTTCCAGGGCATCCGCGACGGCGAGCCGTTCGGCTCCGAGCTGGGCGCCGCGGGCCGGGTGGAACAGGTCACCGGCGCGCGGTTCCGCACCTATCCCGGCCAGGATCCGGGCGTCGACGCGCCGAGCGCGATCGAGTTCGCCCTCCGGGACAAGCCCGGGGCGATCGCCGTGATGCTGCACCGGCTCACCGAGGATCCGCACGGGCCGCACGCCGGGGTCGTCGTGATCAACCACGACGGCACGCTGTACTGGCTGACGGACGAGGTGATCAGCGGCAAGCGCGTGTCGCTGCGGCCGCCCACGATCCGGGAGGTCGCCGACCGGACCCGCGAACGCGCCACACGCATCGCGAACGCCGCACAGTCCGCCGTGGCGACCGTTGAGATATACGCGAAGTACGGGATCGGCCCGCGGATCCGGCCCAGGCAGCTGCTGCCCCAGGAGCGCATGACACGCCGCCCTGACTATCCGACGCAGTACGGAACCGACGTGCTGGCGATCGACGGCGACGGCAAGCCGGTGCCGCTGCGCGGCACGCAGCGGAGCCCGATCAGCCAGCTCCCCCCGACCGCCGAGTACGTCCGCGCGGCGCAGGACCACGAGCTCGCGGAGTGGGTCACCCGGGCCGTCGGGCTGGCCACGTCCGAGGTCCAGCCCGAGCAGCTGGGCGAGCTGGGCGAGGTCCACCGGACCTTGACCGATCCGCGGGCCCGGCGTCAGCTGGTCGCCTGGTTCCACGCGGTCAGCGGCGATCAGGCCCTGCTGCGGCGCGGCCTGGAGACCTTCCGCGCCCGCGCCGTCGACGCGAACCCGGACGTTCCCGCGGAGCAGGCTGTCGAGGAGGCGCTGGCGGCGGAGTGGGAGCGTGGTCTGGGGGCGCTACTCCCGGACGAGCTCTCCCCCGGCGCCGTGCGGTACGCCGCGCCGCGTGATCTGTCCGCCGGGGCCGAAGGGACGCCGCTGGAGCTGCCGGACGACGCGGTGCGGGCGTTCGCGAAACAGACTCCCGTGCTCGCCGAGCTCGTCCGGAAACATCACCTGCGCCGGCCCGTCGGCCAGGCGGTCGACCTGCGGCGCTACCAGCCGGCTGCGCGGGGCCGGATTCCGTCCGCCGAGCGGAGCAGCGTCGCGGACCCCGCCGTGCGGTTGGCTCAGGACCAGGCCGCTGCCCGGGCCGGCTACACCGCGGCCAACCAGGACAACGGCGAAGCCCTCGCGCTGCTGGCGGACCACGAGTTCTACTACACCCCGGACAAGAGCGGCATGGTGCTCGTGCACCGGGCGTTCGGCGAGCTGCTCGACTCCGTTCTCTCGCGTCAGGACCCGCGCCACCCGGCCAATCCGTATCCGCTGGTGTACCGGCCGATGATCCGGAGCGCGGAACAGCCGCACTGGCCGTGGCGTCGCGACGAACGGCCGTTCATGGAGACGCTCGACCCACGCCGGCTCGAGGCCGAGGGGAGCCGCACCGGTGTGGCTTACCAGGTGCTGCGGGCACTGGCCGGAGCGCGGCCGGAGATCATCCGGCAGCGCCTGGTGACGGAGATGCCCAGCACCGGTGATCACCTCGTCCGGTTGCACCTCCCCGACGGAGTGCGCGAGCTGGCCGTGCCGAACGAGTTTCAGATCCCGCCGTCGCCGTCCGCTCCCCGGTGGATGCTGGCCGTGGAGAACGCGCTCATCCACCAGGGTCTGATGGCCGCGCCGCGCTTCGGCAACGCCGACCACGTGCAGCGGGTGCTTGGGGCCGTGTCGGGCCTGGAGGTGACCCAGTCCCACCTGCCCGCCCTCGGCGCCACCGTCGCCGCGCTGGAGAACCTGCTCCCGGCGCTCGCCGACGCCAGGATGCCGCTGATGGCGACGATGCCGCAGGTCAAGCACGGGGTGTATGTGGCGGCCACGCCGGTGTGGGAAGACGGCGAGATCCGGCTGGACATCCCGGACCTGACCGTCCGGCCCACCATCGGAGTATTCGCCCGGATGCTCGAGCTCGGCGCGCCGCTGGTGCACGGGGTTCCGCCGCTGCCCGGGGAGGCGCCACCGCCGGTTCCGGGCGAGGCGCAGTCCGTTCCGCCGGTGCCGGCCAACGCCGACCCGGGCATCAACCCGGTCGCGCCACGCACGCGCCGCCGCGGCGAGGACTGGGCGGTGTGGAACCGCTTCGACGAAAACCTGCGCGGGGCGGATTCCGCCGGTGTTCCCGCTCCGGGCAAGGCGCAGGTCCACCAGGAAATCCTGAGCATCGTCAACGGCACGGACCGCGACAAGGCGGCGGAGTTCCTCCGCACCTACTGGCGGCAGATGGGTGCCGACGGCGTCTTCCCGCGCCTGAGCACCTCCGTCAAGTACCGCGGGGTGGAGGTCCCGGTGCTGCGACGTCTCGCCGACGGCCGGTTCGTCGTGCACGACACCGAGGCGCCGCCGGTGAAGTCGGAAACCATCGAGGGCAGCCGCAAGGTCGGCCGCCGCGACACGTTGCCGCCCGCGCGGCGCGCGGATGCGGACCTGCTCGCGGCCGGGCGGCCCGGCCTCCAGGAGTACCTGGCCGAGGCGAACGACGCGATCAAGGGCACGCACCGGCCGGACAGCCGGTTCACCACGCCGCTGGACAAGTTCGACCAGGCCGGGTTCAACGACCTGTCGAGCAACCACTGGAACAACAAGCTCGGCGACATCGCGGCCGAGCACGCGGTGCGCGACCTGCGCAAGGAGTACCGGGAGTCGGGCCGGGGCGACCTGCGGCCGGTCAAGGTCCCGGACCGGGGCGCCAACCACTTCGACTCCGTTTACCGCGACGGCAACGGCGACTACGTGATCGTGGAGGCGAAGGGCCCGAGCGCCGGGCTGAACGTCAACGGCGGCTACGAGCAGGGACACCCGCAGTACGTGCGCAACATCCTTGACGCGATGGAGAAGCGCGGCGGCTACGAGGGCCGCGTCGCCAGGGAGATGCGCGCCCAGCTCGACAGCGGCCGGCTGCGTTACTTCCGCGTCAATGCCGAGGTGGCCAAGGCCGACCTGAGCGAGTACACCGAGGACGAGCTTCGGGCCATGCCGGCCGCGGACCGCCCGGTCGACATCTACGCCGGGTACGTTCGCAAGGAGTTCGACCTGAGCATCACGACGACGAAGCCGGCGGTACCGTGAGACCCGACGCCGGTGGTGCACCGCGGACCGACGAGCAGAAGGAAGTGTCTGGAGTGGACTTTCAGTGGCGCCCGGCCAACGAGGTCGAGAGCGGCATGCTGGCCGCGCTGCAGGACAGCGACAGCCGGCGCTACGCCCAGCTGCTGCGCGACGCCCCGCTGTACGTGCCGGCCACCCCGGAGCCGGGGGACCCGTGGCCGATCAGCCTGCCGATGCCCGAGGGCAACCACGTCATCGTGTTCACCTCGGAGGAGTCGCTCGACTGGGCGCTCGGCGGCGTGGTCGACAGTTGGCGCGAGACCACCATCGGCGGGCTGCGCGAGTTCCACCCCGATCACGCCCAGCTCGTGGTGAACCCGGGCATCCCGATCGGCGTGTACCTGGTCCTGGGCGAGGTGGAGGACCTGGCCGAGGGGCGTCAGGAGCTGGTCCCGGTCGAAGACGTGCAGAACGCGATGGTCGACGAGGTGCTGGGCGAGGTCCGCCGCCTGGTGCTGGAGGAGCTGGGCGGCGACGCCGAGGCCGCCGCGGCGCTGCAGCCGGTCAACGAGCTGGAGGAGCGACTGCGCGAGTCGGTGTCCGAACTGGACTTCGACGCGTTCCTGCTCGCGCTGATCGGCGCCGACGTCGTGCTGCCCGCCACCGAGCCGGTCCCGGACCCGGCGGTGATCGAGTCCGGTGAGTTCCCGTGGCGGATCCTCGGTGACGACGAGACCCCGGTGGTGCCGCTGTTCAGCTCGGAGCAGGTGCTCGACGTCGTCGCTCCCGGCGGCGGCCCACGCGCCACTGTGTCCTTTTTGGACGTCCTGCTGAACTGGCCGGGCGAGGACCACGTGCTGTGCTTCAACCCCGGCACGAGCATGGAACTGACGTTGCCCGGTAGCAGCGTGCCGGAGCTGGTGTCGGCGATCGCGGAGGCGGCGGCCGCTGGCGGCCCCGCCGACGGCCGATCCGGCAACGGCGCCGCTCCGGGAGCCTGACCTGGGCTAACCCGTGCCGCGCACGGCCTCCAGCAGGTCGTCCAGCGACAACGTCCGCAGGTCGTCCCTCGTCGGGCGCTGACCCAGCGAACGCAGCCGCGTCGACTGGGACTTGCGCATCCGCTCCAGCAGCTTGCGCGCCTCGCGGGCGTTGCCGAAGTTCTGGTCGCGCTCCATCTGCCCGAACCACTCCAGCAGCGCCACGTCCAGGTCCTGGCCGAGCAGGTAGTCGTCGCTGCGGGCCATGTGCAAGCTGATCGCGACAAGTTCCTCGGGGCTGTAGTTCTCGAAGACCAGCGTCTTGTTGAACCGGGACGCCAGACCGGGGTTGGCGTCCATGAACTTCGCCATCTCGTCGGTGTAGCCCGCGACGATCACGGCGACCTCGTCGCGGTGGTCCTCCATCAGCTTCACCAGCGTGTCGATGGCTTCCTGGCCGAAGTCGGCGCCGCTGCCGCTGGAGCGGGACAGCGTGTACGCCTCGTCGATGAACAGCACGCCACCGCGCGCCTCCTCGAACGCCGAGGCCGCCTTCTCCGCGGTGTGACCGATGTACTGACCGACCAGATCCCGCCGGGAGACTTCCTTGAACCGCCCGTTCGGCAGGATCCCCAGCGCCTTGAGCAGCTGGCCGTAGATGCGTGCCACCGTGGTCTTACCGGTGCCGGGCGCGCCGGCGAACACCAGGTGGTTGCTGACCGTGCCGACGGACAATCCCTCGCTGCGGCGCCACTCGTTGACCTGGATCTCGTCGATCAGCCCGCGCACCTCGGCCTTGACGCTCGCCAGGCCGATCATGCCGTCGAGCTCGCCGAGCAGTTTGTCGACGGTCTCCAGGTCCTGGTGGTTGCCCGTGGTCGCGACCGCGCCCACCGGGACCTTGCCGCGCGCCGGATCGCCCTCGCGGACCTCGGTGCGCGCGCCGTCGGCGAGGTGGATGCCCGGCACGGCGGTGTTCTCCACGCGGCAGTCCTCGATCACGCCGCCGCAGCCGCGCCCGACGCTGATCCCGACGCCCTGCGTGTCGTGCACCCAGCACGTGCTGATCGTTGGCGAGCTCTGGTCGGCCACCGCGACCCCGGCGTCGCCGGTCTGCGAGACGTCGCAGCGGTCCAGGCTCGAGTCGCCTGCCTGGTACATGTACACGCCGCGGAACCCGCACCCGGCGATCGTGGTGTGCTGGACCTTCACCCGCGCGCCGAGTCGCAGGATCACGCCGTCGTCGGCGATTTCACGGATCTCGCAGCGGTCGATCACCCCGTCCGACTCTTCGATGACGATCCCGTACTGGGAGCCGGTGACGTGGCTGTTGCGGATCTCGATGCGGTCGGCGGCCGCGACGTCGATGCCCGGCGCGAACCGGGCCGTCGCCGTGCATTCGACGATCTTCACCTGGCCGCCGCGGACGCGGATGGCGGCGTGCTCCTCGGAGGTCAGCTTCAGCCCGATCAGGTCGACCCGGCTGTCGGTCACGGACACGACCGGCTGGTCGGGAAACGGCGAGCTGATGGTGACGCTGCCCGGCTCGCGCGCCGACAGCGTCACGTGCTGGCGTGTGATCGAGATCGGCTCGGGGTACTCACCGGGAGCGATCGAGATGACCGCGCCGTCGTCGGCCGCTTCGAGCGCGTCGCGGATGGTGGGCAGGGCGCCGCGCTGGTCCGGGGCGACGAAGAGGGTGCGTGGCATGGCTTCCGTGGTTCGGCCGACTAGGGTTTGCAGGACAAAAGGTACCCCAGAGAGGCAAGCGCGCGTGGAACCTGTGTGGCAGCCGGACAATGAAATCGAGCACGCACTGCAGGCCGCGCTCGCAGACGGGGACGGCCGGCGCTACGCGCAGCTCCTGCTGGCCGCGCCCGTGTACCTGCCCGTGCTGCCGGCGCGCGGCACCCCGGAGTGGGAGGAGCTCGTCGGCCTGCTGCCGCTGGAGCGCGAGCACGTCCTGGTCTTCACCTCGCCCCGGTCGATGGCGGCGGTACTGGGGCCCTTCGCGCAGGAGCACGTCCAGACCACGTTCGCGGAGATCAGGGGGAGCTGGCAGCCGGGCAGCTCGCTGCAGCTGGCGATCAACCCCGGCCTGCCGATCGGCGCGGTGCTGGCCCCGGACGCGCTGATCGCACTCGCGGAGGGACGCGAGCAACTGGTGGCCGCGGCCGACGCGGAAGAGGCCGCGTTCGAAGAGATGCGCCGCCGGGTGCGTGAGCTCGTGCTGGAGGAATTCGGCGCGGGACGGGAACCGGGACCGGTGCCGGCTCCGTCGAACGCACTGGAAACCGCCCTGGTCGCCGCGGTCGGCGGGCAGGACGAGAACGCATACCTGGAGGCACTGGTGAACGGTCAGGTGGTCGTCGCGACGACCCGGCCCGTCCAGGACTCCGATGAGGACCTGCCCTGGCGCACCGCGGGGAGCGGGGACTTCCCGGTCGTCGCACTCTTCTCGTCCACCGCGATGCTCGACCGTCTGGCGCCCGGGCAGCCCTACGCCACCGTGCCCTTCCTCGGTGTCCTGGCGCAGTGGCCGGACGAGTCGCACGTGTTGTGCTTCAACCCGGGCGCGGAAACCGAGCTGATCCTCACCGGCGAGGGCGTGTTCGACCTGGTCGAGGTCGTCGCCGGGGCGCTGTCGCCCGGTGGGGGCGGGGACTAGCGCCAGGTACCCCGGTTCTGCTTGCTTTTCCCGTGTCCGTTCCACCCTGTCCACGGAAAGGTGCCCACCGTGTCCGCGAACCCGTCCCGCCCGGTGCGGTACCGGCTGCTGGGCCCGATCGAGGTGTCAGGGCCGGACGGGCCGGTGCGGCTGGGCGGGCCGAAGCAGCGCTCGGTGCTCGCGGCGCTGCTGCTCAACGCCGGGCGCGTGGTGCCGGACGAGCAGCTGTTCGCCCTGGTCTGGGGCGCCGCGCCGCCGGCGACGGTGCGTGGTCAAGTGCAGGTGTACGTCTCCGAGCTGCGCAAGCTGATCGGCGCCGACGTGATCAGCAGGCGCGCGCCGGGGTACGTGATCGAGGTGGGGCCGGGTGAGCTGGACCTGCACGAGTTCGACGAGGCCGTTGACAGGGCGCGCGCGGACCTCGACGCCGGTCGCGTCGCCGACGCGGCCCGGCGGCTGCGTGCGGCGCTGGACCTGTGGCACGGGCCGGCGCTGGGCGGGGTCACCCAGTCGCTGCTCGACCGGGAGGGCCCGCCGCTCGCGGAGAAGCGGCTGAGCGCGCTGGAAGACTACTTCGACGCCGAACTCGCCGCGGGGCGGCACCGCTCGGTGGTCACCGAGCTGCGGCAGGAGGCCGAGGACAACCCGTTCCGCGAACGCCTGCAGGCCCTGCTGATGCTCGCGTTGCACCGCTGCGGCCGCACGCCAGAAGCGCTGGAGGTCTACACCGCGGTCCGGTCGCGGCTCATCGACGAACTCGGCGTCGAGCCGGGGCCGCTGCTGCGAGACACACAGGTGCGGCTGCTGCGGGACGAGCCGGAGGAGGGGCCGGTGCCGCGGCAGCTGCCCGGTGACGTGCCGCAGTTCGCCGGGCGGATGCGCGACCTCGCGCGGCTGGACGCGTTGCTGCCGCTGGACGGCGGCGGGGACCGGCCGTCGGTGTCGGTGGCGGTGGTCAGCGGTGGCGCCGGTGTCGGCAAGTCGGCTTTCGCGGTGCACTGGGCGCACCGGGTGCGGGAGCGGTTCCCGGACGGGCAGCTCTACGTCAACCTGCGTGGCTTCGATCCCGGCGCGTGCGCGATGAGCCCGGCGGAGGCGGTGCGGCGGTTCCTCGACGCGCTCGCCGTTCCGGCGCAACGGATCCCGGTGAGCGTGGAGGCGCAGGTCAGCCTGTACCGCAGTCTGCTGGCGGACAAGCGGGTGCTGGTGGTGCTGGACAACGCGCGCGACGCCGAGCAGGTGCGCCCGCTGCTGCCCGGCGCGCCCGGCAGTTTCACGCTGGTGACAAGCCGGAACCAGCTGGCCGGGCTGGTCGCGGTCGAGGGCGCGGCGCCGGTGAGCCTGGACCTGCTGTCCGATGCGGAGGCCCGCGAACTGCTGGCGCGGCGGCTGGGGGCGGACCGGGTGGCGGCGGAGCCGGAGGCGGTCGCCTCGATCAACACGTTGTGCGCGCGGTTGCCGCTGGCGCTGGCGATCGTGGCCGCGCGGGCGGCGACGAACCCGGGGTTCACGCTGGGTGAGCTGGCCGCCGAGCTGTGCGCCGCGCGCGGCGGGCTGGACGCTTTCGAGGGTGATGACGCGAGTTCCGATGTGCGGGCGGTGTTCTCGTGGTCGTACCACGCGATCAGCGCGGACGCGGCCCGGCTGTTCCGGTTCCTCGGCCTGCACCCGGGGCCGCACGTGACCGTCGCGGCGGCGGCGAGTCTGCTCGGGGCGTCCCGAGTGCGGCCGTTGCTGGCCGAGTTGACGCGCGCGCATCTGGTCGCCGAGCGTGCGCCGGGGCGGTACGCGTTCCACGACTTGCTGCGCGCGTACACGATCGAGCTGACGCAGGAGGAGGACGCGGAGGCGGAGCGAACCGCGGCGGTGCGGAGGATGTTCGACCACTACGTGCACACGGCGCACGCGGGCGCGGCGGCGCTGAGCCCGCAACGGGAGCCGCTGGCGCTGGAGCCGCCGTCGCCGGGTGTGGTGGTGGAGCCGCCCGCGGACGCCGGCGCCTGGTTCGCGGCGGAGCACCCGGTGCTGGTGGCGGCGATCGACCGCGCGGCGGCGACCGGGTTCGACACGCACGCGTGGCAGCTGGCGTGCGCGTTGAGCCACACGTTCGTGCGGCAGGGCAGGCACTGGCTGGGGGAGCCGCGGACGTACGAGGTGGCGCTGGAGGCGGCCGCGCGGCTGGGGGATCCGGTCGCGCTGGCGCACAGCCACCGGGGGCTCGCGGTCATCCTGACGGCGCTGGGGCGGGACGAGGAGGCGCGGGAGCAGCTCGATCGGGCGCTGGACCTGTTCGAGGAGCTGGGGGACCTCGGTTACCAGGCCGATGTGCGGCAGGGGCTCACGTGGGTGTGCGATCGGCTCGGGGACTACGCCGAGGAGTTCCACCACGCGCGGCGGGCGCTGGAGTTGTTCCAGGCGGCGGGGAACCGGTACGGGGCCGCCAGTGCGCTGAACAACATGGGCTGGAGCTGTGCTCGGCTGGGGGATTACGAGCAGGCGCTGGCGCACTGCAAGGAGTCGATCGCGGTGCAGGCCGAGCTGGGGAACCTGGTCGGTGAGGCCAACGCGTGGGACAGCGTCGGGTACGCGCAGCAGTCGCTGGGAAACCTGGACGAGGCGGTGCGCTGCTACGAGACCGCCGTGGGGCTGTATCGGCGCCACGGAAGCCGCTACTACGAAAGCCGAACCTTGAACCGCCTCGGCGACGCGCACCTGGCGCGAGGTGATGCGGCTGCGGCTCAACGTGCTTGGCGCGCGGCGCTGGAGTTGCTGGAGGAGCTGGGGTCGCCCGATGGGGGCCAGATCCGCGCGAAGCTGGGTGGGGTTTCGGAGTGGTCGGCGTAGGTGGTTCGGGGTGGGCTGGCTGTGGTGGCTGGTTCGGTGGTTGAGCTGGCCGGTTCGGCGGTGAGTGGACAATTGCCACGCAGGTGGGGAGTGGACCAACCGTGCCGCGCAGGTGGTGAGTGGACCAACCGTCGCGCGCGGGGCGCCGCGCAGGCATGACCGGTCCCTTCATCGCTACGCGAGTGCCACCTTCATGCGGTGTTGCGGGTATCGCTGATGCCGGGAAGTGATGAACGGTCCGTTCATCGCCACGCGAGCCACCCCACCCACCCCGACCCAGACAAACCAACCCCGCCCCACCTCATGATCACCCTCCGCAACCACCCCTCACCACCCGCACCCACCAGGCAACACCCGCGTTAACCCCAAGCAACCAACGCAACCACCACACCCCTTCGAAGCATTTTCGAAGCGGAGTTTGTAACTCTGTCGGAGTAACGCGGGAACGGCTTGGCGCACCAGTGCGTCCCAGGCTGCGAACGACGAGATCGGGGCGGTGAACGAATGAGCGACGGTTCGCGGAGCCGCTTGGGCGCGCTGGTCCAGGGCTTCCGCCGGCGCGCGGGCCTCACCCAGCGTGAGGTCGCCGACCTGGCGGGGCTCAGCGTGGCCGGCCTGCGTGACGTCGAGCAGGGACGTGTCACCCGGCCGCGCGTGTCCACTCTGCGCAAGCTGGGCGATGTGCTCGGTCTGTCCCGTGTGGAGCTGGGGGAACTGCTCCGCGAGGCGGGCAGCGAGCAGGCCACCGGCGGCGGGCTGCGGGTCGAGGTCCTCGGGCCGCTGCGGGTCATCGCGGACGGCGAACCAGTCGACCCGGGCTCGGAAACCCAGCGGACCCTCCTCGCGCTCCTCGCGTTGTCCCCGAACGCCCCCGTCGGCCGGGACGCGCTCGTCGAAGCCGTCTGGGGTGACCAGCCGGAGCACGGCACCGTCGACCTCCTCCAGTCCCGCATCTCCCGCCTGCGCCGCCGCCTCCAGGGCGACCCGGAGAGCGGCTTCATCGTCTCCGCGCGCGGCGGCTACCAGCTCAAGGTCGCCGAGGGCCAGCACGACCTGCTCCTCTTCCGCCAGCTCGTCGCCCGCGCACGGCACGTCCGCGAGGAGGGCGAACTCGCCGAAGCGTGCGGTCTCTTCGCCGAAGCCGTCGGCCTCTGGCGGGGCGAACCGCTCGAAGGGCTGAGCGCCCTGGACTCCCACCCGATCGTCGTCGCGCTCGTGCGCGAGTACCGGGCCGTCGTCGTGGAGTACGCGGGCGCCGCCTCGGATCTGGGGCGCTACCAGGAGGTTCTGCCGCTCCTGCAGCGCGTCGCGGAGGCCGATCCGCTGCACGAGGCCGTCCACGCGCGCCTCATGATCGCCCTCGCCGGCAGCGGGCAGCAGGCCGCCGCGCTCGACGTGTTCGACACCCTGCGCCGCCGCCTCGCCACCGAACTCGGCGCGGACCCCGGGCCGGAACTGGCCACCGCCTACCAGCGCGTCCTGCGCCAGGAGGTCGCGCGGCCGGAGTTCGCCCCGGTCAGCGCCCACCGCCAGCTGCCGCTCGACACCGCCGACTTCAGCGGCCGCGAAGCCGAGCTGACGACCCTGCGTGACGGGCTCCGCGCGATCGACGGCGGCACCGCGGTCGGCATCGCGCTCATCGAAGGCATGGCCGGCGTCGGCAAGACCCGCCTCGCCGTGCACGTCGCCCACCAGCTGCTCGCCGAGGGCCGCTACGGCGACTGCCAGCTCTACGTCGACCTGCGCGGCCACTCCGACCAGCCGCCGGCCGACCCGGCCGCGGTGCTCGCGTCGTTCCTGCGCCTGCTCGGCGTCCCCGGCGACCAGATCCCGCCCAGCCTCGACGAGCGCGCCTCCCTCTACCGCGACCGCGTCTACGGCCGGGATGTGCTGGTGCTGCTGGACAACGCGGCCAGCGAGGACCAGATCCTGCCGCTGCTGCCCGCCGGGCCGACCAACCTCGTCCTGGTCACCAGCCGCCGCGCGCTCGCCCTCGACGGCGCCCGCACCCTGCCGCTGGACGTCTTCACCCCGGCCGAGGCCCGCGAACTGCTGGTCCGCGTGGTCGGAGCCAAGCGGGTGGAGAGCGAACCCGAGGCCGCCCGCCGCGTCGGCGAACTGTGCGGCTGGCTGCCGATGGCCGTCGCACTCGCCGCCCGCCGCCTCCAGTCCCGTCCGACGTGGACAGTCGCCGACCTTGCCGCCCGCCTGGCCGAAACCGGTGACCGCATCGACGAACTGGCCGCGGGCAGCCGACGGCTGCGGGCCGTGTTCGAACTGTCCTACCAGGCCTTGGCGGCCGAGGAACAGCGCCTGTTCCGCCTGCTGGGCCTGCACCCCGGCGCGGACTTCACGCCCGAGTCGGTCGGCGCGCTCGCCGGGCTCACCCCGTCGCGGGCGAGGTGGCTGCTCGACCGCCTCGTGGACGAGAACCTGGTCACCGTCGTCACCCGCGACCGGTACCGGCTGCACAACCTGCTCGCCGAGTACGCGCGCGGCCTCGCCCGCGACAACGAGCCGGAGCCGGCCCGGCGCGCCGCGATCACCCGCGTGCTCGACTTCTACCTGCACACCGCGGCCCGCGCGACGCAGCTGATCTACCCGGCCAAGCACATCCCGCTCACCGGGGCCGCGCCCGCGCACGGCCCGGTGCTGCCCGACCGCGAAGCGGCGAAGCGGTGGCTGGAGGCCGAGCGGCCGTGCCTGATCGCCGCCGTCAGCCTGGCCGCCGAACAGGGCTGGCCGACGCACGCCTGGCAGCTGACCCGCTGCCTGCGCGCGTACCTGTACCTCTACGGCTACAGCCACGACCACGACTGGGTGCACACGCACGAGGCCGCGCTGGCGGCCGCGACCGCGGCGCAGGACCGCGTCGGCGAGGCGCACACCCGTTCCGACCTGGCGGCCGCGTACCTGCACCACGGCCGCGCCGCCGACGCGCGCGAGCAGTTCCTGCGCGCGATCGACCTGCACCGCGCGAACGGCGAGCGCGAACTGGAGGCCACCTCACTGACCGCGCTGGCCGTGCTCTGCCACCGCGTCGGCGAGTTCCCCGAGGCGCTGCGGCTGTTCCGCACGGCGGGCGTCCGCTGCGCCGGGGACCCCCGGCTGGAAAGCGCTGTCGCCGCGAATCTCGGCGCCACGCTGTCCACGCTCGGCCGGCTCGACGAGGCCGTCGACCAGTATCGGCACGCGCTGGTGCTGTCCAGGCAGGCGGGCGACCCGGACGGGGAGAGCGGCGCGCTGGCCGACCTCGGCGACGCGTGGCGGCGGCTGGGCAGGCACCGCGAGGCGATCGAGCACCTGAAGGAGGCCGCCGACCTCGCCGAGGCGCACGGCCTGGAACCGCGGATCGCCTACGCGCGGCACCGCCTCGGCAACACCTACCGGCAGACCGGCCGGTTCGACGACGCGCTCGGCAACCTCAACGAGGCGCTGCGGATCGTCCGCACGATCAGCGGCCCGGCGACCGAGAGCGAGGTGCTCATCGACTTCGGCGGCGTGCACCGCGACATCGGCGACCTGCTCACCGCCGCGGACCTGGTCGAGGCCGGGCTGCGTGCGGCGATCAACCGCGGCGAGCGCTACCAGCAGGCGCGGGCGCTCAACGAACTGGCCGAACTGCACCGCTGCGCCGCGCGAGCCGGCCTGGCGCAGGACTACTGGCGCCGCGCCTACGCCCTGTTCGACGAGCTGGGCACGCCAGAAGCGGCCGAGCTGCGCGACTTCACCGGAGACCGCTGGCCCGTCACGTCCGTGGCCTGACCCCGAACTCCCGGGCCGGCCATCGCCTGGCCCGGGACCAGCGGACACGCCGAGGCCCCGGCCCACAGGTGGCGGAACAGGTCGCTGCCCAGTGACAGCTCGCCGATCAGCTGGGC